>JBGTDO010000053.1:0-16630 GCA_041748235.1 Akkermansiaceae bacterium | reverse complement strand
CATCACGGCGTCAACTATCAGACACTGGTTACATGGATCAGGAAGGACAGGCAATCCTCCACGTCCACGACTCCGAATTCCCCACCTTCCGGATTCCTTTCCCTGATTCCGGCCATGATCGAGGGAAGCGGGAATGCGTCCGCGGACGGGGCCATGGACGTATTCCTCCCGGGTCGAGCCAGGCTTTCCCTCACCTCCGCCAGCCAGGTCGCGCTTGCCGTCGCGTTGATCCGCCAACTCGAACATTCGGGACCATGCTGAGCTTCTCAGGCAGCTTGAAAGTATTCGTCGCGGTCGAGCCCTGCGACATGCGCCGCAGCTTCAACGGCCTTACCGGCGAACTCGTGCACATGGCCGAGGGCAAGAAGAAGCAGAGCCTTGCATCGTTTTTCTCCCTTCCCACTGACACGCAAAAAGCATCTATCCGCGCAGTGTGCATTGACCGCCACGGAGCTTACCGCTCCGTCCTGCGTGAAGGTTGCCGAATCGAAGTCGATTTTCAATCTCCATATAGGACTCGCAGCTCTTCAAATATCCAGCTCCGGGAGCTCACCCACGATCCTCACCGTCTCCACGCTCACTTTCGCGACGCGTAGGAATAGCTCCAGGGGGTAGGCGGGGTTTTGCATGGTTTCGGTGGCCCAGAGGTTGGCGTCGTTTGTGATGTTGCTGGCTTTGTCGGTGGTGACGGACTGGCGTTCCATGACCCATTCGAGGGCGGGCTTGCCGTTGACGATGTAGTCGTAGGCTTCCAGGGGGATGTTGCGGGGGTTGTAGATGACGGTGGTTTTGTCGGGGACGCTTTTGTTGGTCTCCGGGTCTTTGGTTTTGGCGAATTTCATTTTCTCCACGCGGTAGCGGCGATCTTCGGTCGCCGCTTCGGTCTTCTTCACCTCATCAATCACGATGTCCGGATGCATGGCGCTGGTCTCGTAATTCAGGTGCCAATCCGCAAGCTCCCGCCCGGCCTGGGAGAAGGCCATGAAATCCGCGAAGTTCTTCACCGCCGGGATGCGGGGGAGTTCCTTGGAAAGGTTGTCCGCGTAGCGACTGCGGTATTCCGGCGAGTGCAGGAGGCCGTAGATGTAGTAGAAAAGATCCTCCTTTGTGATCCCCTTCCCCGCATCCCCGTAGGCCTTGCGGAAATGCCCAAGCCCCGCGTCCGTGATCGCGTCCCGCCGCGTGTAGTCGCCCGAGGTCTCGCCGCTTTTGGAAAACAGTTCCGCGTCCGATGCTTCGTCCGCCTTTTCGTAGAGGTAGAGGGGGAAACATTGGGTGCCATGATTGGGTTGCAGGCTGAAAATGTTACCAACCATCAACGGTGGAGACTCGGGGCCGGCTCCACCACCACCAAGCGTGATGATCCGATTTTGCACGTCGGGAAGAGGGAATACTCGGGGCATTTGATAGACCATTTCATTCAAGCGGCGATCAAAGTAGAGCCACTGCTTGGCAAAAGGCCGATAGGTAGAGATCACTGGTGCCTTGCTCTGAAAATTCAGTCTCTTCCGCTTTTCCAAATCCCATTTGAGCGCACGAGTCCAACTAATGTTCGAGGAATCGTAAGCGATAGAAGATAGCACGTCGCTCTCGCTACCTTCCGCAGAACCAAGATGCTTGTTGTAGAAGGAGATTGTACGTAAAATATTTTCTTCGAGCGTGCTTCGAGAGAAATTGTAGCACCAGAAGTCCCTCTGCGTTTTCAATCCGCTGGAATAATTTTCAAATACGCTGAGTGCTTGCTTATCCTTCTTGTCACCTAGAATGATGAATTTCTCGAACGATTCATCTCGCTGGTTTATCCAGTCGAAGTGCTCATTCGGATTAACGCTTGTCCATGCGTCCTCTCGAATCATTCCGCCAACACCTTCAAACTCTTTGACGATCTCCAGCTTCTGCTGCTGCGTAAGGTAATCTCCAATATCTCGCCAATATATCTCCCCTTGAGATTTGGACTGCGGATTTTTCACCAATAACGTGATGGCAATCGGAGCGCGGCTGCCACTCCCAAATATTTTCCCCCCCTCTTGTCTCGAGCGTTCTCCGGACGTGCGTTGATTGCCACGAAGGTGAAAAACGTAAATCCTAGTGAACTCGTCACCAAGGCACTTACGCATCCCATTTGCCGTGTTTGCTTCAAGGAATCCCGCGTTGGTTACGAACCCGATAATCCCGCTTTTTCCAATTCGATCGCTCGCCCACCGAATCGCTCGGATATATGAATCATAGAGGGCGTTCTTGTTCGTAGCGTCCGAATATGCGGCGTAGGTATTCCTGATTCTCTCATCAAGATCAGGATAAGCGACGTTCTGATTGTTGTCGTTCGCGCTTTCCTGCCCAGCCGAATACGGCGGGTTCCCCATGATGACCCGCACGTCCAATTTCTGGAGGCGCTTTCTGCGTTCCGAGTTGTTGGCGAGGAGATCGCAGATGAGATCCTTTTCCTCCAAGCGGAAGGTGTCGGTGAGGCAGATGCCTTGGAAGGGTTCGTAAGCCGCCCTTTCAGGGCTGGGAATGTTTTGCGGGTCGGGACCCAGGGCGTTGCCCTGGGCTGCGATAGGTTGCCCCGTTGGGGCGGAAGATTCTTCAAGGCCAACGGCCTGCGCTATGCCAGCCCGGGGCAGCGCCCCGGGTTCCGCCCCACCAGAATCATGAGCCCCAACGGGGCGACCCAATCCGGGCGGCGCGGCATCATACCCTTTCATGATCCCATGATAAACCGCCTCGATATTGATCGCGGCGATGTAGTAGGCGAGGAGGACAATCTCATTCGCATGGATCTCATGCCTGTATTTATGCGGGAGCTGTTCCTTGGTGATGAGGCCGCTCTGGAGGAGGCGGGTGATGAAGGTGCCGGTGCCGGTGAAGGGATCGATGATGTGGACGCCCTCGCTGCCGAGGGTTTGGCCGAATTCCTGTTTCAGGAGGTCGTTGACGGAGTGGATGATGAAGTCCACGACCTCCACGGGGGTATAGACGATGCCGAGCCGCTCGGTCATGCGGGGGAAGGCGTTGCGGAAGAACTTGTCGTATAGCTCGACGACGATTTTCTGTTTCCCCTCGGCGGTGTTCGTGTCCTTGGCCTTGCGGGCGACGCTGGCGTAGAATTTCTCCAAGGTATCCGCTTCCTTTTCCAAACGGTGCTCCTGGAGAACATCGAGCGTGTGCTGCATGGCCTTGGAGACGGGATTGTGGCTGGCGAAGGAGTAGTCCGCGAAGAGGGAATCGAAGACGGGCTTGGTGATGAGGTGCTGGGCGAGCATCTCGATGACTTCGGCATCGGTGATGGAGTCGTTGAGGTCGTCGCGCAGCTCGTTGGCGAAGGCGTTGAAAGCCGCAACTTCCGTGGAATTGGACGCGGGCGGGACGCCAGCGCCCCCTTTGACGATCTGGGTGATGCGGGAGATGTGGGTGTTGGCGATGGCGGCGATGTCCTTCGCCCAATCGTCCCAGTAGTTCCGCGAGCCGCATTTCCTGACGAGCTTTGCGTAGAGGGCGCGTTCGAGATCGGTGACCTGGAACTGCATCTGCGCCTGTATGGCCTGCGGGGTGCCGCCTTGGGATTCGGCTATGCCGTGGGTGCCTACTCCGGAGGGTTGTTTCGCGCCGGGGGCTTTCTTGGATTTTTTCTTCACCTCGTCGGTGATGGAGACGACCTCCATCTTCCGCTTGTTCTGGCCGTCGAATTCGATCTTGTTGACGAGGGCGTCGAAGGTGTCGTCGTGGGAGCGGAGTGCCTGGAGCACGTCCCAGACTACGCGATAGGTTTTGTTGTCGTTCAGCGCCTCGTGCGCCTCCATGTCCTCCGGGATGACGACGGGGAGGATGACGTAGCCGCGCTTTTTCCCCGGGGCATTCCGCATGACGCGGCCGACGGACTGGACGACATCGACCTGGGAATTCCGCGGGGTGAGGAAAAGCACGGCGTCGAGCGCAGGGACATCCACGCCCTCGGAAAGGCAGCGGACGTTGCTGAGGATGCGGCAGGTGTTTTCCGGCGGCTGATCCTTGAGCCAGGTGAGCTTTTCGTCCTTCTCGCCGGCGTTCATGGAGCCATCGACGTGGTCGGCCTCGCAGACGAGGTCGTTGTCGCTGTCTTCCTGCTGCTGGTAGGCTTCGACGACTTTGCTGAACATCCCGGCGATCTGCTTGGAGGAGACCTTGTGGGTTTTCGATTTCCCGCCCTGAGCCTCGATGACCTGGCAGAAGGCGACGGCGCGGCGCATGGGTGCCTCATCGCCGGGGAGGTGCTCGGTGACGCCCTGCTTGGAAAGGGCTTTCCAGCAGCCGATGATGCGGGCGGCGTCATCGACTTTGAGGGAGTTGTTCTCATCCTTGAGCAAGCCCTGGATGCGGGCGCTGACGTGGGAGCTGTTGATGGCGAGGACGAGGACTTTGTAGTCGGTGAGGAGTTTCAGCTCCACGGCCTCGGAGAAGGTGATGAGGTGGAGCTGTTTCCCGAAGAGTGCCTCGTCATCCATGGAGGCGAGGGTGATGCTGTCGCGCTCGGCGCTGGCCTTCGCCATGCTCCCGTAGATGCGCGGTGTGGCCGTCATGTAGAGGCGTTTCGCGGAGCGGATGAAGGCGGCATCGTGGATTTTCACGAAGTTGGATTCCTTGTCATCGCCAAAGGTGGCTCCGGTGGTGCGGTGGGCTTCATCGCAGACGATGAGATCGAAATCCGCCATGCCGTGGAGGTTCTGGGCGCGGCTGACGCAGTCGATGGAATGGTAAGTGGAGAAGACGACGGACATGTGGCCGGCGTCGTGGCGCTTCGCCATCTCGAAGGCGAGTCGCTTGGCATCGGTGGTGGCGGGGTATTGCAGCTCGTGGGCGAAGGTTTCCACGATGTCCTCGTCCTTGTTGCCGCGTTTCTTCCCGACCTCGGCATCGGAGCAGACGGCGAAGGAGCGGAGCGGGATGGAGCTTTCCTGTGTCCACTCGGTGAGGGTCTGGGAAAGGAGGTTCAGGCTGGGAACGAGGAAGAGGACGCGCTTGTTCTTCCCGGCGAGCTGCTCGGCGATCTTGAGGGAAGTGAAAGTCTTCCCGGTGCCGCATGCCATGATGAGCTTGCCTCGGTCCGCTGACTTGAGCCCTAGCTTCACGTTCTCCAAGGCCGAGATCTGGTGTTTGCGCAGGCGTTTCTTCTCCTTCAGCGCCGCGGGCTTGCTGGGAGCGTATTTCGCCCAGTCGATCTGGCTGTGATCAAGATCCAAGAGAGTGATCTTGCTGACAGGTGGCGTCTGGCCTTCCAGTGAGCGCTCGGCGTTTTCGCTCCAGTCATTGGTGGTGGTGACGATGAGACGGTAAACGAAGGGCTTCTGCCCGGAGGCGGTGAAAAAGCTGTCGATGTCGGATTTCTTCACGCGGTAGTCCTCCGCGTAGCACTTGCACTGGATGGCGTGGTATTCGTCGGTGCCGGATACCTTGGCGACGAGGTCGATGCCGGTATCCTTCCCTGACAGACCGAACTCCGGACCGCCGACCTCCGCCGCCCAATCGGTATAAAGCCACACCTGGTCATAATACCCGGCGTATTTAGGCTCGTGACGGAAGTAGGTGCGGATCAGTTCTTCGAAATATGTGCCCTTTTCTCGCTCGCTCTGGGACTGGCTGCGGTAAGTGGCGAGGATGCTCTGGAGGGCCGTCATGATCTGGGATGGAATTTTCCGAAGGGCTATTGCAGCGGAACTGTTTCTATCCCGCCTATTTTTCAGGGGAAGAGAAAAGAGGTCGTGCCATCAGGTCGTTAGACGACGAAAGCGCCCCCCTCGGCCCTCCCGTCTGAAAAGCGGCACTCGAAACTAGCCAAGCCCCGCGTCGTCCTCTAAAAAATCCCCATGCGTGACATCGTGATCTTATTTTCCGGACAAGGAGCTCAAAGAATTGGGATGGCGAAGGACTGGATCGAATCCTCCGCCACCGCCCGCAACATCGCCCATCAGGCGGATCTCACGCTCGGCTACTCCCTCACCGACATCATGTTCGATGGGCCGGAGGAAAAGCTCACCAGCACCGCCCACTGCCAGCCGGCCCTCTATCTCCATGGGATCATCGGCTATACCCTGCTTAAGGAGCGACTGACGAACTTCAGCCCCGCCGCGACCGCCGGACTTTCTCTCGGGGAATTCACCGCCCACGCCGCCGCAGGAACTTTTTCGTTCGAGGACGGACTTCGCCTCGTTTCGCGTCGTGGCATTTTCATGGAGGAAGCTTGCAAGGCGACCACCGGTGCGATGGCCGCATTGATCGGCGGCGAGGAAGCCAAAATCCGGGAACTGGCGGAAGCGACGGATGTGGACATTGCCAATCTCAACGCTCCTGGCCAGATCGTCCTCTCCGGCGCAGCGGAAAACATCGACAGGGCTATTTCCCAAGCCAAGGACTTCGGCGTCCGCCGCGCGATCAAGCTGAACGTCGCCGGAGCCTACCACTCCCGTCTTATGGGCTCCGCGCAGGAGAAACTGGCCGCCGAACTTGTTACAACCCTTCTCGTGCTCCCCGAGGTCCCGGTGGTTGCAAATTACACCGCCCGCCCTGTCGGCTCCGAAGGCGAAATCCGCTCCACCCTTACCTCACAAGTCACCGGATCCGTCCGCTGGATCGAGTCGATCCAATACCTCGTTGATGGAGGGCACACGACGTTTTTGGAAATCGGTCCGGGAAAAGTTCTTGCAGGACTTGTTGCGAAAATTGCTCCCGACGCCAGCGTGTATTCGATCGAGGACCTGCCCTCGCTCGAAGCCGCCGTTGAACAACTCTCCTGATTTTTTCATGCTCCCAGCCACCATTAAGTCGGAGTTCCCGATCCTCGGGGAAACCGTCAACGGCAGGCCGCTCGTTTATCTCGACAACGCCGCCACCACCCAAAAGCCACGCGCCGTGCTGGATGCATCGCGGCACTATTACGAGAAGCTCAACTCGAACATCCACCGCGGCACCCACCACCTCGCCCGCGCCGCCACCGAGGCCCACGAGGAGGCGCGACAGACGATCGCCAAACATCTCAACGCCGCCACCCCGGACGAGGTCATTTTCACTTACGGTGCCACTGACGGGATCAATCTTGTCTCGCACATTCTCCACCTCCAGCCGGGCGACGACATCCTGATTTCGACGCTGGAGCACCACTCGAACATTGTGCCGTGGCAGATGCTTGCTGAACGGAGCGGCGCGAGAATCGTCGTCATCCCCTGCGATGACAACGGCGTCCTTGACCAAACGGCCTTTCAGAGCCTGCTCTCAGACCGCACCCGTATCCTCGCCGTCAACTGGGTTTCAAACTCATTCGGCACCGTCAATCCGATTCGCGAAATGGCCGCTGCGGCCAAGAAAATGGGCGCTCTCACGCTCATCGACGCGGCACAGGCATTGCCGCATTTCCAAGTGGACGTGCAGTCTTTGGGAGCAGATTTCGTCGCCTTCTCCGGTCACAAGGTCTACGCTCCCACAGGCATCGGCGTCTTGTGGGGCAGGCTGGACTTACTCCAACAGCTACCGCCGTGGCGTGGCGGCGGTGAGATGATCAAGCAGGTCAGCTTCGAAGGCACCACCTATAATGATCCTCCATTCAAATACGAGGCCGGCACGCCCAATATTGAGGGCGCGATCGGTCTCGCAGCAGCTCTGGATTTCATCAACCAGATCGGCTTGTCCGAGATAAACGCCCACGAAGGCGCTCTCATCCGGACCGCTGCGGACGCGCTGCGCGAGATCCCTGGCATCCGGCTCTACGGTCCCGAAGATCGCGTAGGTGCCTTGTCATTCACGATCGAGGGCATTCACCACTACGACCTCGGTACTCTGATCGATCAAATGGGAGTCGCGGTCCGCACCGGCCACCACTGCTGCCAGCCATTGATGGCTCGTTTTGGCATCAACGGCACCACCCGCGCCTCGTTCGCCCTTTACAATTCCCTTGAAGATATCGAGATCCTCGCTCGCTCTTTGAAAAAAGCGGCCACAATGCTCCGCTGATGACCTCCCCTTAGATGCAGCTACTTTATTTGCCACTTTGCTGCCCGGATCGGTGATCGACTAGACCCACACGCTGAAATAACGAGTGGAGCCGCCCAAGCTTCCGCATGTAGAGTTCTGGCAGAAATGAAAATCGTCCTCGGCATCTCTGGCTCCATTGCTGCTTACAAGGCCGCTGATCTCGCCTCGCAACTGGTGAAATCCGGCCATGCCGTGCATGCCGTCATGACCCGTTCTGCCTGCGAGTTTATCACTCCCCTCACCCTCCAGACTCTCACCAGGAATCCCGTCCTGATCTCGCTCGAAGATGAGAAAAATTCGTGGAAACCAGGTCACATCGACCTGGCAGACACCGCCGATCTGCTTCTCATCGCACCTGCCTCCGCCAACCTGATTGGCAACTTCGCCAACGGCCTCTCGCCCGACCCTCTTAGCTCGATCTACCTGGCGCTGCCGCGGGAAATCCCCTGCTACATCGCGCCCGCCATGAACGGGAAAATGTGGCTGCACCCCGCTACCCAGCGAAACATCTCCCAGCTGAAGACTGATGGTTGCCATTTCATCGGACCCGCCCAGGGCGATCTCGCCTGCGGCTACCAAGGCATCGGCCGCATTGCCACCGTTGAGCACATTCTAGAACAGGTCGCAGCACTGTAGGCTCTGCACGAGGATCATCTTCTCCGTGGAAATTTGAGCTGCGGCTTGGCTCTGAGAAAGTTCATCACCTCCTCGACCAGCTGCCCGGGGCTGTTGAAATTCACAGCGTGAGCCGCTCTCGGGATCGTTACCAGTCGCGCTTCAGGAATCAGCCGCGCTACCCGCTCCACCCAGCGCTCCGGCACGATGGGATCCCGACCGCCACGGATGATTAGCACCGGGCATCGGATCTGGGGCAGCTTTTCCAAGATCGGATCATCCAAGGCATGGCGCAGCGTCTGAAGATTCCGCCGCAGACCCGCGCGCAAATAATCGACTAGGCCTATGGTGTACAGCGCAGTCGGCTCCAAAAACACATCAGCCAAGAGACGTAGCGATTGGATTGAAATCTTGCGCGCCTCCGGATCAATCGTCGGTCCCACCAGCACGGCTGCGGCCGCGTGCTCAGGATGTCGGGTCGAAAAATCGATGAGAACCTGGGCTCCCAACGAGTTTCCCAGCCATATCACCGGGCCCAGCCCAAGGTCAGTCAACCACTCCATCAGGCTGTCCGAAAGCTCCGGTATCGTTAGCGCTTCCACGGCTTTTCCACTCTCGCCAAAGCCAGGCATGTCCGGGACATATACCCTTCCGAATTCCGCCAGCAGTAATGCAGTCGGCATCATGTAACGTCGCGACATACCCAGCCCATGCACAAGAACGAAGACAGGAGCGTCCGCCCCGTTCTCTTCTCCTAGGACCGCCGCAACCATCTCCACTCCAGCTACCGTCGTTCTCACAATCCGGCAGGCAGTCTCAGGTTCGGAACTCACTTGGGAGAGCTAAGAGCAGCCGAGCCCCAAGCGAAAGGCCAAAGGGAATGCCATGACCCACTGGCAACCGCTTCCTGCGGATTGCATGACCCGCCTCCGATATTGCAAGGTCAGAGCAGCGATAAAATGTGCATAACCTCCGCAACATCAGCGCAGGCAAGAGATCGAAGACGGCATCGCAAGTTGGCAGGCAACCTGCGATTGGCTCAACGCACTCACACCACACAATCATGACTCTCGGAACCATACTGTTGATCGTCCTCATTCTCCTTCTTATCGGTGCCCTACCAACCTGGGGACACAGCCGCAGTTGGGGTTACGCCCCTAGCGGGATCCTCGGTCTGCTCTTGGTCGTCGTCATCGTCCTCTTCGTGATGGGCATGCTCTGATACACGTTTTCCCGCAGCTGGGGCCGGATCTATTCTGCCATACGATCGGGTAGGGTTGATCCGGTCTCCGTATCGGAGCTTTCCAGCGCTTGTTGGACAGCTCGCTACGGCTTTCCAGCAGGTGCTCTAAAGTTTTTCCATACGGCTCTTGTCGTCCCCGACCCGAGCCGCATAGGCTGGCGCAACCTGTTCTATTTGCGTGTCCCAACCAGTCTCTAAATGCTACATCATCGGCATCCTTCCCGCCCGCTGGGGCTCCACACGCTTCCCTGGCAAGCCCCTTCATCTTATCGCGAGCAAGCCGCTGATCCAGCATGTTTGGGAGCGTTGCAAGTCGGCCACGACCCTTTCCGAGCTGCTGGTCGCCACCGACGATGAGCGTATTGCCGCTGCAGTTACCGCATTCGGTGGAAAAGCGGTGATGACTTCCCCTGATCATCCGACCGGAACAGATCGCCTCGCCGAAGCCGTCTCCGCGATTCCGCAGGCAACCCACGTGCTGAATATCCAGGGTGACGAGCCGCTGATCGATCCCACTCTGATCGACCAGCTCGCCCAGGCACTCGTTGATGATTCCGATCTAGAAATGGTTACTGCCGCGAACCCACTCGACCCTTCCGATCCCGCCGTCGCCGATCCGAATGTCGTAAAAGTGGTGCTTAAGAAAAACGGCCACGCCCTTTACTTTTCCCGCTCCCCCCTTCCCTTTTTCCGCCAGCCGGTCGCAGATCTGCCGGTCTTTCGTCACAAAGGTATCTACGGCTACCGCCGCGACTTCCTAGAAACTTTTGTGACTTGGTCCCCTTCCCCGCTGGAGCAGGCTGAATCTTTAGAGCAGCTCCGCGCGCTCGAGAACGGCGCGAACATCCGCGTCATCATCACCTCGGACACTTCGCCCGGCGTGGACACTCCAGAACAAGCCTTGGAAATTGAACGGCTCATCTCCTCCACCGATCACCGATCACTTTACCCTTTATGAAATATATCTTTGTCACTGGCGGCGTCGTCTCCTCTCTCGGTAAAGGCCTCGCTGCAGCCTCGATCGGCACACTGCTCGAAGCCAGGGGGCTCAAGACCCTGATGCAAAAGTTCGATCCTTACCTGAACGTCGACCCCGGCACCATGTCGCCCTACCAGCACGGCGAGGTCTACGTTCTTGATGACGGCGCGGAGACCGATCTCGATCTCGGCCACTACGAGCGCTTCACCTCCGGCGTGCTCTCGCAGATGAACAACCTCACCTCGGGTCAGGTCTTCGACGCCGTGATCAAAAAGGAGCGCCGCGGCGAATACCTCGGCAAGACCGTGCAATTCATCCCGCACGTCACCGATGAAATCAAAGTCCGGATGCACAAGGTCACCCAGGACAACCCAAACGTCGACGTGCTCATCACGGAAATCGGCGGCACGGTCGGAGACATGGAAGGCCTGCTTTTTATTGAGGCCCTGCGCCAGTTCGCGCTCGAGGTAGGCAAGGACAATGTCTGCTTTATCCACGTCACCCTCCTGCCGTTCATCAAGGCAGCCGGCGAGGTCAAAACCAAGCCAACCCAGCAATCCGTCGCCAAGCTCCGCGAGCTCGGCATCCAGCCGGACATCATCATCTGCCGCACCGAGGCCGACCTCGACGAGGACAACCGCCGCAAGATCGCGATGTTCTGCAACGTCGAGAAAAAGAACGTCGTCGCCTTCCGCGATGTCGCCCACACGATCTACGAGTGCCCGCTCGACCTCCGCCGCGACAAGATCGACCGCCTGGTCGTCGATAAAATTGGCCTCGGCCACACCCCTTCTCCCGACCTCGAGGACTGGGAGTATTTCGTCCAGCGCGTCATCCACCCGCGCCACAAGATCACGATCGCAGTCGCCGGGAAATACATCGAGCTTCAGGATGCTTACAAATCCATCTACGAATCGCTCATCCACGCTGGTGCCCACCACGATACCAAGGTGCAGATCGTGCGCGTCGAAGCGGAGGCGATCGAGGACCACGGCCCCCGCGCCGTAATCGGTGAAGTCGATGGCATTCTCGTTCCAGGTGGTTTCGGAGACCGCGGTGTCGAGGGGAAAATTCTCGCCGCCCAATACGCCCGCGAAAACCTCATCCCCTTTTTCGGCATCTGCCTGGGCATGCAGATCGCCACCATCGAATACGCTCGCAACATGTGCGGCCTGGCCAGAGCAAACTCCACAGAGTTCGCCAAGGATACCCCTCATCCCGTCATCTGTCTCCAGGAAGAGCAAAAAGGCGTGCAGAACATGGGTGCCACCATGCGCCTCGGCGCCAGCGAATCCATCCTGTTTGCCGGAACGGTCGCCGCCGATCTCTACGGAAAGGCCGACCGCATCCACGAGCGTCACCGCCACCGCTACGAGGTCAATTCCGACTATCAGGACAAGCTGCAGGAGGGCGGCCTCGTTATATCCTCCGTCTCAGCAAAAGAAGGTTTGGTTGAGATCATCGAGCTCCCGGAGCATCCATTCTACGTCGGTGCTCAGTTCCACCCGGAGTTCCTCTCCAAGCCGAACCACCCGCATCCGCTGTTCTCCGGCTTCGTCGCCGCAGCCTTGAAAAAGGCAACAGAGGAGAACGCCTGAACGCTCGCACGAGCAGGCTCTAGGTAGGCGGCTCCTCTTTTGTAATCTAGAGGTTTCCCTGAGGTCCAATAATGCACGAATTTCCGTGCATTATTGTCTGTATCAGCCAATCCAGCTCTGACGCCAGCCCTCAGGAACCCTTGGAGATAAAGGAGAATCTGCCATTTCACCCGATTGGCAGCAGAACTGCAATGGTGAGGGGACGGAATGAATCCGGCACCTACCATGAAAACACCCCACACTCCACTACTACTCGCCGCCGGGCTCCTCGTTGGCCTCGGACTTCCATCTTGCGTTGATACCTACGGCGCATACGGCCCCGGCCCCAGCACCAGCAGCACCACAGTGACTTCCTACGAGCCTGGTTACGAACTCTCGGCCCTGCCTTCCGGCTACCGCACAGAGCGCATCTCCGGAACCACTTATTACTATCACGACGGTGCCTATTATCGCCCGCGTGACAACGGCTATGTCGTTGTGGATGCCCCGCGCACCAGTCGCTACTACAGCGATTACGATGATTACCGCCGCCGTACCGTCACCCGCCGCACCACCCGCGGATACGACGATGGAAGCTCAGTCGTCAGCGAGCGTCGCATCGTCACGCGCCTCCCTTCCGGCTACCGCACCATGACTCACCGCGGCGTCCAGTACTATCAGGCTGGTGACAGCTACTATCAGCGCCAAGGCGATGGCTACGTCATCGTATCTAGGCCTTATTAATCGAAAACGATCTGAACAACCAGCCCCAACCGATAAATCCCATGCACCTCGGAATCACACTCCTCGTCATCCTTGCCGCAGCGTTCCTCCTCTGGGGACAACGGAAGCATTGGGGACTGGCACCTGTCGGCCTTCTGGGGCTCGTTTTCATCGTCCCAATGTTCATGCTCCTAACGGGCATCTTGTAGATTCCCAAACCTACCTGGAAAACAAGCCTGCGCCGTCTGTTTGGATGCCTCCCAAACAGACGGCGCATTTTTTTGTCCCGCGATATCTGACTCTTTACTGAAATGTCGGTGGAAACAATCTAGTGAGTAGTATATAATATTCGGCGCCCGGCCGGGATGTGCCGATCGATTCATGACTTCAACCTCTAAAAATAAATATATGAAATCCATCACCAGAAACGCCGAAGCCGATTGGAAAGGCAACCTCGACCAGGGCCACGGCCTCGTCACCTCCGGAAGCCTCGCCCTCCACAAGCATCCTTTCTCATTCAACAAGCGCGTCGATCAAGGTGACAAAGAAGCGACCAATCCCGAGGAGCTCATCGCCGCCGCCCTCTCCTCTTGCTTCAGCATGGCGCTCGCCAAAACCCTCCAGGACGAGGACGTGATCCCCCAAGAACTGTTCGTCACCACCGATGTCACATTGAACATCACCGACGACGGCCCGAAAGTGAACGAGGTCAAGCTCGACATCTCCGGCATGATCGGCGGCTACACGCAGGAGCAACTCGAAAAAGCCGTTGCCACCACCCAGGAGAATTGCCCCATCTACAAGCTCCTCGCTCCCGGTCTCGATAAGATCGATATCACCGTGAGCCTGCGCAACTGATCATCGGCCAAGGCCGCACTTTCCCAAACGCACACCAAGCACCTCAAAATCATGACACACCTCCTAGAGCCATTTTTGCTCACAGCCGCCATCGCCAGCGGTATCCTCCTCAGCTCCTGCGCCCCCTACCGTCCCCGATGATGGGTATCCGATGGCCGGAACCATCTCCACGCGCCACGAGCCCGGCCAGCGCGTCAGCTCCCTCCCCAGCGGTTATCGCAGCGAGCAGATCCAGAGCAGCACCTTCTACTACCACCAAGGCAATTTCTACCGCGCCCGCGGCGATGGCTACATCGTCGTCGCCCCTCCAGAAAAGAGCCGCTACTATGAGGAATATTTGGGCTACCGGACCGATGGCGGTGACGACGCCCCCCGCTACATCTCTCGACTCCCGGGCGGCTACCGCACGCATAACTACAATGGCGAGCGGATCTTCGTCCACCAGGATCAATACTACCGCCGCCACGGGCAAGGCTACACCCTGATCGCCAAGCCCTTCTGATAGTTTTTCCGTTCAAACGGGAAAAATCACCTCGCCCAGCACCGGCGTCTTGTTGGCGATCAGACCGAACTCTTTCACCCGCTCCTGGAACAGCAGGAAATGCGGCGTCCGGCGGTGCGCCTCCAGCGCCGCATGGTCGTCGTAGAACTCCGCCAGCGTGAACACATTCGCCTGCTCCTTGCTCCGGGAAACCAGGAACTGCTTGCAGCCCGGCTCATGCGCCATCACATCCCGCGCCTCCTCCGTGATGAATTTAACAAACTCATCAACCCGCTCCGGCGCAGCCTCCACAATGATTACCAACGAGACCATAACTCCCCCGAAGCTGCAACATCCCACCCCTCCTGCACAGGGAAAACTGCCTAGCTTGCCGACATTCCGCCACTTCAATGTTCAATGTTCAATGTTCAATGTTCAATGTTCAATGTTCAATGTTCAATGTTCAATGTTCACCTTTCCCCACCACATTAAAACCGAATTCATGAACCACCCGTTCCACAACGAGGTGACCTTCGGAGTATCCATTCACCTCTCAAAGCCCCAACAGTCTTCATCGATTCCAAATTACCCGAAAGCCAGAATCTTCAAGCCGGAAACGTGCACCCAGTATAACTGGAAGAATTCACCGCAAAGGCGCAAAGGCGCAAAGGCGCGCAGAGGACAGATTGGCGTCTTTTGCTTCTTGGAATGAATCGGAATCCTTTATGGTTTAGTTTTCCTAACCAGCGGCCTCATAAACCCTCACTCCTTGGTCCGGATACTTCTCCAGCACGTGCTGGAAGAGCGCGCCGCTCTTCTGTTCGAAAAGCTCAGCCGTATATTTCTCCGGCAGACCCGCATCGAGCATCTTCTCGATCTCGACTCGCACCGCCGCGCGGGTGGTACGCTTGTTGCGCCAGGCCAGCACCAACAGCTCCGTCTTTAGCTTGGCCAGCAGATCCTTGCAAACTTTCTTGATAGCGTCCATCTCCTGCTGCGTGAGATCCGGCCCGGGCCTGGTGAGAATATCAAGGACCGCCAGCTCCTCCTCGCGCAAATGCCGTTGCTCCTCTTCGTTCAGATCTTTGGTAAAGGTGACTAGCTCCGCGAACAGCTGCTCGATGCTAAACGCGCCGCTGTTGTAAGCCTCGATCATTTTCTGAAACCGGTCGAGGAAGTCGTAGCGGCTCGCATTCAGGCGAATCAGATTGTCCAGCTTCCGCTCGATCAAGGCCCGCAGCTGCTGAGCCTCGATGTTCCTGGTCTTGCTCTTCTCGAACTTCCTCGCCAGCGCCCCGAAGTCGATCTTGCTCAGGTCGATCGTCTTCGCAGGCGCGCCGGGATCTTCCTTGACCGTCGTTACGATGGAGTGATCCAGCACGCCGGAGATCTTCTCCATCACCTCCGTGATGTTCACCGGATCTTTCTGCGCGCGTATCGTCTTCGCCAGCTCTGCCTTCGGTGCCAGCAATGGGATCACCGGATCGGGCATCACCGCCTTGTAGAGCCTCGCGACATCATTGGAG
Source organism: Akkermansiaceae bacterium (assembly GCA_041748235.1). Taxonomy (GTDB): domain Bacteria; phylum Verrucomicrobiota; class Verrucomicrobiia; order Verrucomicrobiales; family Akkermansiaceae; genus Luteolibacter. The sequence continues at coordinate 630 of JBGTDO010000053.1, read as the reverse complement.
TGGCTTAGGAACTCATCCCGCACCTCGTCCGTGCGCAGCAGTTGGTTCACCGCAGGGATGAAAAGCTTGTCCGAGGAACTGGGGATCGCTTCCAGATCCACATTCTGCTTCCGGCAATACTCCGTCACCTGATCCAGCGCGATTTTCAGCGCCTCCACCAGCTCGGTCTTATCCTTCACCGGCAGCTCCCCGCCGCTGCCGCCCGCTCCGTAGATTGCCAGCGCCTTCTCCAGCTCTTGGAAAACATTCGCGTAGTCCACGATCAGGCCGTTCACCTTGTCGCCGTAGACCCGGTTTGCCCTAGCGATCGTCTGCATCAGCGTGTGGCCGCGCATCGGTTTGTCGAGATAGAGGGTCGAGCAGCTCGGCGCGTCGAATCCCGTGAGCCACATCGCACAGACGAAGACCAGGCGGAACTTGTCCTCCGGATTCTTCAACTTCTCCTCCAGATCCTCTTTTACCATCCGCTCCCGGTGCGGCAGGATATCGTCCTCCTGATCCTCGTCCAGCCCCGCGTCCTCGATGGTCTGGTAGATCTCCTCGTTCAGCTCCGGGTTCGTGATCTCCAGCTCCTTCGTCCGGTTCTCGTAGTAGAGCGGCACCGTCGCCCCGTCCTCCACGGACTGCTTG
>JBGTDO010000052.1:0-51342 GCA_041748235.1 Akkermansiaceae bacterium | reverse complement strand
CGAATGCAGTGCAAACGGCCGGAAATTTCAATTTGAAGATACGGAATGCGGATATTCCTCTTCAAACACTCTTGGTTAACCCGAGATTAGCGTTCATTTGCGTTCATTCGCGGTTTCTTTGTCCCTAGCTTGATCGCCCTGGCGCATCGCCGGATAATGTCGTTGCAATTTTGGAAATCCCGAATAGAGACTCTCCACAGACGACCTCCTGGTCGTTGATAGTCGCTCGCGACTGCGCTTTTTCCGGTCTTCATCGATGAGAGATTGTAAGAGGTTCAACCTACACTCATCGACACCGCCAGCCGCCGATTCACGGTAGAGGCTGGCATTTCTGAAATTACATGACCGCTACCTTTGAAGCGATGGCTCTCGCCGCGCCCCTGAAACAAGTTCTAACAGAACTCGAATACCACATCCCTTCCCCAGTCCAGGCCCAGGCCATCCCGCTCCTGCTCGAAGGCCGCGACCTGTTAGGATGCGCCCAAACCGGCACCGGGAAAACCGCATCTTTCGCCCTGCCGATTCTGGATGCTTTTCACCGCGATCCGCGGAACACTCGCGCCAAGCAATGCCGCTGCCTCGTCCTCGCCCCCACCCGCGAGCTCGCCGGTCAGGTCAGCAAAAGCTTCACCACCTACGGCAAAAACATCCGCTTCCGCCAGACGATGATCTACGGCGGCGTCGGCCAGAACCCGCAGGTCTCCGCCATGCGCTCCGGCGTGGACGTTCTCGTCGCCACTCCGGGCCGCCTGCTCGACCTCATCGATCAGCGCCATGTTGATCTATCAGCCGTGGAGTTTTTCATCCTTGATGAAGTGGACCGCATGCTCGACATGGGATTCCTCCGCGATGTGAAACGCATCGTCGCCATGCTCCCACAAAAGCGTCAGTCACTCTTTTTCTCCGCCACCCTCGCGCCGAACATCGTCTCCCTCGCCGAAAACATCCTGAAAAACCCGGCCCGCGTCACCATCACTCCGGAGGTCACCACCGCCGAGCGGATCGAGCAGAAGCTCTGCTTCGTAGATCGCGGCAATAAGATGTATCTGCTTGAGCAGCTGCTCAAGACCCAAGGTCAGGCGGATTCCGCCAAACTAACCATCGTTTTCAATCGCACCAAGCATGGAGCCAACAAGCTCGCCAAAGCCCTTACACTCGCCGGATTTCCCTCCGAGGCGATCCACGGCAACAAGTCCCAGGCGCAGCGTGAAAAGGCTCTGGCGAAATTCAAGCAAGGCCTGACGCCGGTGCTCGTCGCGACCGATGTCGCCGCCCGCGGAGTCGATGTCAAAGATGTCGGCCTAGTGGTCAACTACGACCTCCCAAACGAACCGGAAGCCTACGTGCACCGCATCGGCCGCACCGGCCGCGCCGGAGCCGATGGCCTCGCCGTCTCCTTCTGTGCCGAAGATGAAATCGATTTCCTGCGCGACATCGAGCGCGTCATCAAAACGAGCATTCCCCGCTGGACCGACCACCCGTGGCACAGCGATGTGCTCCAAGAAAAACACCTTCGTGGCTTCCGCCCCCCCGCAGTCAAGCAAGGCGGCGGCGGTGGTGGTGGCAGAGGTCGCCAAGGCGGTGGTGGTGGTGGTGGAGGAGGAGCGGCCCGCTCCCAAGGCGGCGGCAGCAGAACCAGCGGCGCCGCCCGCAGGAACAATCGCAACCGCTCCGGCGCCTCCTCGGCACGCTGAGGCGGCGTATCAACCAGAGAGGACTCATCCTGCACTCACCACACATGCGCATCGGGTTTTGTTCGTAGGACTCTTCTACCAGAACACATTTTCAAACCTGTTTGCCACGTGCTGTCCTAACAGGGTCGGTATCGGTCATGTGTTGGAGCCTTCCCTGGCGCTACTAGCCCTAACCTGTCCATCGCTTCCCATACACGCCGAAAGAAGCGGCTTTGCCGGCACCTGACTCTCCTCCTAGGATCATCAACGTTTACGTTAGGTTGCGAGAGCAGATACCGCCCCGTGCGACGGAAATGATTCAGCCAATGCTACGTCAATGAAAGCAGTTGTACGCACCGAGTACGGTTCTCCAGATGTAGTTCGGATCGAGGAGGTATCGAAGCCCGCGCCGTCGGATGGCGAGGTTCTGATCCGGGTTGTCGCCGCGTCCGTCAATGGATCCGATCGAGAAGCAGTGGCCGGAAGACCGGCTTACGCTCGGATTGGTGGACTTAGGAAGCCGCGCCACACGATCCTCGGCTCCGACATAGCGGGGCGAGTTGAGCAGGTCGGCAGCCAGGTCCGAGATCTACGCCCTGGCGACGAGGTTCTCGGAGAGGTTCCCGGTTACCACAGCGGTTTCGCCGAATACGTGTGTGTCCCGGAGACGGCGCTCGTCAGAAAGCCCGCCGGCTTAACCTTCGCGGAGGCAGCGGCTATTCCGCAGGCCGGAGCGATTGCCTTGCAGGCCATTCACTTGAAAGGACAGGTGCGGCCTGGGGACAAGGTCCTGATCAATGGAGCCGGCGGCGCGGCAGGCAGTTTTGCGGTGCAGCTCGCCAAGCTGGCTGGTGCAGAGGTCACCGGTGTTGATCGCGGCGATAAGGCAGACTTCCTACGTTCGCTCGGTGCCGATCATGTCATCGATTACATGAGGGAGGATTTCACGAGGATCGGAGCCCAGTATGATCTGATCCTCGATACGATTGCCCAGCGGTCTGTCTTTGCATGCGCGCGGGCGCTGCGACCGAATGGCACCTACTTTATCGTGGGGGGCACGGTTCCGGTGCTGCTCGGAACACTTGTCTTAGGCCCCTGGACACGGCTGGTAACTGGCAAGAGCATCCGTGTGCTAGCCGTTCCACAGGATCGAAGCCTGCTACTCGCGATCACCGAACTCTGCGCGGAGCGCCGGATCGTGCCCGCCGTCGATCGGTGCTATCCGGTCAGGGATGCATGCGAGGCACTTCGATACGTAAGCGAAGGACATCAACGGGGCAAAGTCGTCATTATCGTTGAGGGCTAGAGCCGAAGTGTTCGCAGCGGAACGAGTGGCCACCTAACGAGGCGCTGAAGCCAAGGACCGCCGAGGGTTCCTGTTTTCACGAAAAAACCGCCTCCCTTGCGGGAGACGGCTTTTGATTGGGGGGAGATATTGATTTCGTTCTCAGGTCGTAGGCACTTCCGAGATCGTTTTGAGGATCCGGGAGGCGATCTGGTACGGGTCGCCCTGAGAGTTCGGGCGGCGGTCTTCGAGATAGCCCTTGTAGTCGGCATTCTTGAAGCTGTGCGGCATCCGGATCGAGGAGCCACGGTCGGCGAGGCCGTAGGTGAATTTATCGATCGATTGGGTCTCGTGGAGGCCGGTCAAGCGGAGGTGGTTGTCAGGGCCGTAGACGGCGATGTGCTCCTCAAGGTTTTCGCCGAACTGCGCCATGAGTTTCTCAAAATATTCTTGGCCACCCTTCTCGCGCATGAAGTCCGTGGAGAAGTTGGCGTGCATGCCGGAGCCGTTCCAGTCGCCGCGGATCGGCTTGCAGTGGTATTCCACGTCGATTCCGTATTTCTCACATAGGCGGTTGAGGAGATAGCGTGCGACCCAGATCTGGTCTGCGGCCACCTTGGAGCCTTTTCCGAAAATCTGGAACTCCCACTGGCCTTTCGCCACCTCGGCATTGATGCCTTCGTGGTTGATTCCGGCGTCGAGACAGATGTCCAAGTGCTCGTTGACAATCGTACGGGCGATGTCGCCGACGTTCTTGTAGCCAACGCCACAATAATACTCACCTTGGGGGGCTGGATAGCCATCGGCAGGGAAGCCCAGTGGCTTTCCATCCTGATAAAGAAAATACTCCTGCTCAAAACCAAACCAAGCGCCGGGATCATCCAGAATGGTCGCACGCGCGTTGGACGGGTGCGGAGTGACTCCGTCCGGCATCATCACCTCACACATCACGATCGCGCCATTGCGGCGGGTGCTGTCCGGATATACGGCTATTGGCTTGAGCATGCAGTCGGAGCTGCGGCCCTCGGCCTGCTGCGTCGAGCTCCCGTCGAAGCCCCACATCGGGAGATCATCGAGCTTCGGGAAGGAGCTGAACTCTTTCACCTGGGATTTGCCACGGATATTCGGGACTGGAGTGTAGCCGTCCAGCCAGAGGTATTCTAATACGTATTTAGCCATTGTTGTTGTTTCTTATTCGGGGTTAGCGATTGGTTTGACGATGAAAATCGCGGACAAAAATATCATCCGCCAGCTTCACCAGCAGGTTTGCGGAAGCACCAGCCGTGCCACATTTCTGCCCGTCTCTAACAGAAGGTTGGATTTCGCTCCAGATACGGAAGAGGTTGAAAAAAGTTAGGCCGGACAGCATGAGCGCTCAGTCGATGTGGATGACGACCAGCGTTGTATCGTCAATTCCCGAGTTGTCCATGGCTCGTTTCAGAAGAATCGCGCAGGTGCTCTCTGGTACCGCGCCATCAGCCAGCGCGTTCGAGATGTGCCGTTCCCAGACACCGTCTATCAGGCCGTCGGAGCAGACCAAGAAACGGTCGCCCCGCTGGTACGGAACGGCCGCGAAGTGCGGGCAGACGGTTCGGTGACCTCCGCCGACCACCTCGTAAAGCGCCGCGCGCCGCGGGTGCACTCGGTATTCCACCTCCTTGATTTCCCCCCGCTTCCACTGACCCCACGCGGAGGTGTGATCCCTGCTGAGCTGTTCGGTTTTCCCTCCCCTGCTCAAATAAATCCTCGAGTCCCCCACGTTCGCCAAATACATGTTGTCCGGCGTGAACCACGTCAGCGCGAGCGTCGCCGCCATTCCCTTCTGGTCCTCCACTCCCGCCGCCGCATCATTGATATGCTCGTGCACCTCTTTGAGCGCCTGCTGCAGATGACTGATGGAATCCGGAAAAAAGCCCGCCGCCGCCGCTTTGAAAGTCTCCGGAATCATCGCCGTCATCCTTTCAAGAATGAGCGCGGATGCCATGTCACCCGCGTTTCCCCCGCCCATCCCATCTGAAACGGCAAAAACGAGGTCCTGTGTGGCGATCGTGCCCTCCCCCGTTTCCCCCAGCTTCACTGCCCCCTTGAGATCGGAGGAAAAAACGATCCAAGAGTCGTCGTTGCGAGGTTTGCGCGATCCGCTGCGGGTGGCGGCGGCCCAGCGTATAAGAGTTGTTTGCGACACAGGGCTTAGGCTTCCGACGAGGAATGGGGATCCGGCAGGATTTCCGCAAGCTCGAAATCGATGATGCAGAACCTGCCCATTTTATCCGAGTAAGTGATGTTCCGCGGCTCCGCATCCAGATGGCGCACCCCGTAATCGCGCTCAAGCGCCGCATAAAGCTTGTCGGCCTTTTCCTTGGAAAGCTGCGGCGCCGGTCGGCCGCAATTCGTCGAGACAAAATAGAACTCCTCCGGGTGCTCCTCCAGGATCTTGGGCACATACGGGCAGCCCCGCTTTTCCAGCGCTTTGAGCACCTCCACCTCCTTTGCGTAGCGCTTTTCTACATCGCTTCCGCGCATCCGCTTGTGGACGTTCCCGTAGAAATCAATCCGCACGTGCGAGCGCACCCCGTCCTTCATCGGTTCAATCGACATCACAGCCACTGTACATCCTTAACGGTCGATGAAAACCCCTTCCTCCGGGTTCTTCTTGATGTTTGCAGCGGGAAATTTGAAGTTCCCCGCGTCATGAGGATTATCGCAGGAAAAGCCGGCCGGGTCGCCATCAAAGTCCCTTCCGCCGTTGCCAGGCCCACCACGGACTTCGTGCGGCAGGCGGTCTTCTCGATCCTCGGGGAAAATATCTTCGACGCCCGCGTCCTTGATCTCTTCTGCGGCTCCGGCGCTCTCGGGCTTGAGGCTCTCAGCCGCGGCGCCACCTCCTGCGTTTTCGTGGACGATCATCGCCAGGCCGTCGCCGTTACCGATGAAAATCTAAAAAAGGCCAGGCTCGAAGGCGGCCGCACCATCCGCGCCGATGTGATGAGCTTTCTAAAGCGTGACACCGCCACCTACGATCTCATCTTGGCAGATCCGCCGTATTTCAAGAACTACGGCGATACCGACCACATTAGAAAACTGCTGGACCTCCCTTCCCTGCCGGAGCGTCTGGCCAAAAACGGCCACCTTGTTATCGAAATATCCTCCTCGCAGCCAAGCCCCACCACCCCGACCTTCCAGCTTCTCGACCGCCGCGAGTATGGCGGCAGCGCGATCCTTATCTTCGCCCACCCGGAGTCATAATGCGTTTCCTGACCCTGCTCATTTACCGGGCGCTGCTCCCACTGCTTTTTCTCGTCGCCTTTCCTGGTTGGATCGTGAAAATGATCAAACGCGGCGGCTTCAGCACCGCGCTCAACGAGCGGCTCGGCATCTATCTAACACCAGCTGAATTCGAACCCTCGGGAGCCGTCCACCTTCACTCCGTCAGTGTCGGAGAAACGATCCTCGCCCTCAAGCTCCTGCGCGAGTGGTCCGCCGCCCACCCGGCCACCCGCTTCGTCCTCGCCACCGGGACCTCCACCGGCCACGACCTTGCCGTTAGAGCGGAAGTCCCCGGCCTCCGCGTCACTTACTCCCCTTTGGATTTCCCATGGATGCTGCGAGGCTATCTCAACCGCTTCGAACCATCCCAGATCGTCCTCATCGAGGGCGATCTATGGCCGAACCTGCTCCGCCTGACGGAAAAACGCCGCATCCCCGTCTCCCTCGCCAACGCCCGCGCTTCCCCCCGCTCCACCAAACGCTTCCTGAAATTCGCCCCGCTACTCCGGCCGTTTTTTTCCAAACTTTCCACCGTTTGCATCCAGGAAAACGAGCACCGGGAGCTGTGGCAGAAACTCGGCGTCGCCCCGGAGAACATCAACCTAACAGGCAGCATCAAGTTCGATCCGCAGTCAGCCTCGCCGTCCCCTCCACGGCCTGACTTCGCGCTGAAGCTCGCAGCATTCGGCCCGGGACGGCCCCTGATCCTCGCCGCCAGCACCTTTCCGGGCGAAGAAGTCCTCATCGCCAATGCCATCCACGCCGCCGATCCCAAAGCCCTCCCGCTCATCGTCCCGCGTCACGCCGAGCGGCGTGCCGAGATCTCGCAATCGTTGGCCAAGGCAGGTTTCACCGTCACCCTCCGTTCCACCTTCGAGGCGCCCGTCCCCGGGGAGAAACAGGTCTTCGTGATAGATACCACCGGAGAGCTAGCTACCTGGACCTCCCACGCCGATGCAGTCATCATCGGGAAATCCTTCCTCTCTACCGGGGGGCAAAATCCGGCGGAAGCCATCCTCGCCCACAAGCCGCTTATCCTGGGACCGCACATGGAGAATTTCCAACCCCTCGTCCGTCATCTCCATGATGCTGGAGCGGCGCTTGCGGCCTATGATTCCGCCACCTTGACAGCGGCAATCAAACAGGCGCTTGACCCCGCCCGCGCATCCAACCTAACGAATAATGCGGCCCGCGTCCTTTCGCTCCACCACGGTGCGACACAACGGCATCTGAGAGTCTTGCATCGTCCGGCGGAACCTGCGTGAATCACTGAAAGCAAGTTTGTCTTTTCCAAATCAATCAACTACCCTCGTCTCCCGTGAGCGATACCCCTCCCAATCCACTCGAAGGTCTCCTTTCCGAGTTCGCACTTGGCCCGTCATGGGCTCGAGCAAAGTCCGATGCCCCCGAAAAGAAGAGCCAGTTCGGAGATGAACGGGAAGCGCCGCGCCGGCACGATGACCGACGCGACGACCGCCAGGGAGGCGGCCGCAGGGACAATCGCAACGATAGAGAAGGCCGCGATAGCCGCGACAACCGCCAAGGTGGCTACGGCGACCGCAGGCAGGGTGGCGCAGCAGGGGGAGGAAGCCGCAGGAACTTCGATCCATCCCGGGGTCGGCCGGACCCTCGCCGCGATGAAGTCGCACCGGCGGAAGGCGTGGAAATTTCCCTTCTTCCGGAGAAAGCCGCGATCCAGCTCATCTGCAAAGAAATCCACCAAGTCGCGCGGGTGTATCCCCTTTTCGATATCGCCCAGATCATACTCGCTGAGAGATCCCGCTGCCGCGCCGTCGTCGAAATCCAGGAAAGCCGCCCGCCTCTCTACCGCTGCAAGGTCGAAGAAGCACTTTTCCTAACCAAAGAAGAAGCCCTCCGCTACCTTCTCGAATCCCCGTGGCGCGAGCGCTACGTTGAGGAATCCACCGTGGAGGTCGATCCACCGAAAGGGAATTTCCAGTCGGTGGCCCGCTGCGGCATCTCCGGCGAGTGGCTCGGCCCGCCGAATTTCCACGCCTATCAGACGAATCTCCGCCGCCTCCACCGCGAGCGCTTCGCCAACATGCCGTTCGAAGCCTACACTGCGAAGGTGCGCACCGAGCGTGGCGAAGAGGCCGTCAATCAATGGCTGGAGTCCATGAAAAACCAGACCCGCTGGCGCATACTTTCCCAGCGCGAAATCGCCGAACGGACCGCCGCACAAAAGGCCAAGGAAACCGCCGTCAAGGATTCTGCCACTGAATCACCAGCAGCTCCAGAAGCCGAATCCCCACAAGCCATCGCCGAGTCCGCAGCGGAGATGGAAGCACCCGTCGAGCCCGCACCCGTTTCAGAAGAAACCAATGCCTCAGAGGCTCCGGCTGAATTACTTGCCGAGGTCGCAGTTTTGGAAGAAGTCTCCGCCGAATCGGAAGCCCCCGCCAATGAAGCCGAGACCGGGGCAGCATCAGAGGAAGCAGAGCCCGAGCCGGAAGCGCCAACCGAGCCCGAAGCGGAGATCCACTGGATCACCGACCGCGCCGAAGCCGAACGCGTCATCGCCGCCGAAGTTTTGGAAAAAGTTTTCCAGATCACCCGCAAGGCCAAGGTATCCGCCGCGATCCCCGCAAAGAATCTTTCACCCGGTCTGCTTGCTAAGCTCAAGCAAACCGGCATGCATTTCCGCAAGCACCCGGCCCTCTTGATCCCGGTGATTTGCCGCGTGCTCGAGGCCGAGCATATGCCGGTATTCAAGCGCAAGGCCAAGCTCTACACCGGCCCTGCCCGGCCGCATTCCCTCGCGCCCGATGCCGTACTCGCAGAGCGCCCCGCCGCCATGGTGAAATGGATCCGCGAGAACACTCCTGCCAAACTCGAAGGCCTCTGGAAGGCCGTCCTGCCCGAGGACTCGCTCGCTCCGCCGCAGGCCTTCGCGGCCGATCTCTTCTGGCTGCTCCAGCAAGGCCACATCCTCCTTTACACCGATGACACCCTCGTCGTGCAGGAACCTCGCGAGGCACCTGAGCCGAAGAAGGCCAAGAAAAAGGGGAAAAAGCAAGCTCCCGCCAAAGACTCCCCTTCACAACCCGACACCGCTGGCGATGTCGCCGCAGAAGCAACCGCAACAGAAGAGCCTTCCACAGAAGAGCCTTCTGCCGAGTCTCAATCCGAAGAGCCTCCGAAGGCAGAGGCAGACGGAGTTCCAGAAGAGGTTCCATCTGTATCTCCAAACGAAGCTCCTCCCGAGACTCCAGCCGAAGCCCCTGCTTATACTCCCGAGGAGTTTCCGATAGAGCAACCGCCGGAGCTTCCCGAAGCGGATCCGCATCCGGAACTCCCCCCCGAAGCACCCGTCGAGTCTCCTCCGGAAATGCAGGAAAGCGCACCTCATGCGGAGGTGCCCGTAGAGGCCTCCGATCCAGTTTCAGAGCCCGGGGAAGAACCTAGACAAGACATGCCTGCTTCCACTGATCAGTAGATTCACTGATCACCGCTCACTTTTTTCTTCCACATGTCCAAGCAACAAACTCTAGCCACTTCCGCCACTCTCGAAGGTACCTCTCTCCACACCGGAGAAAAAGTCACCCTCACTCTAAAACCCGCTCCCGAAAACCACGGCTTCAAGTTCCGCCGAGTCGATCTTCCCGACCAGCCTTTCATCGAGGCGGATGTCGGCAAGGTTCAGACTGTTGAGCGCGCCACCACCCTTGCGGAAGGTTCGGTTAAAGTTCACACCGTCGAGCACGTGCTCTCCGCCCTCACCGGCATGGGCATCGACAACGCGTTGATCGAGATGGATGCCAACGAGCCCCCGATTGGAGACGGCTCCTCCCGCCCCTTTGTCGAGTTGATCAAGAAAGCGGGCATCAACCTACAGGAGGCCCCCCGAAAAGTCTGGGAGATCCGCGAGCCAATCCACCAAGAAATGGGCGACGGCACCATCATCACCATCGTTCCTTCCAAGACCTTTCGCGTTTCTGTCACCAACGTCGGCCCCGAAGGCCGCTTCACCCAGTACTTTTCCTCAGAGGTCACCCCAGAGCTCTACGAAAAGGAAATCGCCCCCGCCCGGACCTTCGTGTACTACGAGGATGTCAAGCCACTGCTCGACAAAGGCCTCATCAAAGGCGGCTCGCTCGAGAGCGCCGTCGTCATCCGAGGCAACGAGGTGATGTCCAAAGAACCGGTGCGCTTCACCAACGAGTTCGCCCGCCACAAGGCGCTCGATCTGATCGGCGACCTCATGCTCTCCGGCAAGCGCATCCTCGGCCACGTCATCGCCGTCAAACCAGGCCACGGCCCGAACACCAAAATGGCCGCCACGCTCAAGAGCGAATACCTGCGCATGAAAGCAATGGTGCCCGCGCCGATCACCATCCAGGATGGCGAGAGCATCCTCGATATCAACGAGGTTATGAAAATCCTCCCGCACCGCTACCCTTTCCTTATGGTCGACCGGGTCATCGACTTCGGCGAAAACAAGTGCACCGCTCTCAAGAACGTCTCGATCAACGAGCCCTACTTCGCCGGCCATTTTCCCGGACACCCAATCATGCCAGGCGTCCTCCAGCTTGAAGGGATGGCCCAGGTCTCCTCAATCCTAATGCTGCGCAAGCCCGAGAACCTTGGAAAAATCGGTTACTTCCTCAGTGCCGACAATGTCAAGTGGCGCAAGCCCGTCATGCCCGGCGACTCCCTCATGACGGAGGCGGAGGTCACCAAAGTCCGCGGCAACATCGGCCAAACCCGCTGCCGCTGCTATGTCAACGGTGAGCTTGTCTCCGAAGCCGACCTCAAGTTCGCCCTGTTCGACCGCTAGCCTGCGGATCTCAGTTCCCTCCTGCCGGACGCTTGGAAACGTGACCGGCGAGGAGGCCCATCAGCTCCGAGAGCGGGCCATGCTTGATATCGTATGGCATCAACTGTCGGCCGTCCCAGAACAGCGCCTCACCACAGCCGAAGCAAATGTGGACGAAGTGGGGCTCTCCTTCTGCAGTCCAAGAAACCGCGTAATCCGGATGGAAGCCGCCGCAGGTTTTGGGGCCGGTATAGGGTCTATAGTTGCTCGCATCCCCCAGAAGGCTCTTGAGCCGGGCGTTCTGCTTTGCAGGAACCGCAGGCGTGTAGAAAGGATAGCCCAGCAAGCGCGTGACGTCGGGTCGCTGCAGTTCTCGCTCCAACAACACTTTCTCCTTGGTCTGGTGAGGCAGTCCTTCATACACCGTCAGCGTCTCTGCCGATCTGAGACCCGCACGCATGTCGTTCGCCCGGCTCACCGGCACCGATTCCCCGATCGGCACCGAGGTTCCACAGGATGAAAAGACGGACACAGCGATCGCAGCTGTTAGGAACAATCTGGCAAAAGCTCTAACTGGAGGCATTTTCTTGAGGCTCATGGCTTCGAAGATAATGCCACAACCGCTCCGCGTAAAGCCCGCGAAAGCTGCGAGTGGGGCAACTGTTAGCTTGTGCTATAATGACTTGGCGGGATTCCCCGTTGCACTCAGCCACCCCACGAGCGAGTGTGACGGCTATGAAGCTACTATCCCTCGCCATATTCCTTCTTATCCTCTGGATTGTCCTGCGCGTCGCACTCGCACTGACCGGAGTTTTTCTTCACGTCATTTGGATCCTCGCAGTAATCCTTTTCGTCATCTGGCTCATCGGCAAATTCCGCGGAGGCATAAAAAAATAGCACCCTGGTAACAAAAGCCGCCGGAGAATCCCTTCTCCGGCGGCCCAAGAGGTTGTCCTACCATCGCCCACACCCATGAGGTCAGGAAAACAACTGCTGTTACACCCTTACATGAAGGCCGACGTTGTCAGCTTTCTGAAGGGATAGACCTTTAAGTCATCTCGACGTTCAAAGATTCGGAAAAAAACCGAACCCGGAAAAGTGACTACTCCCGCAGGAAATCCCGCGCCCCAGCAACGATCCTCCCCGCCTCCCCTGCCTCGTACTTCCGCTTGCCCTCGAAGGCCCACACTACCCCCGGCCAAGCGGGATCGCCGGGGCTGCGGCCGACCACGTGGATGTGCATCTGCCGCACCACATTCCCGATACATGCGACATTCATTTTCTCCGGCTGGAAAAAATTCATCACAAAACATGAGACCACCCGCACGCAGGTCATTACTTCCGAAAACGTTTCTTGATCCAACTGGTGCAGATCCTCAGTCCCCTCCGGCACCTCGGGGACGAGGATGAGCCAAGGAAAATTCGCCTCGTTCTTCAGCAGAACCCGGCAGCGGTGCATCCTCCCAATTTCAATCCCGCCATCCGCCAACCTCTTGTTAAGGACGAATTCCATACCTCATCTCCTGCGGATCGAAGCCGCGATCTCCGCTGAAAGTCTGCCCAGCAACCTCGATTGGGCGGCAACCACCGACGAATAGTCCTCGGCCTCAATTGGCTCACGACCGGTGAAGGTGCGGGAGGCAACCATACCCCTCCCCGGCAAGCCATAGATTCTCCAGCTCGCCTCCAGCTGCGCATGCCCGTCATAACCTGCGAGAAACTGCCGGATGTCGATCACCACCTGATAGTCGATCTCGCTATCCCTGTTCCAAGGATAGGTTCTGACATTTCCAGTTCCCAGGCGGCGACCGAGGTTTGCGGCCATCACGCGCGCCACGGAGGAGCTGAGATCCCCCGCCCAGCGATGACTCTCCGCGACCTGCACCTCGTTCGGGCCCACTTGAATCACCAGATTGTCCCGGTCCACATACTCCGCCAGGGTGATGGGTCCTACTCCGATTCCGACTCCTCCGCCCGAGGGAGCCGAACCTTCGGGACTGAGGATGTAAAATGAAGGAGTCTCACCCGCGCAGCCGGCAAGCACCGCTCCTAGGCAGATCATTGAAAATAGTCTCATCATCATTGCGCCCTCAACGTTTGCCCGCGGCCCGCGGACGTGGGTTACCGGAACTCTCTTTCCCGAAAAGTAGTGAATTCGGCTTCTCATCAATCGCATCAGTCAGCGATCTGAAAGCCCGCAGGGAAGCCCGCAGCTCGTCAAGCGTTCGCAGCAGATCGCCTTGAATCGCCCCTTCCGGCCCCACGCTTGAAAGCGAGCTATCCAAGGTCGCGAGACTCTTGCGCAGATCTGCGGGCAGTTGGCGGAAAGCAGGATCCTCCAAAGTGCTCTTCGCAGCGGCGACGGCCTCCTCGATCTGCGTTAGAGTTCCCTTGGCCTCGGCCACCGTGTTGGCGGTCTCGTCTGCGGCACGGGCAATCTGGTCCACCGCTTCCTCAAGGTTCAGCGAGTCGATCTTATCGAGAATCGATGTTAGCTTCGCCTCAAGCTGGACGAGACCGGACTCCACAGTCGGCACGACCGGATAATCGGACATGAAGGTGAGTTCCGCGGCCGCATCGTCGTCATGGAAGTCGAAATCGACGAACAGCGCACCGGTCAGGAGACTGCCCGTCCGCAGCGTCGCCCTCAGGCCCCGCTTTACCGCCTCGCCAAGTGCCTCGATATGATCCCCCTCCGCCACCGCGTCGCTGGCGGCGCGCACGAGGTTGGGATCGATCTCCACCAGCACAGGCACCAGGTGGTTGTCCTCCTCCTTTACGTAGTCGAAAGAGATATTGATCACTCGACCGATGACGATCCCGCGAAATTCAACGGGTGCCGATTTGCTCAATCCTCGGACACTTTGATCAAACAAAAGCAGTAATTGAAGCGTCGGCTCAAAAGTAGAAGCAGCCGCTGAAGCCGCGCTTGCATGCAGTTCAAAAACCGCGCCGTCCGTCACCTCCTCGCCGGAGACCAGGCCCTCTGGGACCCCAAAAGCCACGCCTCCGGATACCATCGCCTGGAAAGAGGGCGTCCTCAGCTTGAATCCATCAACCCCTGCCGAGACATCGATTCCACTGGTGTTCCAGAACCTCGTATTGTCCCGCACCAGGCTCCCGTACTGCTCACGGATGAAAACTTCATAAACGATCTGCCGTTGCTCTGTTTCCAGCTTCCGACTTTCCACCCGCCCCACCTCGAAGCCCCGGAAATAAACCGGAGAACCGGCAGTCAGCGAACCCGCCTCCTCGGTCACCAGAGTGACGCGCCGGCCGGGAACGCTGCGGCTCGTCGCCGGCGGAGTTTCCCGGCCCTTGTATAGCCGCGGGCCCAGGTCCCCTGTCCCAGGATCAAGCTCGATGTAAACACCCGTTAGCAAGGTCCCGAGGCCGGAAATATCCGTCGCCGAAACCCGCGGTCGCACCACCCAGAAACGAGTTCCCTTGCGGAGCAAAGTTCCATCACCGCTACCCAGCCGACAATACACCAGCACCGATTGCAGATCCTCCGCAAGCTCCACCCGACTCACCCGCCCCACCGTCACCGAACGGCAGCGCACCTCAGTCTTTCCAGCGACAATCCCGTCCGCCGTGTCGAAACGGATTCTGACTTCCGGGCCTTTGGAGCTGATGTCCCGGTAAAGCATCCAGCCGCCGATCAGCAGGGCGAGAATCGGCACGGCCCAAACCACGTTCCACCGTTGGGCGGCACGCAGCTTCGGAGTCGCGGCTATGGGTTCTTGTTCAGTCACTTTTCAACAATTGGTTCTATCTTGCCCTCCCCGGACTCGCGCTCAAGCTGATCCCAAAGCAATTTCGGGTCAAAGCTCATCGCCGCGAACATCGTAAGAATCACCACAACGGCAAAAGCCAGCGCTCCCGGCCCTGGCGTCACGCTCATGTAATTGCCGAGTTGCACCATCGTGACAAGGATTGCCACCACAAAAATATCCACCATCGACCACCGCCCCAGCAGCTCGGTCACCCAATACACCTTTCCAAGTATCTTTGATGAGTGTGGCACCAGCCCCTTCGCCGCCGCGCAAAGCCACAGCAAAGCGAAAATTTTCAACAGAGGGATCAAAATCGAAGCGGTGAAAATCACGATCGCAATCGGGTATGAGCCCGCGTCCCAGAACTGCACCAGCCCCTGCACGATCGTGCTCTCCGTCAATACCCCCAGCTCCCGGATGCTCATGATCGGAAGCATGTTTGCGGGGATGTACATCAGAGCCGCAGCCACCACCAGCGCTAGGGTCCGAGCAATGCTGTCCGGCTTGCGCAGGTGCAGGCGCGCCCCGCAACGCGGGCAGTTGCCCAATGAAACCGGAGATACCTTCTCGCATATATGACACCCCGCCAGCCGGAACGAAGCGGCGCGTGAGGTGCTTTTGCAAATCTCGCTCATCGGCCGCTCGCCACCTCCAGGCGATCCCACAGTTCCCGCTTGTCAATCGCCGCCACCGCCGCCGCCATGCAGAGCATCAGAATCGCGAAGGCCCAGAAGCCGATCCCAAAGTGAAGCTCCGCCACTTTTCCCAGCTTCAGCAGACTCACCAGAACCCCTAACAAAAACACCTCGATCATGTTCCAAGGCTCCGTCCGGCTCATCCAGCGCGTCACCGTCATCGCACCCGGCACCATTCTGCCGAACATCAAGGGCCCGCAGACATACACCAACCCCCCGGCCAGCGCCAGAGGCGTCACGATCGTGAAAAGAGCCACCCCGATACCGACCAGCGGAGTCCCTTGATCCATCAACGTTCTCGCCGCCCCAGGAAGAGTCAGCACAGTCCTCATACTCCCCGCGTCCATTGAAATGAAAGGAGTCGTGTGCACCACCAGCATCAGGAAAAGCGCGGTCAGTGAAAACGAAGTCACCCGCACCAGCGACGCCGGCCGGTTCTGGAAAAGCGTGGCCCCGCAGCATACACAGCTGGCCCTTGAGCCTTCGGGAATCGGCTCCGCCTCGTGCAGCGTGTCGCAAAAATGGCAGACGGCGCGATGCGGACCGCCCTTCGGTTTCGGCCACGTCAGGATGGAAAGTCTTCTTCTCAATTCGGTCGGATACGACTATCTGCTCGCCACGACCCTCTGTGTCAACTCTCCCAACCCCTCGATTCCACATTCCACAAAATCGCCAGCCTGCAGATACCGTGGCGGCGTCATTCCCATCGCCACCCCGCCCGGCGTCCCGGTCGAGATCACATCGCCCGGCAGCAGCGTCATGAAACGACTGATGTAGCTCACAAGTCCCGTCACCCCGAAGATCATGTCTTTCGTCCAGCCGTTCTGCCGCGTCTCCCCGTTCACCTTACACCACAGCCGCAGCGCCTGCGGATCCGGCACCTCGTCCACCGTCACCATGCAAGGCCCCATCGGCGCAAACGTGTCCGCGCTTTTCCCCTTGGTCCACTGCCCGCCGTGCTCCTTTTGAAACGCCCTCTCCGAGTAATCGCAAAAAACCGAGTAACCCGCTATATAATCCATCGCCTCCTTTTCCTCCACATAGCTCGCCGTCTTCCCTATCACCACCGCCAGCTCCACTTCGTAATCCAATTTCCTCGCCCCCTGCGGGATCAGCACGTCGTCCCACGGCCCACTCCAAGCAGAGGTCGCCTTCATGAAAAGCACCGGCTCCGTCGGGATGTCACCGCCCATCTCCATTGCATGCTCCAAATAATTCTGCCCAACGCAGACGATCTTCGAAGGCCTCGCGATCGACGGACCCAGCCTCACCTCTGGAGCGATTTCCATCCCTCCCGGACAGCCGTCCTTCACCCACTCCCCCAAACTCTCCAACCCGCCCATCGCGAAAAATCCTTCGTCGTAATCAAAAAACTCCCCGCTCGCGTCGATCCGCCTCCCGTCCGCCAGCTCCACACCCGGTTCCTCCCGCCCTTCCTCGCCGAAACGTATGATTCTCATAATAATATATTTTCGCCAGTCAACCTACCACTCTATCAGGATTCCTCCAGCATCAAAACATGGCAACCAACCGTGCACTGCCACAGTTCCGACCCCGGAGGGGTCACAGCCATTAGCCCGGGGTCGAGCGCAGCGAACACCCCGGGAATGAGCCGTAAGTTTATCCGACCCCGAAGGGGTCGCAGCAAGCTTACGCATGACTCTTCGCGCCCCACCACATCGGCCGCCGCTAACTCTTCCGCATATCAATCGGATTCCTGCACCCCTGCTTCATTTTCTCTTCACGGCTCAGCACCGAATGTTTACAACTAGCGAATGCGAATGCTCCATCTTGCGCAAATCGCGCTCAGAATCCTATCGATTTTCCTCATCTATCGCAGCCTGGAATTCGGAATCTCCCAAATCCTCTACGCATTCTATTCAACCCAGATGTTAGGTCAGACGCCAAACTTGGGGATGGATGACGAAACAAGGCGGATGATGCAGATCTACTTTCTCAGCTCTATCACAGCCATTTTAGTTCCCATGGGCTTGGCTGTCGGCCTGTGGTTTCTCGCACCGTGGCTGTCCCGCTTGGTTGCGAACACCGATGAAGAAGCGTCCCCTCCCATAAATCCTAGATTCTGGCGCGACACCATCATTCTCGGCGGAGCGATTCTCATCCTGGGAGTGGCCGGAGCTTCCCTCCCGAAGATGGCCTTTGATTACCGGATGGAGAAGCGGGACCCAACCATGAGCCCTATGGAATCCAAGGTTTATCCCGATGTGCTTCAGTTTTTGGGAAAAGTGCTCGTTGGCGGCGCACTGCTGCTCAGCGTGAAAAACCGCTTCTGGTCCGCGCCAGACCGCGCCTCTGCCCTCCCTGATTAAAAACATGAGATCACACCTCCCCGAGCGCAGTTTGCTGACCGGACCCGGCATCTCCTCTTTCGCTTGGTGGGCGGCACGACGTCGGCGCTACAATGGAGGATTGATAGCCGCTGGCACCGCTGCCTTTATTATTTACGTAATTGTCGGCTTAACTCTGCTCCCGTTGGATGAAGAATTCGAGATTACCGCCTTCACGCTCCTTTTCCAGGGCGTCGGCTATCTCGTGATGATGGGGATCGCAAACGTGTGCTACTATCTAGGCCCCATTTCCGAGCGCCTCATTTCTCCCAAAGATCCTGAGCAGTACCGGGACATCTGCTATGAACTCGGTTTCTGGGCTTCGGTGTTGCTCCCGTTCAGCGTTCCGGCACTCTTGGCAGTGTCAGCACTTGCTAGTCAGCCACAGTAGTCGCTCTCCACGCCTCCATGAACTCCCACCCGAACGACCCTCTGCACGGCTACAGTCTCGAAACCATTGTGACGCGGCTGGTGGAGGAATATGGCTGGGACGAGCTTGCGGACCGCATCCGCATCCGCTGCTTCGCCAGCGATCCCTCGATCAAATCCACCCTGACCTTCCTGCGCAAGACCCCTTGGGCGCGGAAAAAGGTGGAGATGCTTTTCGTGGAGACCTTGGAGCGACAGGAACGGGAGTCCCGCTGATCTACCCAGTCACCACCCGCCAGATCGGGCACAGCTTAGGATCAATTTCCACGCCGCTGCGATATTTCTCCAGTCGCCGCCTCGATTCCTTGGCGAGAATCTGCCGCACCTCCCGCCGCTGGCCCTTGATGCGGGCGATGTCCATGGAGTCGTATGCGGTCGTCTGATGCCGCAGCCAGGCGATCGTCGCCGCCTCCGCGCGCTGTTCGATCGGGATGCGCTTGGTGCGCGCCACGGTCCCACTTCCTACTGGAGTGGCGTGCGCTGCGATGATCACGGAGAGTCTCTCACCGATCGCTTCATGTCTCGGATGAAAGGCCAGAAAATCCCTCACCGCCCCCGCAAAATCCTCCACATACGCCTCCTCCTGCTTGGCCCGCCGCTGACGCCCCGCCTCCAGCTTTTTGCCATAGGCCGGATCCGTGCGTTCCTGCTCCAGCTCCTCCCGCAGCGCCTTTATGCGCTCGCTTGGTGCCAATATGCCTTTAGAAATGAGGCGCTTTTTGAAAACATCTTTCACCACCCAGCTCGGGCCGTCCTTTTTAATCCTGCGGCTCAGGGCGGCATCACCCGGTGGCAGCAGCTCCCAGCCATCCGGAATCTTCATTTCTTTCCCCGCGAAGCTGTTTACATAACCCGGCCTCTTCCCCGGCCGCACATCCATCGTCTCTTCCGACATGGGCGTAGTCCAAGCAGCGACTCATGAAAATGGAAGCCCGGAAATCCCCGGCGGTGCGATGGGTTGAAAATCAAACCGCGAATGGACTACATTGAATCCACGAGGATACACAGATTCGTGTTCATTAGCGTCCATTCGCGGTTGGCCTCCCCAGCGGAAATCGGGACCATGGCAGCACGATCGAATCGGATTGCCCCCTCTCCATCATCCTTTACGTTTTTACCAATGCTTCGCCACACGATCCGGCTCGCCGCTCTTCTCTGCGCCTTTCCCTCTGCTCTCCATGCCGAGCAGCTGGATTCGCTGCTGGAAACGGCGGACCGGGCGATGAACAACCATCTCTGGGACGTCGCCACGCTCAAGCTCGACCAGGCCAGCCGGATCGAAGGCATCAACGACGAGCAGCGCTCCAACGTGCTCGTCCTCCTCGCGGAAAGCCTAGTCCGGGGAAACAAGCCCTCGGTTGCGGCCGAAATCCTCGAGCAGTCCGTGGTGAGCAGTCACCCCCACGCCACCTTTTGGCTTGGGCAGGCCTTGGCGGGTGAGGGAAAATTCTCTAAAGCCGTCGAAACCCTTCTCCCAATCGCAGCCGATCCCTCGCATCCTCTTCAAACGGAAGCTGCACTCACCGCCGCCAGCCTGCAGCTCTCGCTCGGCCAGCCCAGACCCGCCCACGACACCTTGGAGCTCTTGGAAGAATCCTCCGATCCTGCCGCTGCGATCCTCTCGCGTCTGCGCCGAGTCGAGATCCTCATCGATCTACGGAGCTTCGGCGAAGCCCGGGAGCTTTTCCCCGAGAGGAGCCAGATCCAGCCTGACCAGCTTCCGCTCGCCGATTTCCTCGAAGCCCACCTGCTACTTGGCGAGGGTAAACTGGAGGAAGCAGAGCTCGCCTTCACCGCGCTCCTGGTGAATCCGGAGGGCCAGTCGCTCACCCACCACAGCCATGCTGCAATCGGAAGAGCGGACGCTCTCGCACTGCAGGGCGATCCTCAGGCTGCGATCAATTCCCTGTTCTCATTTCTGCAGGAGAAAACCGACGACATCCCTCTGCTTGATCCGATGTTCAGCCGCATCCTCGAGTGGCTCCCGGAGACGCTCATTTCGGCAGAACACCCCGTTCTCGTCAGACTCGCGGAGTGGTCGCCTCCCACCTCGCCACCTGGGAGCGCCATTCTAAACGCCACTGCAGAGAAGGCCGCGGCAGCATGGCCGGTGCGCCCGGTGCCGATCACCGAACGCGCGGCCCACGCGCTTTACACCCGCGCGCTGGGCCTGCACCGGATCCAGACCACCGCCGCCCGAGGCGAAGCCAAGCTGCTACTCAACCGCTTGCGCCAGCTTTCCCCGCAGCACGAACTCAGCCAGCGAAGCCTCTTGAAGCTTGCGCAATGGGAGCTCGAGGCAGGTGACGCCGACCGAGCATTTGCTCTTCTGGACACCCTCCGCCACACCGCCACTTCCCCAGATCTCAAAGGCGAGGCCGCTTTCCGCGATGCAAAAATCGCCTTGGAACGCGGCGACTCCTCGCTCGCCACCGCTCTTTTCGCAGAGGCCGCCTCCATTCTCGAAGGCCCTGACAAAGACGCGGCCCTGTTCAACGCCTCCCTCGCCCGGCTCCGCGAAAATCCCGGCGAAGTGGTTTTGATACAAAACGAAGACTCGGCCACCGCCTCTGTCTTGAACGTCGATCTCGAGCTTGAAAAAGCCCTCCTCATCGAAACACCCGCCGAAGCCCGTGCCGCCCTCGACTCCTTTCTCACCCGGTATCCCTCCCATCCCCGCTCTCCGGAGGCACGTCTCGCGATCATTGAGGCGGCCCTCGCATCGACACCGCCCGATACCGGCCTCGCCCGCGCTCAGTTGGAGACTTTAAGAGCCTCCACCATCCCGCTGCCACTCGACCAAGCCCCGCGCCTTGCGCTCGCCGAACTCCGCATCCAGGATGTCACAGGAGATTCCGAAAATGCGATCCTCACCGCAACCCAACTGATCGCAGATTACCCCGAAACCCCCGTCGCCTCCGAGGCATCACTGGTCCTGGGCAAAACCCTCTTCCGCACAGGAAACTACAATGACGCGCGGCTGATTCTCGAAAAACTCGCCTCAGCCGATCCAGATAGCCAGCGCTCCCAGGCCGCGCTCCTGCTCGCCGCCCGCGCCGCCGCACTGGGAGCCACCGCCCAATCCCGCGAGGAAGCGCTCGCGCTCTTTGATCGCGCCAGGGCCATCGATGGACCGCTGAAAACCATGGCGCTTCTGGAAAAAGCCCACCTCAATATCGATCTCAACCGCCTGCCGGTCGCAATCGCCTCCCTTACCGAAGCCTACGAAGCCACCGCAGCCGACGATCCATCCCGCATCCCAACCGGCCTCCTGCTCGCCGAGGCCATTTATGCCCAAGGGGATACCAATCCACAGAGCCTCACCCAAGCGCTGCGCATCTACGACGACCTCCTTGCCCTTACTCCTGACACCTCGCCGCGCTTTTTCCGCATCCAGTATCTCCGCGGCCTGACCCTCGAACGCCTGCCCGACCCTGAAGATCCCGCCAGCACCCGCGAGGCCGACGCCCGCCTCGCCTATTTCTCCGTCTTGGATCGCCCCGCCGATTCCCCCCCGCCGGAGTGGGAGTGGTTCGAGCGCAGCGGCTTCCGCTACCTCACCCTCTTGGAAAACGCCGAGGAATGGGAGGCCGCCGTCTCCATTGCTGAAAAGATCGCGTCCTTCGAAGGCCCCCGCTCCGAGGAGGCGTCCACCCGCGCCCGCCAGCTGCGCCTCAAGCACATGATCTGGAACGATTGACCGCCCCGCTACCTGCGCCAGCCATTCCTACGGCAGCAAAAACTAGACACCCCGGTCCGCCCCATCCATTCTCGCCCCAGCTCATGTCGAACCTGCCGCGTTGGTTAACACCCCTCCTACTCACCATCTTGGGAGCGATCGCGGCATACGTCCTTTTTCCCCTTGAGCAAGCGGCCGTCCTTGAGCAGATCCGTGGTTATCCGGAATCCCACCTCTTCTCCCACGGCCTGCGGCCCTACATCCTCCTGCTGCTCTGCTTCATGCCGGCCATCGCCGCCATCGCCTACAGCCTCGGCTCCACCTTTGACCGCTATCTCGCCCGCGAGTTCCTCTCCATCTTTGCCATCTGCCTCAGCGCCCTCTTTGCCCTCTGGCTGCTACTCGATCTGAATGATAACCTCGGCGATTTCTCCGAGAGCAAGAACATGCTTGCCTCCGTCCTCGAGTTCTATCTGCTGCGCTCCCCTGCGATCCTGCTCGTCCTGTTGCCCTACACCCTCCTGCTCGCGCTAATCTACGGACTGGGAAAATTTTCCAAGACCAATGAGATCATCTCCATCATCCAGAGCGGCTCCAGCATCATCCGCGTCACCGCGCCGTTGATCTTCGCCGGCCTGTGGTGCAGCATCTTTTTGCTCGGCCTGAATTATCACTGGGCTCCCCACGCCGAGGGCCTGCGTGACGAGCTGATCGCCCAGGCGAACGACCGGCCAATCGTCCAGGCGAGCAATGTCCTCTACCGCGATCCCACCTCCGAGCGACTGTGGATGGTCGGCGTGTTCCCAGAAAATTTCAACCGCGGCATCCCGCTCCAGAACGTAGAGATCACCACCATCAATCCGGACCGCACGATCAACACCCGCATGGCCAGCCCCAGCGCTCTGTGGAATGAGAATACCCGGGTATGGACCTTTGAAAACCCGATCATCACCCGCTTCACCGAAGGCGAGGCTCCCGTCTACGAGCAGATGAACGAGCCCTTGCTCCGCAAAAATTGGAACGAAACACCGGGTCAACTCATCAAGCCCGGCCTCAGCGTGGAATACCAAGGCATCCCCGAACTCAGCACCTGGCTCTCCTCTCCGCTGGCCGATCAAGCCGTCTCTAACCGCCCCGCCTACCTCACCCACTGGCACTACCGCTGGGCGCTGCCGGTCACCTGCATCGTCACCGTCCTTCTGGCCGCGCCCCTTTCCATACACTTCGCCCGCCGTGGCGCCGGCAGCGGCATCTTCCTCGCCGTGGTCCTGTCCGTCCTGATGCTCTTCATTTCCAGCATTACCCTCGCGCTGGGGGAAGCCACCATCATCCCACCCGTGCTAGCCGCCTGGACACCCAACATTGTTTTCACTCTTCTCGGGCTCTACCTGTTTCACCGGCGCATCACCGGCCGCCCGATCTACCAATCCGTCCGCCGCCTCCTCACCCCCTCCACCTAGGCCATGGCCCTTCCTGAAACCTGGCACCTGCGCACCCGCAGCCGTGAGTGCGCCGCCACCCGGCAGCCCTTCAAAGACGGTCAGCCCATCGTTACCGCCCTTTTTCCTGATACCGAATCCAGCGGCTACCTCCGCAAAGATTTTTGTGAAACCGCATGGAACGAGCGACCCGAGGAAGCTGAAAAATCGTTCTCCTCCTGGCGCACCGTCTTCACCCCCACCGCCAGCACCGAGGCTCCGCAGGCCGTCACCAAACAGAGCGCCGAAGAACTGCTCCGCACCCTCGTTGAGGAAGACCAGGAGCACACGGAAAACACCCGCTACATCCTTGCCATCATGCTGGAGCGCCAAAAGCTCCTGCGCGAGACCGACAACCAGCCCACCACCGGCGGCATCCTCCGCATCTACGAGCACCGCAAAACCGGCGAGGTCTACATTGTCAAAGACCCCAACATCCCCCTCGACCAAGTCGAATCTATCCAAGAGGAAGTCATCCAACTCCTCTCACCCCAACCCATTCCCGCTGCCCCTCCCGCAGTGGAGTAACTAAACTCACCCAGCCATTTGCCACCGCCTGCCCCGGCCTTGTTGTTGTCTCAGCGTTCCCAGACCGCAAAACCTTCACCCGCTTCAAAGCTGCAATCGGGTGGGAAACCGAAGTCTGGATCGCGGACGCCCCTGATCACACGATCCATTACAGCCGCGTCCGTTTCCTGTCGCCTTATCCAAATGAAGTCGGCTGATACGACAGTTTCGATTCTACAGCACGTTTCACCAGCGCCATGACAACACCTCCTCCTCTTCCTCCGCCCGGGAATTTCCAAAAGCCAAGCGGGCAAGACGCCGGGATGCGGCTGCTGCTGCCAGTTGGCAGATCCATGTGGGCGATCATCGCCGGATATCTCGGATTGTTCTCGGTGCTGCTGGTATTTGCGCCCGGTGCGTTGATCTGCGGCGTCCTCGCGGTAAGCGACATCAAGAAATCCCGGAACGGACCGACTCCAAAGCACGGGATGGGCAGGGCCATCTTCGGGATCGTCATGGGCGTGCTCGGGACGATCGGGCTGATTGTCATGCTCGTTTCGGCTTACCTCAGGCGATGACGGATCAGAAGATGAAAAACAGATAGGAGGCGGCGACGGCGAAGAGGAGTAGGACGCCGACGAGCCTGGCGTGCTTCCATGGCGTCAGATCCAGCAGATTGGCATCGATGTGGTGCCATGACGTTGCGAGAGGCCGGGCGGCTGCGATAGCCAACATAAGGATTACAAGTAGGACGAAGACTGCGGCTACAAAATGCAGATCGTGAATATCCTTTAGCAGTGCTGTCGCTGGCGGGAAAAAGTAGCCGATGGCAATGATGGTGACGCCGGCCAATAGTGCGATGTTCGCAGCGATCGGCGGGACGCGCTTGTGGAGCAGCCCGATTAGGATGACAGCGAACAGCGGGATGAAATACATGCTGTTCATCTTCTGGAGATATGTAAAAATCCCGTCTGTGCTCGCCAGCAGCGGCGCGATGATGATCGCCATGATGGTCACGCCGATGCCAAAGATCCGGCCGATGCGCACCAGACTGGGCTGGTCGGCCTCGGGATTGATGGCGGTCTTGTAAAAGCCGAGCGAGAAGAGAGTGGCGGTGGAGTTTAAGGCGGAGTTGAAAGAGGATAGGATCGCTCCCAACAATACCGCTGAGAAAAATCCGGTGAGGGGCCGCGGCAGCACCTCCTGCACAAGACGGCCGTAGGCGAGGTCGCTCTTGATGTTTTCTCCGGCGAAGAGGTGGTAGGCAATGATCCCGGGTATGACCAGATAGAGCGGACCAAGCAGCTTGAGCGCCCCGGTTAGAAGCACTCCCTTCTGACCCTCCGCCAGTGACTTTGCCCCGAGCGTGCGCTGGATGATCTGCTGGTTGGTGCACCAGTAGAACAGGTGGAGCAGGATCACACCGGTGAAAATGGTGGAAAAAGGGACGGCCGTCTCAGGGCCGCCGATCGGATTGAATTTCGCGGGATTCGCCTCCCGCAGGATGTTCCAACCGGCCATCGCGCCCTCTCCGCCACCGACCGCCGCAAGGCCAAAGAAAAAGATGAGAAAGCCGCCAACGAGTAGGCCAATCCCATTGATCGTATCAGAAATGGCGACGGTGCGAAGCCCACCCGTCGTTGCGTAGATGGCACCCATGATCCCGACTGTGGCGGCAATCACTGTGAGGGTGGTCGTGTAGTCGAGGCCGAGAAGCGCATCGAGATTGAGGATGCTGATCATCCCCGCAGCGCCGGTGTAGAGGATGATCGGCAGCAGGATGAACGTATAAGCAATGAGGAAAATGAAGTTCGCGATCGCCTGCGTAGTCGTATTGTAACGCAATGCCAGGAACTCCGGGACGGTGGTGATGCCGGAGCGGAGGAAGCGGGGCAGGAAAAACAGCGCCATGGCCACCAGCGCCACCACTGCGAAGATTTCCCAGACCATCACAACCAAGCCGTCTTTGTAAGCTCCGCCGTTGAGCCCGACGAGCTGCTCGGTCGAAAGATTGGTCAGCAGGAGGGAGCCAGCGATAAAGGGAAATGTTAGCGAACGTCCGGCGAGGAAAAATCCATCCGAAGTCACATGTTGATCGCGCCGGGTCATCAGCCAGGTGAGGAGGGCCACCAGGCCGGTGAAGAACAGGAAGGAAATGATGGTGAGGGCGTTCATGAAAGGACTTTGCTACTCAGAGGCTGGGAATTTGAAAAGGATCTCATGATGATAGGTTTCCCCCGGTCTGAGGATGGAGCTGGGGAACTCCGGCCGGTTCGGCGAATCCGGATATTTCTGCGGCTCCAGACAGAGCGCAGAGTATTTGTGGCCTTGGGGCGAGCCCAGGTAGAACTGGATGCCGGGTTGATCTGACCAGACCTCCAGGATACGGCCACTCCCAGGATCCCGCAGACGTGCCGCGGGACTTAAGTTTCCGGGGGCGTTCAGCACGAAGTTGTGATCGAAGAACGTCCCTTGCTTCTCCGCAAGCTTACGACCGATCGGCACCGGCTGGGTGAAATCGAAAGGAGTCCCTGCCACGGGAGCGATTTCACCAGTTGGTATCAGCGTGTCATCGGTCGGGAGATAAGCTTTGGCGTTGATCTGCAGGAGATGGTCCAGCACAGAATCCGAGGGGTCGCCACTGAGGCTGAAATAAGAATGACTTGTTAGATTTACCGGCGTCGGCTTGTCGGTGGTGGCGGTGGCCTTCCATGAGAGGCTTCTGTCGCCGATTGTAAATTCAATGCTGACGTTGAGGTTTCCCGGGTAGCCCTCCTCCCCATCGGGCGACAAATGGCTGAACTTCACCGAGTGCTCGCCCGTCCTCTCCGCCTCCCATATCACTTTATCGAAGCCCTTTTTGCCGCCGTGAAGATGGTTCGCTCCGTTGTTCGTGGCGAGCGTATAGGTATTACCATCAAGGCTGAATTTCCCCTTCGCGATCCGGTTGGCGTAGCGGCCGACGCTTGAGCCGAAAAAGGAGGTATTTTCCTGCCAATGCTCCTCGCTGTGGTGGCCGATGAGGATATTTTCAAGACTGCCCCTGCGATCGGGAATGCTGAGCGTTCTGAGGGTCGCGCCGAGGCTGCTGATGGTGGCCTCGATGCCTGATGGGTGGGAAAGCGTAAACGTTTTCATGGAGGGATGATCCGGGTTCGGCTGTCTGGCGGGTTCGCTGGCTTCCGCAGACGGGGTCACGCAAAAGCAGAGGGCGAGGAGAATTTTTCTCACACTGGTAACGTGGGCCAATGGCTCGTCCGCTGGCAAGGGAGAAGACTCGAGCGTCCTGAGCTTCGCAATTGGCCGACCTTGCATCTTGACTCATCTCACTCCCCCGAAACAACCTGATGCCATGTCCAAGCCCAAGCACTTCGTCGGACTCGATATCGGCGGCTCAACAATCAAAACCGTCATCATCGATGCCGCAGGGAAACAGGTTGGGCCTATCGTCGAGGTCGCTAGCCACGTGAAAAGCGGCTACGAGGCGACTTTTTCACAGTTGGATCTGGCACTGGAACAACTCAGCCGGAACGCAGGCATCGAGCGAGGCGACATCGGCGGCATCGGACTTGATGTCCCAGCGCCCTCGTCCGACGGAGTAATCTGGGGAAAAGCCAATCTCGGCGACGACTGGGTGGGCACCGACATCCGCACCAAGCTTTCCGGCCGCCTCGGCATCCCGGTGACGATGACCAATGACTGCAACGCCGCAGCCGTGGGCGAATACGCGATCCGTGGAAACCATACCGGAGCCCTGCTGCTGCTCGCGCCTGGCACCGGGCTGGGCGGAGGCTTCGTGCTTCCCGGAGGATTGCTTTACGAAGGAGCAAATGGCCTCGCGCTCGAGGTGGGGCACATCTCGGTCCCGATGCTCGAAAGCGACGGCACCCTCCCCGCCTGCACCTGCGGGCTGAAAGGCTGCCTTGAGGCATGGGTTTCGCTGGTCGCGCTGCGCCGCCGCCTGCAGATGGAGCTGCGCAAACCGGAATGGGAAAGCCATTGCCTCAACTGCCCTGACTCCACGATCATTGAAAAAGCCTTCCAGCTCCGCACCTTGGCGGAAAACGGCGATGCGCTGGCAATCCAGCTTTTCAAGCAACAGGGCTTCATCCTCGGCTACGGGATCGCAGACTTGGTTCGTGTTTTCGACCCGGGCCTAGTGGTGATCGGCGGTGGGCTGGCCGAGGCAAAATTCCGGGACCAGTTCTTGGATTGGGTTCGGGAGGGCTTCACCGAGCGCGCTTGGTCGGTCTACCGGCACAGCCCGATCGAGCCGGAAACACTGACAACGGTTTTCGAATGGGCGGCAGGTGGTGATGCCGCAGCTTCCATTGGCATGGCCTACACCGCGCGCGCGCTGTTTTCCTAATCGCTCCGGGTTCCCAAGGATGTTTCTTATTTCCATCAGCGCCCTGCGGCGGAACACGGCGATTCTGCGAGAGGTGGCTGACGCCGCCGGCTGCAGGGTCGTCCTCGCCCTCAAAGGATTTTCCTGCTGGAAGGCTTTTCGCTATTTTTCCGGTGATCTTGATGGCTGCTGCGCCTCCGGGCTCTGGGAAGCGCTGCTGGCGAGAGATTATTTCAAGAAACACATTGTCACCTATTCGCCAGCTTATGATGAGGCGGAGATCGAGGAGCTTCTGAAGTTCACTCACCACCTCGATTTCAACTCGCTCTCCCAGTGGTTCCGCTTCCGCGAGATAATCTTCGCTCATCCTCGGTTTATCGCTGGTGAGCTTCGGTGCGGTCTGCGGATCAACCCGGAGCACTCCACGGGTGAAACTCCGATTTACGATCCCTGCGTTCCCGGATCGCGGCTGGGCATCACTGCGGACCAACTGAAGGGGGCCGATCTGACAGGACTGTCAGGCCTCCACTTTCACACCCTTTGCGAACAAAACTCACCGGACCTGAAATCGACACTTGAGGCAGTTGATCAAAAGTTCGGCCATCTTCTTAGGTCACCGCAATTCACCTCCCTGAACATGGGCGGCGGTCACTGGATCACCAAGCCCTTCTATGACCGCGAGCTGCTGGTGGAGCTGGTGAAAAAGGCACGTGTCGACTACAATCTGGAAGTCTGGCTGGAGCCGGGCGAGGCCGTAGCAATCCATACTGGCGTGCTGCGGGCAAAGGTGATGGACGTCTTTGAATCCGCCGGCCACAAGCTGGCCATCCTCGATATCTCCGCAACGGCGCACATGCCGGATGTGATCGAGATGCCTTACCGCCCGGATGTTTTCCTAGTTGATTCGGCAGCTCCAACCGATCCCTCAGCGCAACCCGCCGTCATTCTCGAAGGTGAAAATTATCACCCCGCTGCCGATGTCGGAACCTTTGTTTATCGCTTGGGCGGACCGACCTGCCTTGCGGGAGACGTGGTGGGTGATTTCGCCTTCCCACGGGAGCTAGTCGTCGGGGACATTCTGGTTTTCGATGATATGGCGCACTACACAATGGTCAAAACGACGACCTTCAATGGTGTGAAGCACCCGCCCATCGCCCTGCTGCATCCTGACGGGACGATCGAGACGTTGCGGGAGTTTACTTACGCGGATTTCCGCGACAGGCTCTCTTGATTTTCATGCGAGGCCCTCTAGCTTCGCCAGGAATTCATGTTCAAGGCCCTCTTCTTCTTTCTCGCCGGCACCGCGCCCTTACCCGCCCAGATCTACGCAGATTTCAAGGTCAGTCACGGTGAGACGTCGCTTGGGACGTTCCGAGCCCTGCTTGAGCATGAGAGAGCTCCCCGGACTTGCGCCAATTTCATCGGACTGGCCACAGGAAAGCGTCCGTGGATCGACCTCGCCAACGGCTCCACACGCACCAACACGCCCTTTTATGACGGTCTAACTTTCCACCGGCTGGACCACAACTTTGTAATTCAGGGTGGCTCGCGGAACGGGCTGGGCAACGACGGCCCCGGATTCACCATCCTTGACGAATACCACCCCCAGCTCCGCCACGATTCTGAGTATGTCTTGTCGATGGCCAAAGCAGGTTTCCCGAACACGGGTGGCTCCCAATTTTTCATTACGCTCGCCGCAGCAGCAGTTCTTGATGACAAGCACTCTGTCTTTGGAACTGTGATCGAAGGCACCGGCCTCATCGATAGGTTCAAGAATCCGCAGCTATTCCCTACCGGCCCCAACGAGCGCCCCCAGACTCCGATCGTGATCAACTCTGTGACCGTCACTGGCATAGACGCGGAGAGCTTTGACATCAACTCCCCCACCCTGCGGCTTCCGCACGTCTCCAAAACGAGTCTTTCCATTAAACGTGATGCAGTCGCATCCTCCATGACCGCTGTTTTCAACCGTAAGCCGCAGACGGCGTATCTCACGTTCGGATCGCCGGACCTTTTGGCCTGGTCTCGCGTGAAAGCCACTCTGAGCATTGATGCAGAAGTCGGCTATCAGCTCCCTGTCTATTCACGACCCGAGCCCAGGTATTTCCTGCACACGGCATCCGTGGATTATGGGCAAATTCCCAACGCTCCTTCCGATTTGAATCGTGCAGGCACAACCCTTCGCATCTTTTTCCGCAGCGGCGCCTTTATCGATATCTCTCCGGATGGAAGCGGTGGCGGAACATGGGAGGAAAGCTCCAACCGCGCCGGAACCCTCGCCGGGACTTCATGGGTGGACCTCGCCCCAGGCTCCGGTGTTATTCCTGATTCCACCGAGACCTATTTGATTTCGATTGGGGATTATCAAACAACCCTTCAAAATTATCCTTCAAACGGCAGCAGTTTCACCTTTAAAACATGGCTCTCCTTCCATTCACCGACGAGAGGGTGGACCGAAGAGTCGAACGGGATCCCAGGCAACCGGTTCCCCTTCGAGATCCTCTCCAGGTGAAACTTACTGGGGGGTAATGCGTTTTGAAATTTTACCCCTGCCCCGTAGTAGGAATAAAAACGCTTGTCGCTTGCTTGGCCGGTCTTCCCTACCTACTTTCTCCGCATGAATACTTCTCTGCTTTCGTTCATTGGACCAATCGGCGGTCCCGAGATGATCATGATTTTCATCGTGATCCTCCTGCTCTTCGGCGCGAAAAAGCTACCGGAACTCGCCCGCGGAGTGGGCAAGAGCATGGGTGAGTTCAAGAAAGCCCGCGAAGAATTCGAACGCGAGATCACTCGTTCGGAAGACGAAGTGCGCAAGCCGGGCGAGGATAAAACCGTCCGGGTGAAGCCTGCCGCTGACAAAGAATCGATCGATTCCTAATCTTGCGCGGCTGATGCAGATCCAGCCACCCCTGCCAGCCCACCGCAATGACCTGGTCATCCAAGCTGGCAGCTTTGAGCATCCCCGCGCTGTTGTTTGTCAGCGCGCTCTCAACCGCCACTTGGTTCCGTAACGTCGAGACTCCACCGTGGCGCGTTCAGCCGGTTCCGGCTGTGATGGCAGTTCAGGAACCTTCCCCTCCTGCGGCGACCACTGGAGAGCTGGAGCCTTTCACCTTTGTCTCTTACAACGTCCGCAACTGGCTGGTTGCGTCTCGCACCCCGGAGAAACCGCAGGAGTCAAAGGACCTTGTGATCCAGCTTCTCACGGCCTCAGCACCCGATGTGATCGGGATCTCGGAAATTGGGAGTCCCTCGGATCTCGCTGAAATCCAGAGCCTACTGAAGAGTGCCGGTGTTGATCTACCTCACAGCCACCATGCCGGAGGGGCGGATCCCGTCCGCCACCTCGGTTTTTTGTCCCGCTTTCCGATCGTTTCAACCGAGTCTCCCCCGCTCATGATCGCTGGCCAGAGACACAGCATGAGGAGAGGCATTCTTGACGCGACGATTCAGGTGGGTGAGCGGCATGTGCGGCTGATCGGGCTACACCTCAAATCGAAGCGCAGCGTCCCCCAGTTCGACCAGTCCCTGCTTCGACTGGAGGAGGCGGCACATGTGAGAATTCACCTCGATTCCGTTTTCGAAGCCAATCCGCATGTGATGCTGATCGTCTACGGCGATTGGAACGATACCTCCCGCAGCCTTAGCACCCGCACGATCCTCGGTACCTTTCGCAGTCCCGAATATCTGACGCCGGTAAATGTGAACGACAGCCGCGGAGAAACCTGGACCCATTTCTATCCGCTCCAAGACGTGTACAGCCGCATCGATTTTGTGGCAACATCGGCTGCGCTCCGGCGTCACGTGGATCGGGCGCGGTCGATGCTCGTGGATGATCCAAATTGGGAGCTCGCCTCGGACCACAGGCCGGTGGTAGTGAGGTTCAAGCGCTGAAGCTTACGGATCCTCGTCGTCGATAGCCTCCTCGGCTTCCTCCACTACGTCCACCGGTAATGCACGCTCGGCTTCGACTTCATTTTCCAGCGGAAGGACCTCCATCTCGCGTTCCTCCTCCAGATCGGTAGCTTCGTTGAAAGCCGGGAGATCCGCGACAGGGTCCACCGGGATGGCCCGCAGAACGCCGTCTTCCGTAACCTCCGGAAGCGCCTCCGCCTCGGGCTCCTCCGCTTCTGGCACCACGATGAGAGCCTTCTTCGGCGGCGCGATGATATCCTTGATCTCGTCTTTCAGCGGCTCGAAAAAGTTCTTCACCATCGGTGCGGCCATGCGCCCCCCAGATACCTTCTGGCCAGGCTTGCCCTCATACAGAACCGCGAACGCATAGCGTGGATTATCATGCGGCAGGAACCCTGCGAACCACGCCAAGCGCTGGTTCAGGCTTGGTGGTCCCCACTGTGCGGTTCCGGTTTTCCCTGCCAAAGTCGTGTAGCTGAGGCCGGCGCTTCTACCGGTGCCATAGCCCTTGCCGACCACGTCATACATACCCTCGCGCACGATTTCCACGGCCGATTCGTCGACTCCGAGCCAGTTTTTTCGCTCCGGCACCGTGGCGCGGACAACCCGCCCGTGAGTATCCTGGATCTGGCTCACCAGCGAGACCTTCGGCAGCGCCCCACCGTTGCCAATCCCAGCCATCATCTGCGCGACCTGGAGAGGCGACGCGAGAAGACTCCCTTGGCCGATCGACATGTTCGCGGTGTCTCCACTGAGAATCCGGCGTCCTTCGTTTTTCATCATCCACTCCTCCGTGGGCACCAGGCCCGGGGTCTCGCCGATCAAAGGGAGGCCGGACTTCTCCCCCAACCCCAGCCGCCGCGACAGGCCAAGAAAGGTCGAGGCCCCAATATCTATACCCACTTGGTAGAACCAGGTGTTGGTGGATCGCGCGATCGCCCGTTTGACGTTGATAGAGCCCTCGGGGGCTTTGGACCAATTTCTGAAATTATGGTTGCCGATCCGCATCGAGGCTGGCGAATAGACGGTGGAAAATTCGGTAACTTCTCCGGAGTTCAGCGCCGCGAGAGCAACCACAGGCTTGTAGGTCGAGGCGGGCGGGTAGGCCGATTGGAACGCCCTGCCGAAAAGCGGATTCGCAGGATCATCCTGCAGCGCCTTGAACTCGGTTTCACTGATGCCTGGGATGAAGTTGTTAAGGTTGAAGGATGGACGGGAGGCCATTACCAGCACTTCCCCCGTCACCACATCGATCACTACGAAGGCACCGCGCTCACAGCCCTTTTGCAGCACCTTCTCCGCGCGCTCCTGCCACTCAAGATTCAGCGTCGTCACCACGGTTCCGCCCGGACGAGGGCGCTTCGCCTGCTCTTCCAGCAGTTTGTTTCCCTGCTCGTCGAACAGCAGACGCTTGATGCCATCCTCACCGCTCAGCTCCCGGTCGAAAAGCTTCTCCAGACCGGCCCGCCCCTCGCTTTCCTCCCACAGAGGCTCGTTAAAATTGATCGGCCCCGTCGGCAGCTTTCCAACGCTGCCCGCATAGCCGATGATGTGCGCCGCCAGATCGCCATGCGGGTAACTGCGTCGATAAACGGGATAAAGAACCAGGCCGGAGACCAGCCCGCCTTCGATTTTCTTCGCCTCCTGAGCGCTCATCTGTCCGCTCACATACAGCGGCAGCCAGCGGCGGTGGCGGTAATGCTCGTAAAGCTCGTCATCGGTTTTCATAACCGGTGCTTTGACTCCTTCCGGTAGGCCCTTCATGCGAGATCTCGCCCAGTCGATGACAAAGTCGCGATCCACGTCCTGAAACTGCTCAAATTGAAGGGCGACCTGATAAGCCACTTCATTCTGTGCCAGTGGAGCTCCGGTCCTGTCCACGATCTGCCCGCGGGGTGCCGGAATCTTCAACGAGATGGTTCTGGCGTCGCGACGTGTGAGAATCGATCCGTCATTCGCCGACCGGGGCCCCTCCTCGATTTTTGCCGCGATCGGGACTCTTGTGTCGACGGTCCCCGAATTAGCCATTTCCAGCTTCTGCGCCGCTGCCGAAGCGACGCAAACCCATGCGGTTAAGAAAGTCCCGAATCTCGTGAGCACCCGGGATGCTAGGTTTTATCCACTCCAATGGCAACCTCTCAATCACCACCTCGTCGGCAAGGGGATCAAGCTACGGAGAGTGATGAGTTGCGGTGGTTCACCTCGCCCCCGACCACCTCAAGAGGCCGCTTCAGCTGGCTCGCTCCCAGCGAGCTCGTCCAGCGAGCTCGTCCAGCGAGCTCGCCCAGCGCGGGAATGTCCAGAGATTGTTAAAACCGATGGTGGCGACCGGTGGGTGGATCTTATCCGTCTCGCTCGGGCACCGCCCGGCCACATTACACTCACGCCCGGCACGCAGAGACACGCTACTCCTTGTGGAGCGAGTGCAGGTAGTGAAGGATGGCCTCGTATTGCTTGCGGGCATCGCCCTCAAGAACATCACCGCGCTGCGACTGGTTTCCATCCGCATACTTCGGCATTTTGCTACCTGGTGTGATCGCCGCAGGATGATCCATCCAGCGGAAGTAGAATTCCGGCCGGAGTCGATCCTGTGCGAGCAGAAAATTCAAAGCACTGACCTCGAACGCTGCGGTGGCTTCCTTTTCGCCAACACCATGACATGTGGTGCAACCGAAACCGGTGTCACCCACCAACGTTTCACCAATCCCAGCTAACGCTGGATCGACTTCAATTTTCACCGGGGCGCTCGGCTCCACACCGTGCAGGCGGGACAGCCCTGCGGCGAAAGTTTCTGCATGGGGCCTGAATGCGGGCATTCGCGTCCCCAGCCATGGGCGCGGGCGCGGCTGGACCGTCCCCTTGAGCATCGCCTCGATGTAGGTCGTATAAAGCATTTCACCCACGTAAGTAAGGTGTGGGCGCGATTGGTCTGCGCGCTCGTTCAAGTGCTCAAGATGTGCGGCAAGATCCGCAGTTTCCACGTGCAGTGTGTTCAAATCGGCATAGTCTTCCCCGATCGTATGGCAGGCGGTGCAGTTTTTCGAAGTGAGCTGACGCTCCGCAAACTCTGCGGTGTTGTCTTGTTTCAACGAAGCATGGCCCTCTTTGAGAAACGCGATCAGCCCCGCGCGATCATCCCCACGTAGGTTCAGATTCGGAAGCCCCGGATGCGGATCTTCTTCCGAAACGCAGCTCTTGGTGGCCCAATCGGCCTTGAAGATGTCGTCGAGAGTGGGATCGTTGGAAACCGCGCCCGGGCTGCCGGCATGGCAAACTCCGCATTGCAGTTCCTCGGCGATCTGTGCACCGCGAGCGGCGTCGCCCTCAGGGAATTCGTAAGGCAGTTTTGTCTCTTTGCCTGTGGATGCCTCGCGGATAAAAGCGGCGATCGAAGCTGCTTCCTTATCTGACATCAGGAAATCCGGCATGTCGGTAAAGGGATGAAAAGCATCCGGCTTTTTCAGGTAGGACACCAACTGCCCCGGAAGATACTTCGAAGCGACGTTGTTGAGCGGCACGCGCCCCTCATCGGAAACTTCGGAACCAGGTGGAGTGTGGCAGGCAACGCAGCCGAGCTCATGGAAATGCACGCCCCCCTCTTTTGCCAGAGAGGCATCGGGTGCGACCACCGGAGCCCCGCCTAGCTTCACGCTCGCGAGATAGGCAGCTAGGTCGGCCGTCTTTTGCCGACCTTCGGGCGTAGTCGGATCGACCAGTTGAGGCATGTGAGTTGTGGGCTTGAGCGCTTTCGGATCAGCGATCCAGCGTTGCAGCCAGTCCTCCGTAACGCGTTCGCCGATGCCGACGAGGATGGGGCCAATCTCGCCAGTCTCAGGCATCGGCGTGGTGCCGAGTCCCTCGGTAGGCGTGTGACACTTCGCACAATGATGCTGAGTAAACGCGAGCCGACCGAGGCGCTTCAGCTCGCCCTGCTTTGCCTCAGTGGAAATCTCCGCAGTGTAGGCACCCGGCGGGATCGTTTGACGTGGCAGCTTCGCCTCCTCCCAATAAAGCCTGAATGTTCCGCTGCCGTCGTCGGTGCTCTGGTAATGAACCTCAAGGTCGTGAAACCCGGGATTGAGCCGGGCGCGTTCCGATTTGGTGGCTCCGAGCACGCCCTCCTCCGAGTGGAGCTCCTTGCCATCGACGAGGAGCTTGGCCGCTCCCTCGCCGCCAAAAGAAAACTCAAGGCGCTGACGTTGTTTCAGCTCGAGTGAACCCTTCCACACGACACTGAACTTGCCCGGTGACAAAAAAGGCGTCGGCGGCTCGCCCTGCGGGACCTGCAGCGCGGGACGTCGGTCCACCCGGACGTCGGTCGCCTCTCCCTGTGAGAAGGTGGCGATCAGTTCCGCGCTGGCCAAACCAGCCAGCGCCCCTGTGAGAATCAGGACCCGAAGCATGACTTACTCAAATACGCTGCCGACGAACTCGTTCTGGATGATATCACCATCCACGCTCTCCAAATCGTATTTCACCCGGAGAGTGTGTGAGGGCTTGTGGTCGGCGATGACAAGTTCAACCGTTTTTCCGTCCTCGGAGAGTTTGGCGGATTCGAACTCAAGGGGATCGCGCACGCGATGATTCTTCGACTCGCCTTTGAGTGCAGCCTCCTCGGCTTCCTTGTCGGGCTTGTCGACGGAGAACTCACCGGAACCGTATTGGGGACCACGGACGTAATTGTAACGATGGCCTGAGTAGCTGGCCACATCCTCTGCCAGTTCTGGATCGAGCTTGTTTGGAAAGGTCAGTTTGATGCCAGTGGGGGTGTAATCCACATCTTCGGGCAGGTTGTGGCCAACTTCTTCGATGTGGCGGACGCGTTGAAAGGCGATTTCGCTCGCGGCATTGGTCTGCCAGCCGCGAAAGCCAATCACATACATGGAGCCTTCCGGATGAAAACGCGCGCGCATCGCGGAAGACTGAAGCTGAATCGGCATTTTGACAACGCCACCCTGGAGGGCGTTTCCGCGCTCCACAGGAAGAACCCGGTAAATGCTTGATTGCCCGTATGACAAATGAAGCAGATCATGGGTGTTGAGACCAAACTTGGCAAAATCAGGCACCCAGACTTGTGAGCCACCGGAATTATCCACGTCCATCGGGAGATAGACCAGAGGTTCGGTGTGGGGTGCGCCTTCAAGGGAATGGCGGGAGTCCTCCGTCCCTAGGAACACCGGTAACTGTGCGGGGCGCATGAAGTTGATCCGGCAGACGGGCTGCCAGGTGCCTTCGTTTTCTCCGGTCGTGATTTCACCGTTCGGGCCCACGCCCAAACCGCCAGGGGCGCGGAGGCCGGTGGCGATTACTTCGAATTTTTTACCATCGGCCGAGATCTTGGCGACGATACCGTGGTGCGGGAGGATCTTGTCAAATCCCCGGCCACCGCCACGCACTGGAGAGGCTTTGGCGAAGTAGAAGTTGCCCTCTTTGTCGATCTGGAGGTCGAAGGCAAATTCGTGGAAGTTCGAAGAGATGATGACGTCGCGGTTGAAAACCTTGAAGTAGTCTGTTTCCCCGTCGCCATTGAGATCGATAAGCTGGGTGATCTGGTCCCGGCCGTTGACGTGAATGATGCCGTCCACGACTTTGACGCCGAGGGTCTCGAAAAGGCCGGCGGCGATGCGCTGCCATTTCAGCTCCTTCCAATCGCCCGAAAGACCTTTTACAACCCAGACGTCGCCGTTCCAAGTGGCGAGAGCGGCGGAGTCTTCGTCGATGAAGTCAAAGGCACCGAAGCGGAGATTGGACTTCCAAGGATTTTCGGTAGGGATGCCCACTTGATCGGTCACGTATGGCTTATCAGTATCGGTAGATACCTTGCCCTCGGTAGTGAGGATTTCCTTCCAGAGCGGTGGCCCGCCAGAGGTAAGAACTTTAAAATCAGGAGCAGCGGCAGGAGTGGGCTTGTCGCCCTTGCCCATTGCGATCTGAACCGTCAGCTCGTCCTCACCCTTCGGCACTTTTGCTACGAGGCGGTTGGCATTTTGTGGATCGGCAGCGAGCGTGAGCCCCCCGGAGACGGAGACAGCGAGGCCGCTCTCGGACTTCGCCGTGTCTTCCCCTACCGTGAAGGCACTTTTTTCATCAGCAACCAGCATGACCAGATCCTGGTCGCGCGGGCCGAAGCTCATCGTGCGCGTGATCGTCTCACCGGAGCTGTCAAGGGTGTCCAAGACCTTTGTGCCGTGGACTTCGTATTCCATGACGACTGAGTTGCCATTTCGATAGTGACCAAGAAAATTGCCGTGTTCGATATTGCCGTAGCCGGGATTCTCGCGATTGTCTTCGAACGAACCTTCGTCATCCGCCCAGCCGGGTACTGCTGCTGTGTTGACCAGAGAGCTGTCCTTGTTCGCCATCCTGGTGATCGCACCGTGCGCACCCGTCCATGGAGTGCCGCCCCATTCCAGGCCGCCGTTGTAAACAGCTCCCAAGCGGAGGGTCTCCGTATCAAAGAGAGCTCTCCAGCCATCGCCAAGATCGAGAGAAATGCCTTTCACGGCACCGACCCGTTTTTCGCCGTGTAAGTAATCTCCGAAGGTGTTCATCCAAGCGGGACCGACCTGCATCTCTTCGTACCACTTTTTTTCCTCTGCCGCTGCCGGCTGTTTTTGTGCCATCGCTGGCTGAGACAAGATCGCGACCGAGGCGAATGTGAAGCTGAGTTTTCGCATATGAGCAGATTACGTCGGCGAGGACATGGGTTTAGCAAGGAAATTCCACGTGACTCCTTCAACAGGATGAAAACCCGACAAATACAAGCTTCACCTCGGTGTCTTCCCGGTGTTTCTTTCCCGACATGATTGACATGCTTGTGCGCCTTTATGATTTGCCTGACTCCAGCGGGCTGTATCGGAAGATCGAGGAGCAGGGGATCACCCTTCGCCGTGCCCGCGCCTTTGAAAAGCACACGGTCGCCGACTTCGCGCGGAAGTATTTTTCCGAAAAATGGGCAAGCGAAATCGAAGTCGCCGTCACCCGGCAGCCAGTGTCCTGCTGGATTGCCACGCACGAGAAGGAAATTCTCGGATTCTCTTGTTACGAAACCACCCACCGCGGGTTCTTCGGCCCGACCGGTGTTATCGAGCGTGCCCGCGGCACCGGCCTTGGGAAAGCCCTGCTCTTCAAAGCTCTTGAGGGCCTCCGCGATACCGGCTACGCCTACGGCATCATAGGCGGAGTCGGACCGCGCGAATTTTACGTGAAAAACTGCGGGGCGATCGAGATTCCCGGCAGCGATCCGGGCGTCTACGCGGACATCCTCCCGTGAAACCAGTGGCTGCGATCCTGCATAACGATCTCCCGGACCGGTTCGGGCCGATGACCGTCAAAGAGCTGCGCCAGAGCCTCCGCCGAACCAGCTTCACCTACCCGTTCATCGGCATCCACGTCCTCGCCACCATCGCGATCTATGCGGAGTTTCAGACAGGCAGCTTGAGCAACAGTGGACCTGCCGCCGTCCTCCTCTGGAATGCCGGACAGGTCGGCCCGTTCTGGTGGGTTGCCATGGCCGTCTGCGGAATCCTGATGCCGCTGGCCGGCCTCCTGCTCATGAGCCAGGAAGTCGAAGAGGGAAACCACGAGCTGCTGTTGCTCACCCGGCTCAGCCGATGGCAGGTGGTATTAGGGAAAATTTTAACGCTATGGGGCCTGAGCGTGCTGACCTTCACCTCCCTGCTCCCCTATGTAGTGATTCGCTACTTCATCGGCGGCATTGAATGGGCTCACGAGCTTGCTAACGCCGGGACCGTTGTCAGCGTCGCCGCCGTCCTCTCAGCTGGAACCCTCGCCGCGTCCGGCTTCAAAAATCATGCAACCAGGCTCGGGGTCTTCGTGCTTTTCCTCTTCGCCGCAGGCGCGGGTGGTGGCCTCGGGATGATCGGGGGGGCGATGGCCCTCAGCATGAGCGCCACCACGTCTTACGCTATTTTAGGCAGCGCCTTCTACCACTTCAGCGTTATCTGCACCGTCGCCTGCTACTCACTGATCGGACTGCTGGTCGCCCGATCCCGTTTGCGATTAGCGACGCTGAGCTTCGAGCTCAAACCAGCCTCAACCCTGCTCACCATGCTCGGGCTGGCTCCATTCGTTGTGGGCATGATCGCCGCCTGCACTTGTGGCTTCGGCAGCATCATTGGAACCTTCATCATCACCTTCATCGCCTGGACTTCCGACCAAACCCCAAAAGCACCCAAGTGGCACCAGGCACCGCCGCCCAACATTCCCCCCGTGCCACCGCCCCTACCCTAATGGCGAATTACGCCCTTCGTGAGACCCGTTTCTTTAGAACAGTACCATTCTGCATCTTTGCCAGAACCGACTTCGGCAAAAACGGCTCCCGCAGCGCCCCCCGGAAATCAAAGAGCTCGTCGAAATCCTCCGGCTTGTCCGACTCCTGTTTTCCAAACACCTGCTCCTCGATCATCTGGAAAACCATGTTGCCCACGTCCCGGCACTCCTTTACACCCCATTCATCCATGAGCGTCGCCGCCATCGGCCCGAACTGCTCTAACGAGTAATCGCGAAAACCCTCCAACAATTCCCGGCCGCTGACATGCCGGCCCTGCCCTCCAGTGCCTTCCATGAAGCGCTTAAGAGTGAAATCCAACGCGTCTTTGAGAAAAAAATAGGCCTGCCCATCGTATCTTCTCTCACGCTTCAAAATCGAGGCAACGGATTCGTCGAAGTGGATGGGTTGCATCCCGGCAGCCTGCCAAATCAAAACCAGAATGTCAAAGAGCTTTCCGTGAGGCTTACGCAGGGCAGACCGGGCAGTGGTTGAGCATTTTGAAAAAATCATTGCCCTTGTTGTCAACGAGGATGAAGGCGGGGAAATTTTCCACCGTGATTTTCCAAACCGCTTCCATCCCGAGCTCGGGGAAATCCACCACTTCCTGAGAACGGATGTGATCCTTCGCCAACAACGCGGCCGGACCACCCGCAGAGCCCAAGTAAAACCCGCCATGGGCCTTGCAGGCATCCGTCACTTGCTGGGAGCGGTTTCCTTTGGCAAGCATTACCATCGAGCCGCCATGCGACTGAAAAAGGTCCACATAACCATCCATCCGTCCGGCTGTCGTTGGCCCGAAACTACCGGATGGCAAGCCCGCAGGAGTCTTTGCAGGACCCGCGTAGTAAACCGGGAACTTGCGGAAATATTCAGGGAGCTCCCCGGTTTCATCGAGGATCTCTTTGATCTTCGCATGAGCGGAATCGCGCGCGACAATGATCGTCCCGCTGAGCGAGAGCGCCGTGGTGACCGGATACTTTGAAAGCGTCTTCAAAGTTTCCTCCATCCCTTGGTCCAGATTGATCTCCACCCCTCTGAATTTCCAATCGCGGTATTTTTCCGGGATGAAGCGCCCCGGGTTTTTTTCCAGCTTCTCCAGAAATATTCCGTTCTTTGTGATCTTCGCCTTGGCTTGCCGGTCGGCAGAACAGGAAACCCCGATCCCGACAGGACACGAAGCCCCGTGCCTCGGCAACCTCACCACCCGCACATCGAGAGCGAAATACTTCCCGCCAAACTGGGCCCCGATGCCGATCTCTCGCGCCGCCTCCAGCAATTCCTTCTCCAGCTCCAGATCGCGGAAGGCCCGCCCGTGCTCGTTGCCGCTGGTGGGTAGCGAGTCGTAGTAGCGCGTCGTCGCCATCTTAACCGTCTTCAGATTGCTCTCCGCCGACGTGCCGCCGATAACAAAACCTAAATGGTACGGCGGGCACGCGGCGGTCCCGAGAGATTTCATTTTTTCGATACAAAACTCCTTGAGCCGCTTCGGATTCAGCAGGGCCTTGGTTTCCTGATAAAGAAAGGTCTTGTTCGCGGAGCCACCGCCCTTGCTGACGAAGAGAAACTTATATTCGTCTCCAGCGGTCGCGTAGAGATCGATCTGCGCGGGCAGGTTGGTTTTTGTGTTAACCTCCTCGTATATCGTCAGAGGCGCGGTCTGCGAATAACGAAGGTTCTCCCTGGTGTAGGTTTGGTGGATGCCTTTGGAGAGAAGCTCCGCGTCATCACAATCGGTCCAAACGCGCTGGCCCTTCTTCCCGATGATCGTGGCCGTCCCAGTATCTTGGCAGGCCGGCAAGATGCCGTGCGAGGCGATCTCCGCGTTTTTCAAGAGCATAAGCGCGACCATGCGGTCGTTCTCCGAAGCCTCGGGATCATCCAAAATTGCCGATACCTGGGCCAAGTGGCTACTTCTCAGGGTGAAATTGATCGCTCGCATCGCTTCCGCAGCAAGCAGCGTGAGCGCCTCCGGCTCGACCTTGAGAATCGGTTTACCCTCAAATACGGACGTCTCCACCAGCCCGTCGTTTATGCACTCATATTCAGTGTCATCCAACCCCAGAGGAAACGGATCCTGATAGAAAAATTCCTTCTCGCTCATCACGGCGGCATCCTAGGACCCGTTTAGCGACAAACGCAACCCGTGGTAAAAGATTTCACTGCTCCTCCAGCGCTTCCATCTCGTCGTCAATCCGCTGTGCCAATCTCTCCATATCCTCAAGATTTCGTCTCATGCGCTGGATGTCCTGCGGTTTGACACCTGGACCACCGCCTGAAAATCCCTGCGGCATCAGTTGGCGCTGCTGAGCGGCAAGCTGCTGCTCTTTCTCCGCAGTCTTCGCCTTGGCGGCGGCGACGGTGTCGACGCTTTTTCCAAGGAGTTCCATAACCGCAGCGCTGCCCATCACATAAGTCCGGGTGCGGTCCGCTCTCGCAAGAGTGATGCCAACCACCCGGCCTTGCAGGTCCACCACCGGACCTCCTACCCGGTTGCTTTGGATCTGCATGTCCGACTGCACCACTCGCGAGAACCCGGACCGGACCTTGTTGATCCGGCCACCCATCGCTTCCATGTGGTGCAGGCGGTCGCCCGCGAACTGGCCCTGCACAGGGCGGTTTGAAAGCCGCACCTCAACGTCCCTTTCTTTTCCCGCCGTCTCAATCCGCAGCATCACCCGATCCCCGGGTTGCTTGCCAGACAACACGTTACGCAATTCCTGAAGCCCTGAAACCTCCCGCTCATCCACCTTCAAAATCACATCGTCCGCGCGCAATCCTGCCTCTGAGGCACCATATTCCGGCTGCACAGTGGATATGCGGACACCATCACCTTTGTACCTAGGATCCGCCATGATACCAAGATGCGCTTGGTCGGTTTCCCGCAGGTTCCGCTCCAGCACGCTGACCACTCCAAAGGCTCCGGGTGCTCCGGACGGTTGTGGAGCGGCAAGAAACTTGCCCACGCTCAGCTCGACAGGCTCAAATGCGGCCGGGACCAGCGGCGCACGATCCCGGGCCTCCCCGGCGGTCAGCTTGAGCAGCGCCAAATCCTCGTCGACATAAACCCCTTCGACTTCGGCTCCGAAGGATTGGTCCTCCCCCGCCTGCACCTGCAGGCCC
The DNA here is from genome assembly GCA_041748235.1 of Akkermansiaceae bacterium. GTDB lineage: Bacteria > Verrucomicrobiota > Verrucomicrobiia > Verrucomicrobiales > Akkermansiaceae > Luteolibacter. The sequence goes on along the minus strand of JBGTDO010000052.1, from coordinate 7,749 downwards.
TCCGAGAATCGCTCGATCTCGCTCCACTTCGTAAGCACCCTGCGACCATCTCCCACCACGGTCCCATAAGCCAGAACACGTGGCCGACCCGGATTCCCCCAAATCCTCACGGTCGATTTCGCAGCCTTCTCCAACACCGGACGCAAGGCGGCGTTGAACTCGGCCGACTGTTCATCCACGGCTTTCCGCTCGGAGGGCGTCATCAGCGGCACCTCCGGCTCGCCGCGCTGGGCGGGAGCCATCGTCGCAAGACCAAGCAAAAGCGCCCCGTATTTCATGCTTCCTGAAACGCTCATTTGTAGATGTCCTCCATTTTCACTAGCTCGGCCTCAATTTTCAACTGGCTTCCATTGCGGGTAACGCCAAGGGAAACAGTCTCTCCCGCCCGGCGTTTTGTCACTGCTCTCTGAAGATCAGTCCCTTCCTCCACCTTTTCTCCATTTACCGACTGGATCATGTCACCAGGGCGCAAACCAGCCGCAGCGGCAGGTGAATTCGGAGCGACCGTCTGCACGAACACGCCGTCCGCTCCCCGCTTCATCCCCATCCCGATGCCAAGGACCGGCGTCTCCGGGTTCGCCATTGGGTTCATTTGCAAAACGCCCCAGGTCTCCCCCGCGAGCAAGCGATCCCTATCCTCATCAAAACCATCCACGCCGGCGTGGTTGTTGTTTTTCCAAGACCAGCCGATCGAAGAATTGATACCCACGAGGCGGCCGTCCAGATCGAAGAGGGGCCCGCCCGAGTCCCCACCGATCAAGGTGCAGTCGGAGGTAAAATAGTTACCCGGCCCGGTGGACATCACCCGCCCAAATCGAACAGGCGGCGTCCTTGCGTGATCAAAACCGGCGGAATGCCCAAGCGCCACCACCCAAGATCCCGCCTCGAGAGGGGCCGATTTCCCTAGTTCAACGTGTGGCCACGGCCCTTCCTCCTCTAGTTTCACCATTCCTATGTCTTTGGAGAAATTCGCGCCCAGCACGTTCCCCAGCAACTTCTTGCCATCGGCGAAGTAGACATCCACCTCCTCCATCCCCTGCACCACATGCGCTGCCGTAAAAATGAGACCATTGGCGGAGACCAGAACTCCGGAGCCGGATGAGCCGGTTCTCTCGGAAATCAGCGCCACCGTGGCATCTCTGCTCTTCGCGGCAACCGCACCGACGCGGTTCTCGAGCTGAACCAGATCGTTGACGCCCGTGATCGCCTCCCTCGCTCCCGCAGAAGCCACCGCGAAAAGCAAACCCACGCAGATTCGGAAATTTCTCATTACCCAATCAATCGACACCACCCATCCGATTCGTCTAGCGTTTTCGGACCAAACAGCGATCGCATCAGCCCCTTGCAGTTTCTGAATTCCGCCTCGCATACCGAATAAATGCCCCTATGTTCGCGCAGATACATCTATGGCCAAACGCACGCAACATGCGCCCGAGACCGGCGCGAAACAACCACCCGGCAGAAAATCCCCGGGCTTCGTCTCTTTGCTGCTGTTCTGGCCAATCCACTTGTTATTCCTGCTAACCCGCCCCCTCTCCGGAGCAGCCCGGATCCCCCTGCGCGTCATAGGCGTGCCAACAGTTCTCGGCTTGTATCTACTGGGGGTGATGGCCGTTTTTTATGGCTTCCGATCCTATCGCTATGATCTCGAGAAGATCAACGCCATGCCCGAGCGCACCATCATCCTCGACCGTCAGGGCAATGAAATCGGCCGCATCCACGGCGAAAAGCGCTCTCTGATCAAGCTCAAGGACGTTTCCGAGGACTTCCGTAAAGCCATCCTCGCCCGTGAAGACGAGCGTTTCTACTCCCACGGCGCCATCGATGTGATCGGTATCGGCCGCGCGATTCTAGCAAATCTAGAGGGGAAACGCCAAGGTGCCTCCACCATCACCCAGCAGCTGGCATCCGATGTGTTCCAGCTAAAATATGGCGAGAAGCGTGGGGACATTCCGCGCCAGCTCGACCGTAAGTTCCTCGAAATCGCCATCGCCTTCCGCATCAACGCCGCGATGTCAAAGGACGACATTCTGGAAGCTTACATCAACCAGATCAACTGGGGCCGCCAGATCAAAGGAGTCGGCGAGGCCTCTAGGATCTACTTTGAAAAACACCCCTCAGAGCTCACCCTTTCAGAATCCGCCCTGCTTGCGGGAATCGTGCGCGGTCCCGATGCCTACAATCCTTTCCGCTCATTGGATGCGGCCGAGCGCGAGCGCAACACCACTCTTGATCGGATGGTGGACGCCAAAAAGATCACCGGAGAAGAAGCCGCTGCCGCCAAAAAAGACCCCATCAACGTCCGCCCCACGTGGCGCCGCGAATCCCAGCCTTCCTACGCGATCGATGCGATCCGACGAGATCTCGAGGTCATTTTGGAGAAGCAAAACATTCAGCTCGGCGGCCTGACCATCGTCACTACCATCGACCAACGCCTTCAAACCATCGCCGAGGAGGCCTTGGATAAGAAACTACGCGAAGTTGAGCGCAGCTCCGGCTACCCCCATCAGACTCGCGCCGCTTGGCAGAACCTCCCCGAAGAAAAACGGCCGGAGCCACAATATATCCAGGGCTCAGCAGTCTTGATCGAGAATCGAACCGGGGCCGTTATCGCCCTCGTCGGCGGCCGCGATGCCAAGGAATCCCAGTTCAATCGCGCCATTCAGGCCCGCCGCCAGATTGGCTCGCTGTTCAAGCCCTTCGTCTATCTCTCCGCCTTCGACAAAGGCCTCCGTCCTTCGACGCTCATTTCCGACGGCCCGATCCAGCGAGGTGAAATCAAAGGAGCCCCAACCTGGCGGCCCAACAACTCGGACGGAAAATTTGGTGGAATGAATCCCGTTTCCTACGGTCTCATCCGCTCCCGCAACACCATGTCCGTCCGGGTAGGCAACTACGCGGGCGTCTCCACGGTGGCCGATGTCTCGCGCAAGGTCGGCTTCGGCACCGCCATGCCTGAAACACCCTCCTCCTTCCTCGGCTCCTGGGAGGCCAGCCCATGGGAAGTAGCCACCGCCTACACGATTTTCCCCAACGACGGCGTCCGCTTCCGTCCGTATCTCATTTCTGAAATCAGGGACCGCGCAGGCAACATTCTTTACGCCACCCCCGCTCTCCCCTACCAAGCCGCCAACAGGGGCTCCGCCTGGTCTGTCTCGAAAATCCTTCAGGAAGTCGTCAGCTCCGGCACCGCCGCCTCCATCAAACGGCTTGGCTTCAGCAAGCCCGCCGCCGGAAAAACCGGAACCACCAATGATTTCAAAGACGCATGGTTCACCGGTTATACCTCGAATCTCACATGCGCCGTCTGGGTCGGCTTCGACACGCCGAAAAAAACCATCCAGGGCGGATACGGCTCCACCCTCGCCCTCCCCGTCTGGGTGGATGTCATGAAAACGGCCGACCGCCTCGGCTACAAAGCTGGCAAACTGCACTCGAAGATCCAACTCGTCACCGTCTCCCTCTGCCGTCAGTCTGGTAAAACCACCACAGCCGGATGTCATCAAGCCGGTACCGCCTACGAGGATCAGATGCCGGCAGATTCCGCCCCTGATTCCGACGACCTTTGCCCGATCCATCCCGCCCGGGCGCTGCCCGTTTCCGAAGAGAATCTCCCGCCTCCCGATCATCAGGAGCCTCCACGGCGGGCGCAGCCCACACCGAATCCCGCACCTGCCCCTCTCCGCGCCCAACCTGTGGAAATACCAGACGAGGAGGAAGCCCCTTTGCGCGCGATTCCTGTGGATTGAAGCGCAGCCTAGTATTGCCTCAGCCGCAAAAACCCTTTTTCCTTTCAACAAATCCGCCCTGCTGCGGCATTAAATAGCAAACTATCATGAAATCCACGCCGTCCATCCATTCCACATCCCGCCTTTGGAAGCGCTCCACGCCCCGCGGCTTCACCTTGCTTGAGATCGTCATCGTGCTTGGCATTATTGCCGTTATCCTCGGTGGATCGATCGCCGTTGTCGGAAAATTGGGAGACGGTGCCAAACTCCAGCGCGTGACTGCCGATTTCAACACGATTTCCTCCGCCATTTCCACCTACAAGCTCAACGCCGCCACCTACCCTACCACCCAGCAGGGTCTTCAGGCCCTCGTCACCAAGCCATCCTCCACCCCGGTTCCGAAACGCTGGACCCAGCTTGCCACAGAGGTCCCGCAGGACCCGTGGCAACAGCCTTACATTTACCGCTTCCCAGGGAAAAAGGACTCCTCCACCTTCGAACTCGTCTCAAAAGGCCCCGATGGACAGGAAGCCACAGAAGATGACCTCTCCTCCCAAGATTAATCTGTCCCTGCAGGGCCCCCGCGATCCGCACCGGGCTCGCCGTGCCCATCCCGCTTTTCCCAGCGCCTTCACCCTCCTGGAAATCGTAATCGTGCTGGCGATTACTGCTCTCATCATCGGCGGTGCCATCACTACGGTCGTCCTCTCATCCGCCGAGCGCACCCTCAGCAATGCCTCTGGCGAAATCGAGCTCCTCGCCAAGAAAGCCCGCACCGCATCCATCCTTCACCAAACACCATACGCGATTGAGTTCCATCCGGATTCCGTCCGCATCCTCCCCTTTGCAGAAGCCTCCGCCCAAGAGCGCACCACCGTCCTCGGCCGCAGCATCGGCGGCGAGGAGGTATCCACCGGCTCCCGCCCCGTACTCCGCGAGGAGATCGAGCTCGACCCGGAGATCATCCTTTCAATCCGCCACTGGAACACCAGCGGCTTCGTCACACCCACGGAAAACCGTATACCGATCTGGCGCTTCGATCCCGATGGCCTTTCCGAGCCCCTCACCGTCCGCCTCGCCATTGACGACAGCTACGCTCAGGACACCTACCACCCGCTGACCGCCTCCATTTCCGATTCCGAACTGGAAGCCCGATAAATCCCATTCAGTGAAGTCGTCCCGCCAAACCTCCCGTTCGCACAAAGGCTTCCTCCTCCTAGAAGTGGTCCTGGCACTCGGAATTTTCAGCATCGCCTGCACCGGCCTCACCGTCGCCTTCCACCGCATGGCCGAGGCCGCCAGCCTTGCCCAGAACGAGCTCCGCATCACCCGCATCCTCGATTCAGCTCTTACCGAGCAGCTCTCCCTTCCCACCCAGGCGATCGGCGTCACCCAGGTCCCTGTTGAGGGCACCGGAGTCGAACTCGACATCGTCATCGAGCCCCTTGAGGAACTTGAGAGCCAAGAGGGCGAGCTGCTCCAGGAAATGTATCACATCAAGATCACCGCCAACTGGTTCGACAACGATGCCTGGCAGTCCCGTTCCGCAGAAACGTGGCGCTACAACCCCATGTACCAGCCATGAGATCGTCCCGCACCGAGCCTCGCGCGCTCCAGCCGGCGTTCACACTTCTTGAGCTGGTCGTCGCACTGCTGCTGATCGCACTGCTGGTCGGCATGGTCTTCTCCACCGCCCGATCCTCACTGATTCTCGGCAATACAGTCGTGCGGACCCAAAACGAGGAAATGCTAAAGCAGGCATTTTTCGACCTGCTCGAGAGCCGCTTCGCAGCCCTCCCAGGAAACACTCGGATGGATCTAAAAGTCACCGACGCCGGCTCCCACTACCTCACCGATCTCACACTCCAGAACGTACCGATGTCCTTCACCTGGGGCGGCCAAGAGCGAACTGCAAAAGCCATCCAGCTCTCCACCGTCCTCCGCCGCTCCGGCTTTCTCGACATCGTCCTCCGCTACTATGAAAACGAATTGATCAATCCCTCGTCCGAGAACGCGGCAGGCACCGGCTTCGTCTCCTCCGCCGCCCCGGAAGAGCCGTTTGCGGAAATTACCCTATTAACCGATGTCCGTATGTTTGAGTGGCGGGCGCTCAACGGCCGCTTGATGGAATACCAGTGGGATTGGGAGCAGCCCGGGCAACTCCCGCTCCAGCTCGAGCTGGTCGTTGCCTTCGGCGCCGACGGCCCTGAGATCCGCCACGTCTTCTGGATTCCACCCCGCCAAAACCCGGAAGTCTTCATGCGTCAACTTCAGCAGCAAGCTGCAGGCGGCGGCGCTCCAGTTACCCCAGACCCGGAATCCCCGGACGGAGCTGCTGATGGAGGAGGCGGCTCCACCACAATTCAGCCACCGGGCATGGACACCAATCCATCCAACCAATGAGAACCTCCCTCCAGCCTGAAAATCCATCTGGAGCCGCGCTCATCGCTGTGCTGTGGCTCATCGCAATCCTCTCGCTCGCCGCCGTCACATCGCTCCGGGTGATCTCTTTTGACATGGAACTTGCCACCGCAAAGGTCCATGGCTCCCGCGCGTTCCAGCTTGCGGAAATGGGAATCGCCATCGGCTCGAACCCGGCCGTCGAACCCACCGACCCGCTCCTGCACCGCATCGATGAGAAAAACAACGAGGAAGTCCACGTCACCCTCGCTTCCGAGGGAGCCCGTTTCAACATCAACGCCCTCCTCCTCGCCGATGACAAAACCCTGATCCGATCAATCTTCATCCATTGGGGACTTGATCTTGATTCCGCACAGGCCCTCGCCGACGCGCTTACCGACTGGATTAGCCCCGACGGCGGCCAGCTCACGCTCAACGGCGCCGGCCGCGAATACTACGAAAGCATCGGCCGTATCAATCAGCCTTTCAACCGCCCGTTCTATGATCTTGAGGAAATGCGACTTGTCCGGGGCATGGAAGATATCGAAGCCATCCGTCCCGATTGGCGTGACTGGTTCACCGTCTGGTCCTCCGGAACACTGGATCTCAACGAGGCTGACGCCGAGCTCATCGCCGTCGCCGCCGAAGGCACCGAAGCCCAGGCCTCCATCATCCCACAAACCGTCCGCGGAATCGACGGCCTCCGCCACACCGAGGATGACCAGCCCTTCGAAGACATCGGCGGAGCGCTTTCCCTACTTGGCATCAATCCGGAAATGCGGCAAGACATCGCTAAGCGCTTCACCGTCGACGACACCACCACCCGCATCACCTCCACCGGCCGCTCCGGCGACTCCAAACGGCGCGTCACCGCCATCGTCCGCAATCGTACCGGCAGACCAGCCCTCCTCGATCGCACCACCGAAATCATTCCCTAACCCGGAGTTTCACCTTCCGCTCCAACACTTTTCAGCATGGCCAAGAACAGCACCGTCCACCTCCTAGTCCCCGGCGAATCCTCATGGGAAATCTGGTCAACATCTGCCTCCGAACCCGCCGCCCTTATCTCAAGTCATCCAGTCGCCAAACCTTTCGAGATCGAGAAATTTCCGCAGGGCGATCTGGTCTACTTCTTCCCGGTCAAAGCCCTCACCGCCATCCCGCTCCACGTCAACACCGGCGACACCAGCCTTTTCCCGGATCTCGCCGCCACCCACGCCGAACGCCTCGGCCTGCGCCCCGACCCATTCGCCGGACAGCTCACCGATATCTTCCCGATCCTCGTCAATTCCGAAGAATCCACATTCCTTTCGGTCATCCTCCGCAACCCGCAGACCGAGGACCTGCCGCTCAAGTCACCCTCGGCCTTCGACATCTCGCCCCGCTCGCTCCCTGCGAAAGGAAACACCCTCGCCCTCTGGCGCGAGCTCGGCCAGTGGGTCTTCGCCATCCACCAAGGAGGAAAACTCCTTTACTGCCAGGCAACCACCGGCTCCGGCCCTTCACCTGACTCCTCGATCATCCGGGAGATCCGCATCGCAATCGCCCAGCTTTCCATGCAGGGAATCGAGACTTCGCCGGATCAAGCAGTCGTCTGGTCGTCCGATCCCGAAACCGCCAT
>JBGTDO010000051.1:0-7710 GCA_041748235.1 Akkermansiaceae bacterium | reverse complement strand
GCGCGGCGCGCTCAAACCGCTGGCCCGGTAGGCATCCACCATGACTTTCTTCTGTTCCGGAGTGTAGCGCAGGCGACCCTGTCGGTCGGTCTTCAAGATGGATTCGTTCATAGGTGTCATAGGTTGGTGAACTATGACGCCCTCTGAAATACGCCGGCCAGAATCTTCAAGCGGCGCTACAGACCCCGCTTACTCTTGTTCGACGACCTCGTCACCAAATCTGCGCTTTGACGTAGCAGCCAGCCCAACCTACCACCGCGAAATAGAGTCTGCCAATTGGAAGAAATCCAAACTTCTCCTGGTACGCTCTAATCAGCAAATGGTCTGCCGCCAATCCATTCTCGATACTCCGCCTTCGGCTTTGTCGCCGATTGACCGATAGTCCATATGTGGATCCAAATTGTGAGCGCGCCTTGTTAGGGATTCGGTTTCTCGGGCCAAGGTAAAGAGCGCCCCGTCTCAAGGAGAGTCTTCAGGGACGAAGCGATCACGGGCCATCCTCCTGTGATGTCTGCGTAAGTCTGATCCTCCGCCTGAAATCCGGTGTGGGAAATGGTCAGCGAACACATCGATTCACCGATGGGCTCGACCTCGTATGAAACCCGGGTCTCTGGATCGTCCGAACCAGCGAACTTGAACGTATGCACCAATATCTTCGGGGGTTCGACCTCGATAATCGTCCCGGATATGAGGTCGACATCGCCACCATAGCTAATCCTACCAGCTTTCTTCAGTTCTAAAGTACGCACCGGGGCCATGTAATATTGATCGATGATCTTTTTCTCTGTCAAAGCGCTCCAAACATCCTGTGCTGGTTTTGCAATAAATATGATGTAGTGAAATTCGGGATTCATGGGCTGTGCGGACGTCAATGCCGTTGCGGCGAAAATTGCCAAGATTGTGTTTCTCATATCTTTTATTATAAAAGACAAGCAACCACGCACGCGTCGTCGTAATCCGCTGGCCTTGGGAGTGTTCCCGAGCAAAGTGCATCTGGCGACGCGCAGCCGCAAAGGCTACTGGCGGATGAGCCAACCTGAATACCGCCGGAGCGGGATGGACAGGAGCGAACGCGACGTGCCCCGAAGGGGTGTGAGCCGTGGGGCGGAGAGCATCAGAATGTGCGATTCTTACTGAACAACCGTTGCCTAGAGGAACAAGGAGTTCCCGACATGCAAGCCATCTGGATCGTTCTTCCTTACGGGCCTGATACCCCAATCTGATTGGAACCTCCCTTGTACCGATCCGTACGCACGGTGGTGTTGGACTGGGGAGCTGTTGGACTGGGGAGCTAATCACTCTCCGGGACCCGATTCGATTTTTTGCTGGATATTCGGTTGATAATGTCACCCCCGGATTCTTGCCAGCACTTAGTGATCTCGGCTCGCTCTTCGATAAATTTGGTATCCTTTGAAACATTGCGTATCAAGTCGATTACAACTTCCTCTCCACGTTGAATTGCTTCAAGCATTCTCCTATGGACGAGCCTAAACCCATCTGGCTTGTTCTTCCGATAAGGCTGCCCGTCGATCATACGCTGTATATTCCGTATGTATGCCTTTTGTGGTCTTCTGGCTGAATTGGCACATCCGACATACGAAGGATTACCGCTAATGCTTATTCGATAGAGCAACGGCGAATCAGGATCTACTCCGTTCAGACGAAATACGATATTCATTTATTTAGCGGACGTCTAGGATCATGTGCGGCGAAGCCCCGCACCTTTTCACGGTGGATGTTGTTCGCCGTCGCTTGTATCCGGCTTGTTGAACCTCTTCTATCCAGTGTCAGGGGCGATCACAACGGAAAAGTTCCTCAGCCCTTTGTTTGCAAGGATTCCTGGCTTTTTGACGCCCTTCTCACCGGATGTGCCCTCAAGGTGGTCTGCCGGAGTAGCAAGTTCCCCGACGAAGGAGGCTCTCCCACTGATTCGCGTGCATTCGCGTGCATTCGCGTGCATTCGCGTCCATTCGCGTCCATTCGCGTGCATTCGCGTCCATTCGCGGTTAAAAAAGCTCATGCGCCTTGCAGTTCTCAACGTCGTCGGCCTTTCTAGATCCCTTCTAGGGGAGCAGGCGCCTGGGATTACCGCCTTCGCGAAAACGCATGGACTTCAGACCTACACTCCAGCTTTTCCCGCGCTGACGACCACCGCACAGTCCTCAATCGTGACCGGGACGCCCCCAGAAGAACATGGAATCGTTGCCAACGGCTGGTACGACAGGGAGAATGCGGAGGTGCGTTTCTGGAAACAATCCAACCACATCGTCCACGGCGAAAAGATCTGGGATACTCTACGAAAAAGCGTCCCGAACTTCACCTGCGCAAAGCTTTTCTGGTGGTACAACATGTATTCCAGCGCGGACTTCACCATCACGCCACGCCCGCTTTATCCCGCCGACGGGCGGAAATTCTTCGACATTCACACACAGCCGATGGGGATGCGGGAGGAGATTAAAAATGATTTGGGGCCTTTCCCATTTCAGGCCTTCTGGGGACCAACCGCAGGAATCGCATCCTCGGAATGGATTGCCGCCTCCGCAAAATGGGTGGAGGAAAAGCATCAGCCAACGCTCTCCCTAGTTTACCTCCCCCACCTCGATTACTGCCTTCAAAAGGACGGGCCGGGTGCTCCGAGTATCCGCGCTGAAATTGCGGCCATTGACCGGGTGACGAGTGATCTGATCGCCTACTACGAGTCCCGTAACATCCGCGTCCTCATCCTTTCCGAATACGGAATTTCCCCAGTGGATCAGCCGATCCACCTCAACCGCCTGTTTCGCGCGAAGGGCTGGCTCTCAATCAAGGACGAGCTCGGACTGGAATCCCTGGACTACGGCGGCTGCAAAGCCTTCGCGGTCTCAGACCACCAGATCGCCCACATCTACGTCAACGACCCCTCCATCCTACCGCAGGTCCGCAGCCTTTTGGAGAACACTCCGGGCATCGACGAGATCCGCCCCCAGAACCACCCCCGCTCCGGCGACCTCATCGCCATTGCAGAGCCGAACGCCTGGTTCACCTACTACTACTGGAACGATAACACCAAGGCTCCTGACTTCGCCCGCACCATCGATATCCACCGCAAGCCCGGCTACGATCCGTGCGAGCTCTTCATCGACCCCGCACTCAAAGCCCCCAAGCTCCGCATCGCGAAGTTTCTCCTCAAGAAAAAGCTAGGTATCCGCGGGCTCCTCGACGTGATCCCGCTCGATGCTTCCTTGGTCAAAGGTTCTCATGGTCGGGATCAGGTCGCCGAGTCGGAAAAGCCCGTCCTCATCGGAAGCAACCGCAAGATCGCGCGTGCGGAGGACATTCACGCGGCGATCTTGGAGCACTTTGGAAGTAGCCTCATGTAGGCGCGCTAAACATCGAAGAAGGCTTCTAATTATCGATATGCCTTCCTCCTTCCCTTACGTGACCGCCGTGCCCATAAAGGAACGATGAAAATCCCGTTCCTCCTTTTCATTGCGACCCTCGGCCTCCGCGCGAACCCGGAGCTATTTCTCGAAAACTTCGCCGATCCCGCGACGCGCCCCGCCGCTCTTTCGACGCTGACGCCAGGCACTCGCAACTACTTTTTTCACACCGCTCTTGATCACCAGCTGAACAGCCGGGAGAAGGAGTACCTTGAGACCATTTCCGCATGGAAAGCTTCCGCAGAGGACAAGCAGAACTCGGTGAGCGCAGAAGGTCTCTCCACCTTGGAGAACCGTCGTATCCTGTTTGCCTATGAGCAAAATCCCAAAGCCGCGCTGGCGGAACTCACGGAGACGCTCGGCGTGGACTTTATCGCAACGAAGCCAGACTCCGCAGCAACCAACAAAGCGCTTCCCACCTCGCTTAATCCCGCAGTGATCGATCCCGCCGCTTTTCAGAACGCCGCAGAGCGGGCGAACCCGCGCGCGCCACACCTCACCTACTCCGACCGGCTTCTGTACGAGTCTCTGGGTAATCTTGATAATTTTACCGAAAGTCGCATCAGATGGTTCGTCGAAAACTTCGACCGTCAGGACCACCCGCACTACACCGACCTCATTACGAAGGCTCTCGCGCTCGAGCCGCCAGTCGCAACTGAGAAAATCAATTTCGGGCTTCTAACACTTACTCAACTCGACGAGCTGAAAAAGGAGACTCCATACCTCCTTTCAAACGAAGAGTTCAACATCGACTACCTGAAGAAGCTCACCCCCGCCCATCCCGCAGTGCTCGTCCGTCACCCGGCCTCCCACGCCGCTTTCCTTAGCGCATGCAAGGATTACGTGCTTACCCTGCCTCCTTCGCAGAACTCGCTTAAAGCGCACGTCCTCTACCACCATCTCCGCCTACAGGAAATTCTCGGAAACCATTCGCTTAATGATCTACTGGCCTACCTCGCCCTCCCACGCCAACACCACCCTCTCATCAGTCACACCGAGAAATCGAAGTTCATCGTCGGCTCCGGAGGAAATTTCACCGCCGCCACCCAATGCCCGGAGATTCACGTCGATTCGCCACTGATCGAATCCTATCTCTACCAATTTCTCAAGGAATCAGACACCGCCAACAAGCCGTTCATCCCTCATATCCAAGAAGAACGCCTCGCCGAGCTCCATGCCCGTGCCCGGCTGCTCGCAGGTGCCGATCCCTCCCGCTGGGCCTCCGCCCTTACACTGGAGGATTACAAGGCCCTCCGCGAGGAAACGCGCATCAGCTTCGCACCGTCCGCGCCTTCTCTCTTCGCCGCAGACGAAGACATTTCCCTCCCACTGGACCTCAAAAACACCCCCGAGTTCCTTGTTCGCATCTACGAGCTGGAGGGTGCCGAGGAGGACTCTCCATCGATCGACCTCGACGGACTGGTCCCGCACATGACCCGGACCATCTCCTTCGAGCAAGCGCCGCTGGTTCTCCACCGGGAGATCATCGCGCTCCCCGAGCTGGAGGGGGCCGGGCAGTGGATCGTTGAATTCGTTTCCAACCAGATTTCCGCCCGCGCGCTGGTGAGGAAGGGAAACATCACCCCCCACATCACCCGCACCGCAACCGGCCAGACGATCCGCCTGTTTGATGAAAAGTCCCAGCCCGTGCCCCACTTCACCTTGGAGCTCGGATCGGAAACGTATATCGCGGAAGAAGGTGTCCTCACCGTCCCCGATGCGGCCAACCAGCCCGCCACCTCCGGAACGCTCACCGCAGGAAAACTCTCCACACGAATCTCCCTCGGATCCCGTAGCGAATCCCTTGTGCTTGAAACCTCATTCCTTCTCGACCGCGAGCAACTCCTCGCCGATCTCCAAACCACCCTCCACCTCCGCACCCGCCTCACCAACCACGGCCAGCCGGTGCCGCTCGACCGGCTAAAGTCTCCCGTGCTGATTCTGAAAGCCACCCTCCTCGGCGGTATCACCACCGAACGCGTAATCGCCGACCCACTGCAGCTGGCCACCAACGGAATTCCAATACTCGTACCTGCGGATCTACTTTCGCTCACCCTCACCCTTTCCGGAAGCGTGACCTCCGCATCCTCCGGTGAGACGGAAACGCTTACCGCCTCGGAAACATTCAAACTCAACGGGGCGCGGAAACGCAGCGCATCGCCACCGCGCTTTTCTCACCCACCGCCAACGGCCATCAGCTGTACCTGCGCGGTCGCAATGGCGAGCTACTCCCGGACAGACCTGTCAACCTGGAGCTTTTCCACGAACTCTACGAAAAGCCCGTCTCCACCAGCCTTCGCACCGATGCCTCCGGCATGATCGATCTCGGCCCGCTCTCCGGCATCACCAGCCTCAAAGCCTCCTCGCCGGACATCGCGACCACCACCTACTCCCCGCCAACCCGCGAGCTGGACATCCCGCAGGAACTCACCATCCCGGCCAATCAAGAGCTTCGCATCCCCTTGAAAACCCCCACCGAACAACCCGACCCCGCACGTGTCCGGTTCTACCGTGTGATCAACTCGCCCAGAAACGAGATCAACATCAACCACGACCTCCTCCCCACCCTCACGGTCGCTGACAAGCACCTCGTGATCGCAGGACTCGATCCCGGTGACTACTACCTGCTTCAGGATGATGATATCGAAACGCAGATCAAGGTCCTACCTGCTGACAGCGCGCGCGACGGAGGTCTGCTCGTGACACAGGACACCATTCTTCCCTTTAGCAACCCCGCGATTCCGATTGTTTCCTCCACAAGCATCGGAAACGGAACCCTCACCATCCGCGTCTCCAGTGCCACCCCGGAAACCCGTGTTACCGTAATCGGCAAGCGCTACCATTTTCCCGACTGGAACGCCGGATTCGCGCCCTATCCGTTTGAAGCGGACATCCAGGACGGTCTAACACGTAGCGTGCGGCCCTCGAGCTACCTAACCGAGCGCCGCCTCAGCGATGAAATGCGCTACATCCTTGACCGCCGCAACGCCGTCACCTTCCCCGGATCCATGCTCCCCCGCCCCGGCCAGCTCCTGTACCGCTGGACTCCCGATGATCTTGACCAGGAAACCAAGACCGGTCGCGATCAGATCGATGGCGGCATCCTTCCGCCACTTGATCCAGGAGGCGACGAAATACCGGGCCGCGCTCCGAGAGGCCGCAGCCGCAATTCCGATGCCCCCCACGTTCCCGTCGTCGATTTCCTCCAGCTGCCCGCCGCAGTGAAATTCAGCCTCACGCCGGATGCTGATGGAAGTGTTGAAGTCCCTATGGCGGATCTCGAAGGCTCCCAGTTCATCGAGATCATCACCGCCGATCTCTCCTCCTCCGAAACGATGTATCTTCCCCTCCCGCCAACCGAGACCCCGCTGCGCGACTGCCGCATCGCCCGCCCGCTGGCATCGGACACCCACCACCTCGCCACCCGCTTCGCCGCCGCCCTTGCAACCGGAGCCGAGGCAAAGATCGAAAACCTCCTCGATGCCGATTGGCGCGCCTTCACCACCCTCGCCGAAGCCCACCAGTTCCTGCTCGCCACCACCGGCGACAACCGCCTCCAGACCTTCACCTTTCTCACCACCTGGCCGGATCTGGACGAAAAGGAAAAGCTCGCCCTCCTCGCGGAGCACCACTGCCACGAGCTGCATCTCTTCCTTTCCCGCAAGGACCCGGAGTTCTTCACCGCACACGTGCTGCCCTTCCTGGTCGCCAAGCCCGAGCCGAAGTTCATCGATGAATACCTCCTCTCCCGCGATCTCACCGGATATCTTCGCCCCTACGAATTCTCCCGCCTCAACGCCGCGGAAAAGGCGCTCCTCGCCCAAGCAATACCCGCCCGCCAGTCGGATATATCCCGCGAACTTGACATCCGCTGGAGGACCGAGGCCCCCACACCCGATGCGGAAACCATCCTCTTTTCCCAAACACTGAAAGGAGCGGATCTTTCTCCAACCGATTCACTGGGAGTGGCGAAGATTAAGGCGGACTTCGGTGATGGTGCCGATTTCGGCGGCGGGTGGGGAGAGTCTAACAACGAAACCTCAGGGGTGCCCTACCTCACGGAAAAGCTCCGTCGCATCATCATCCCTCGCATCGATTTTGAAAACACCACTGTGGAAGAGGCGATCGACTTCCTTCGTCTTCGTGCCGCTGAACCTAAAAAGGAAAATGGGCGCGTTCGTTCAACGCCTTTGTGCAAGGCGTTTGGAATTCGATTCGGGGGGGTGGCAAGGCGGTGTTCTTTCAACCACTCAGGAGCAGTCCGGCCTCGGGCGGGAGGTCTGGAAGCCAC
>JBGTDO010000050.1:0-20389 GCA_041748235.1 Akkermansiaceae bacterium | reverse complement strand
CCGAGATTGTTGAGTACAGTTTGCACTCGACCAAGGCTGTCAAATCCTAGGGTGATTTTGTTCTCCGTCCCGAGGGGGCCGATGTTGCTCGTTTTCTGCCGACCTAACTCGTCGTAGGTATAGGTGATCAAATCGGTGGTGCCGCTCAGAGGGCCATCGATGGTCTTGGGCATCATTGCTCCTAAGACTCCCAGTGGGTGGTAATCAAAAGAAGTGAGGCCGGTGCCATCGGTCATGGTGAGCTGACGCGCGAAGTTGGGGTCGTAAGTGTAGCCCACCGGGGCGGTCGCAGCCGTGGTGGCCGCAAGGTTCCCATAGGACAGTCCTTTCAAGGAATCATCCAGAAAGTATTTGTAGCTTGTGATCTGCCCTGCGGCATCGGTTGTGGTAGCAACCCGGCCGCTGAGAGGCTCGTAGGAGATGTGCTCCTTAAGATTGTCCGGATAGGTCTTCTGATAGTTTCTTCCCTGTGCATCGTATTTCCACGAAGTGGTCTGGTTCTTTCCATCAGTAAGCTTCTGGAGAGCTCCGCATTTGCACCACTCCATCTGGAGAAGGCGGCCTAGCGCGTCCGCCGTAAGCACGGGTTGGCGCAACTCATTGTGCCAAGTACGCGTCCAGCGTCCCTGCCTGTCCTTTTGAGCGGACAGATCCAGGCGGTTGTACACGAATTGCTCCGTGGTGTTATCGGGATAAGTAATCAGCGTCACCCGATCGAACGAGTCGTAATCATAGGTCGTCGTGTGGCCGGACGAGTCGGTCACAGTGCGGGGGCGCTCAAAGCCGTCGTACGTTAGGGTGACAGTGGAGCCAGGTTGAGCGCCAGTGATTTGGTAGGCCCGCCCTTTTGGACGCGTCGGGCCCGTGGTGGACGTGCCGTAAGTGAGGGTTGTCGTTTCACCTAGAGGGTTGGTGACGGAGGTAACCTGCCCGGCAGAATTGTAAGCCAGTGTTACCGTTTGTCCGGCAGCGTCGGTTGCGCTCACGGGCTTGTGGGCTGTATAGGTTTGATTGTATGTGAAAGCCTGAAGCGTCTGAAAAACGCCATTGATCTTTTGCTTGATGAAAAGAGGATCAATCCCGTTGGCAGCATATTCGATGCTGGTCTCGCGACCCAGGGGATCGATTGCGCTGATAGGGTTGCCCAGAGCATTCACTGTCATACGCATGATCCGGGTGGCGGTTCCGCTAGGACTACCCTCGTCTTCCACCACCCGGGCGGTGACAGCAGGGGTAGCGCCGGTTCCCTCATAGTAGTTATCGTCCGGTTGTCCAGGGTAGCGATACCAGATCCGGCTTTCAGAAGCCGGCTTTTCGCTGTGCGGAACTCCGGAGGCGGTGGCATAACTATCAGTGTACAGCCAATGAGTCAGGTATGCTTTGGAATAGTCTCCGGGAGCCATCGCCCAAGCCTTCTTATCCCAATAGAAGCTGTTCCTGTCCGAATAGTGGGAGTCGCCGAAGACGGCTCCTGCTGCCACGGGCAACGGTTCACCCGGGGGGAGTGTATTTGGTGTGCCGGAGGTTTGTCCTCCATTGTGATATTCGAGGCGCTCGATCGAGCCCTGGGCGTCGGTTGCTTGAATCCAACGAACATAGCCGCGGGTAAGTCCGGTATTGCCAAAACTGAACACCGTACGGCCGTAGGGTGTAGTCATTGCAACAATCTGGCCCTGCGGGTTGTACTCGAACGAGGATTCGATTCCAATGGTGTCAGTGATTTTCTGCAACCTTTTCGCACCGAAAATCGTTTGGTAGGTGAATGTGGCAAAACGTCCAAATGGGTCGGTTACCTTGGTGACTAGGAAAGGGCTCCCAGCTTCTCCATATGTCAGGGTGCTGACAAGGCCGGCGGCATCGGTGATCTGCGAGATCCGGGAAGTCAACCCGGCGGTCGTGTTATAGCCAAGAGTGACGGCGTTGCCCTGTGGATCAAGGATCTGACTAAGGAATACTTTTCTGAACGGCCCGGTCGTACCAATGGCCTGGGCATAGATTTCTTTGGAGCCGTCGGGATAACGACGCTCGTAACGGCCCGCGCCGATCCGCGCCAGAACGGTATCCCACCGGCGGTTCTTTCCAAAGGTCCCCGTGGTGGCGGTGAGCGCGGTATAGCCGGTATGGGTTTCGGCTCCACCTCCGCGCAGATGCACCGTCACATTGGCGGCGGGCAGTCCCGGATCGTCTACCAGATACGATGTCCAGTTGTTCTCCCAAAGCGGCGAATTGTTGGTGAAATCCATGGAGTCGGGCTGGCCATACTCGCGCATGTTGTATGTAACCTCAAAGTCCACTCCCGGGCCGTAGGCCGGGCCGTAGCCAACCGGAGTGTCCGAGACGTTGAGACTGGCAAGCAAGGTATGGAATGCGTAGCCCGCCATGCCCTTGTTGCCCCCGCATTTGTCTCCACTTTTCCTTGAGCATTTGGTAGTCTCTTTCTCGTCAGATGTCGTGGAATTTCCCTTTCCGTAAATGGTTGCGGCCTCCGTATCACTCACCGTTTCCCAGCCTTCCGGAAGCGGCCCTTCGGGAACCAGGAAATATCCGCTGCTTTCGGAATCAATTGCTGCCCGAGTCATCCAAGTGTCATTTCCGAAGGTCGGATCACGCAACAGCACGGCCCTGTCCTGCTCGCGCATCAGCGCCCCGTAGTGGCCCATACCCCAATGCACCACGCAGGGCAGGATTAGTTTGGCACCGGGAGCGCGTTTCGTCACTTGCATAGGTGTATCCAACTCCTCCATTGCCATGGTTTTGAGCTCTAGCATGGAAAAGCCACGTGCGGGTGATTCAACTGCGATCATGAATCCCCTCACAGGCTCCCCGTGTGTCTCGGTATGGATTAGATCGAGTGCATAAGGCCCACAGCGGAAGGAGATGCCGGGCTTGTGCTTCATGCTCCAAAGTCCCTCCCGCGCCCGCTCGATGAGGGTGAGTGTGCTTGTCTGGAAGTTCCGGTCTTTGACGGATTCCAGCAAAACCTCGAGTTCTTCCGTGCGTCCGATCCTTGCCAGCATCACGGCGTATTCCGCGACGGCGGCGTTCGCAATGGATGTTGCTTCCGCCCCCTCCATTGCCCGCGTCTTCTCCCAAGCGGCATCCCAATGGGCCATTGCTTCAGAGAAACGTCCTGCATGATACTGGAATCGACCAACGTTGAGGTGAAGCGAAGGCACCCATGGCGAGGCAGGATGAGCAGCAATGAAGCTCTCCAGCGCCTCCATGTCGTCGGAGACCCGGCGGGCCAGCCATTGGCGGATTGCTGCCGACAAGGCCTTCCGCTCAAGCTTTGTTGAGTCGGAGGATACCGGACGCAAGGGTTCCACCATGCCTTGAAAGGCACTGATCATGGCGTCGTTCGGCTCGGATTCAATAGCAAGCTTTACCAGCCGCCCCTTGGGAGGGCATTTTTGTTCGCGCGTGGCGGACACTTTTTCTGAGGCCTTGACAGACTGCGGCGGTGTGAAAGGCACGCCTGAAAGACTCTCCCCCAAGGCAGAAAACCCCGTCATCAGCACAATAATGATCCCCAGCTTCTTAGGGAGAAAGAAACCTGAGAGACGGGAGCGCATTTTATTTATAGTAGTGTGGTGATTACTGAGGCAAAGCATTTTCGGGTGTGATAAGAGTTATCTGAGGTGGTGAGGTATCCCCCGAGGTGCTGGCAGGCGTTGCCCAGCGTGAGACATCCAGAGGGAATGGATCCAGAACGTCATTCACTCCGTCACCGTCCGTATCGGCAAGAATAGGGCTGGTTCGATTAAGAAGCTCCTGAGCGTTGGAAATGCCGTCTCCGTCCGTGTCGAGACTGGTTGCGCTTATGCCGGTCTGTATGGCGACGCTATCGCCCACTCCGTCACCGTTGCCGTCAGAATTGTTGGGATCGGTTCCATAATAATGTTGCTCCAGCGCATCGCGGGTACCGTCCGCATCCGAATCCGGATAGTATGAAGAGCCCTGGATGGTGTCGAATCTTAGCGAAAACACGGCCTTCAGCTGGCCTATGTTCGCAACTGCCTTATTCTTGTCGTCGGTGGTTACAGAGCTCCAGGGGAAAATGGAGCGGAGGTGCGAGGTACCGTTAGTGTAGCGCTCGATGGCTAGCCACTCGGGTGCCACAGCATGGAGGCGCGTATAGAATGGATCGGAGATGGCTTTGAGCTGGCCGATAAGAAGGGGAGCGTGTTGCTGGTCGCGCTCGGCCTGGTTAGCGGGGGCGGCCCAGGAGGGGATTGGATTTCCGGGACCTACAAGTTCAAACTCAATGGCGGCGGCCGTGGTAGGCTGCAAAAGAGAAAGGGCGTTCAGGGCGGATTTCGCCATATACTTAGCCTGTCCGATGTTGGCAGGGCCGCGGTTACTCGTGGAGGCGGCGGGGTCAATGACCGGCGGGTTGCCCTGGCTCCACCAGAGAGGCGGCGGAGCGGCGAGAGCGCTCGCCATCATGAGGAAAGAGGCTGCGGGAACTATTGTGCGTTGGAACATCGGCATGGTAAGATTCTGGAAATGCGTGCAGACGCACGCAGTTAAAATGAAGTCTACGGTGATTGCAGAGTTACTGATAAATACCCATGGGGATATCACCCTGCGCTTTAGTTATAACGATCTCTCCGTCCGAATAGACGATGAGGGAGTTACTGCGTTGCTGCGCAGTGCCATTTCCGATCACGAAGGAAGCGGCTTTGGAAACGGGAGAATTGAAACCACCAAATACCGCACCATTATGATGCATGCCGGATGAAGTAACATTGTTTTGCCCAATGACCAGCGTGTTTTGGTCGGAACTGACGTTGTTACTTCCGGTCGTGAAGGAACTCCAGTTGGAAGCTTGGTTGTAGGTCCCGCCCACGATCACAGAATTGCCCTGGACGAGATTGAACTGACCGACCGCAAGCGCATTACCCGCGTATCGCATTGTATGCGTATTACCGATCGCCAAGCTTGCGGACTGCAATACGCCGTTGTTCCATCCGATTGCTCCCGATGGAGACGCGTGGATGTAATTTCCCGACCCGACGTTCAAGGTAGACTGGGCGCGAACTTCCGCAGGGAAAATTGTTCCTAACAAGAAAAGAGCTGCAGTCTGTAACTTCATATTTTTCATAGGCCGGGGTTGGATTGATGGGTAGCGTTCGCGGACAGCCAAGATATCATTGATAGATGCCCATGGAGATGTTGCCCTGGGGCCTCGTTATTAATATGTCTCCGTCCGCATAGACGATGATGGAATTACTCCGTTGTTGAGCACTGCCGCCATTGCCGATGACAAGGTGAGCGGCCTTTGAGACGGGAGAATTAAAACTACCAAAAATCGCACCATTGTGATGAAGCCCTGATGAAGTTATATTTTGGTATCCGATAACCAATGAATTCTGATCGGAGTTCACATTGTTGCTTCCCGTAGTGAAGGAATTCCAGTTCAAGGCCTGGTTGTAGATCCCACCTACGATCGCGGAGTTCGCCTGCAAATAATTATACTGCCCAACCACGAGGGCGCTACCGCCCCACTGCAGCGTGTTCGCGTTACCGACTGCCAAACTGGCACCCTGCAACACACCGTTGTTCCATCCGATCGCTCCTGCCGGGGACCCGGAAACATTGTTTCCCGATCCCAAGTTCAGGGTAGTCTGGGCGCGGACTTCCGCAGTTAAAATCGTGCCTAGTATAAGTGTGGTTATGGTCTGTAATCTCATTGTTTCTCAGGATTAGTTTTGAACGGATTGGGATTGAGAAGAATCGAAAAACGTTGGGAACGGAGAAATTCCGCCAAGGGCGGGGTGTTACCGGGATCTATCATGAGCAAATTCTTGTGAACGCGGCGGAGGTGGGCCTCACGTTCGGGCGATTCCGAAGGCTTACTTGGTTTTCCGGCAGCGTAGCTGGCAGGGTTTTTCGCTATCTCCTCCCGGAAGCGCTCTTGGGCGGCCGCGATTTCATCGAACGAATCAGCTGACGCATGAAGGGATGCTTGAGCGCCCTCGATCAGATTCCGGTAGGCGGGCGGCAGCCTGTCGAGGTGTGGACCAGCATCCGGCAGGATGACCGGGGCGTGCTGGTCGAGGAGGTCCGCAGCGTGATTGTGGTGCTCAATGAGTGGTCCTTGCGCTCCCAAGTCTTCCTTGGTTTTAGCGGCGGCAGCCCATGGGTCTTGGGGATGGAGTTTGTGATTCTCTCTGATCGTTCTGCGATACTCCGCAATGTAGTCGCTCATAAGAGCATCTCGCTCGGCTTCGAGATCCTCAATGATTGCTGTGCGTTCTCCCGGGGAGAGGTTCGGGGTATCAAGGAGAATGCGGAACTGTTCGAGCGATTCGTGAGCGGGAGCCGGTTCGGGCTCCGCATGAAGTGCGTTTGAGACGGCCAGTATGGCTGCAAGGTTCTTGAGAATCCGCAGCGGGGACGTCCTTGTCCGATCCGACGAATTCACGGGCGTTTTTTGGAAGGTCGTCATCATGTGTTTGGTTGTAGGGATCCGGAGGAATGGGAAGAGGCGTGATCTTTGGTTTCCCTAGCTGAAAGTCACTGCAATTGCGCTAGCTGGGTAGCACCTCGCAGTCTTCGCGGCCAGAATTTTGATTACCCAAAAACGGCCATGCATTTTTCGCCGTTGAAAACCAATGAGTTGCGATCCAAAAAAAACTGACTTTTCGTCTGTTGAAACCGTTGCACGCCCGCTTTCGGCTCGAAAAGTTTCGAATCCCCTGTTGGAAAATCCGGTGCAGGCCCTTAAGCTCTCGCCTGAGGACGCTAACCTCGCGCGGTGGCCGAGCTTCTTGAGCTTGATCCCGGATTCCATCCTCCGGTTTCCACCCCCATGGGTGGCCGCGCCGGGAGTTGCCGCATTTCGTGGCCTTGCCAGGCCGCTCCACGCGACAGGAAGCCCCACACCGCCGAGGGTGCCGACACGCCGCGCCAAGTGACTGGAATTATGGGCGCGACCGACCGTCGGCAGCGCCCGTTTTCTCACCCGCGCCTGCAATAAACCTTTCCACCGATAGCCTGGAGGTTTAGTCCATTGGGAAACCCGATTCATCTGATGAGCCAACTACCCAGCGAGGAAGCCAAACGAAACTACTGGAGGGCCAACCTCCGCTGGCTCGGAATCCTACTGGGAATCTGGTTCATCATTTCCTATGGCTGCGGCATCCTGTTTGTCGATTTTCTGGATCGCTTTAAGCTGCCGGGGACGGATGTGAACCTCGGGTTCTGGTTTGCCCAGCAGGGCAGCATCTTTGTTTTTGTGATCCTGATCGCGGTGTACGCGCGGGTGATGAACAAGCTCGACCGCGAGCTGCTGGTCGGCACCGACGCGGATCAGGACACCTGAGGAAACATCTCGAAGCCGCAAAATTCATGGACGTTAAAATCTGGACCTACCTTTTCGTCGGACTCTCGTTCGCCCTCTACATCGGGATCGCCATCTGGTCGCGCGCTGGCTCCACCGGCGACTTCTACGTGGCCAGCGGCGGGGTCCCCAAAATTGCCAACGGCATGGCGACGGCGGCCGATTGGATGAGCGCCGCCTCCTTCATCTCCATGGCCGGGATGATCTCCGTCATGGGGCGCGACGGCGCGGTCTATCTGATGGGATGGACCGGCGGCTATGTTCTGCTGGCGCTACTACTCGCTCCATACTTGCGGCGGTTCGGCAAGTTCACCGTTCCGGATTTCATCGGTGACCGCTACAACTCAACCACCGCTAGGGTCGTGGCGATCTTCTGTGCGATCTTTGTTTCCTTCACCTATGTCGCCGGTCAAATGCGCGGAACCGGCGTCGTCTTTTCCCGTTTTCTTGAAGTCCCCGTAGAGACGGGCGTGATCGTCGGAATGGTGATCGTTCTTTTCTACGCGGTCCTCGGTGGCATGAAAGGCATTACCTACACACAGGTCGCACAATACTGCGTGCTGATCTTCGCTTATCTCGTGCCCGCTATTTTCATCTCAATCATGCTGACGGGAAATCCTGTCCCGCAACTGGGGCTTCTCAGCGATGTCCAGGGCGAATCGACGGGACTGGTCCAGAAGCTCGACGGCCTCAGCACCGAGCTTGGCTTCGCCGAATACACCACCGGCCGGAAGCCGATGATCGACGTCTTCGCGATCACCTTGGCGCTGATGGTCGGGACCGCAGGCCTGCCTCACGTCATCGTCCGCTTCTACACCGTGAAAAAAGTCAGCGACGCCCGCAAGTCCGCTTTCTGGGCCCTCCTTTTCATCGCCATCCTCTACACCACAGCGCCAGCGATCTCCGTTTTCGCCCGCACCAATCTTCTCAACACCGTCTCCAACCAACCCTATCAGGAGATGCCGACTTGGTTCAAAAAATGGGAGAACTCAGGGCTCATCGCTTGGCTGGATAAAAACAACGATGGTAAAATCCAATATGAAGGCACCGGTGAGCCCTTCCTGCAGCATTCGTCCAGAAACAAAGTCGAGCCTGTCTTCGTAACCAACGACCCTCCGAATGAAAAGGGGTTTTTCAACGAGCGCATGCTCCTCAACGAACCCAGCCCTGTCTCCAACGAACTCTACGTCGATCCGGATATCATCGTGCTGGCCAATCCCGAAATCGCGCAGCTCCCCGGCTGGGTGGTCGGCCTGGTTGCCGCCGGTGGTCTCGCCGCCGCACTCTCCACGGCCGCCGGCCTGTTGCTCGTGATCTCTACGTCGATCGCCCACGATCTGGTGAAACGGACTCTCAATCCGAGCATCTCCGAAAAAGCCGAACTCGGTCTCGCCCGTCTTGCTGCGGGCCTCGCGGTTCTCGTCGCCGGCTACCTTGGAATTCATCCTCCGGGTTTCGTAGCCGAGGTGGTTGCCTTCGCCTTCGGCCTCGCCGCTTCCTCCTTTTTCCCCGCCATCGTCCTCGGGATCTTCACCAAACGGGTCAACCGCTTCGGCGCGGTTGCTGGTATGCTCGTTGGAATCTTCTTCACCGCAGGTTACATCCTGTATTTCAACTTCGGGATCTTCGGCCTTCGCGGCACGCCGGAGCAATACCTGTTCGGCATCTCTCCGCAGGGCATCGGCTCCATCGGCATGCTGCTGAACTTCGCGATCGCTTTGATCGTCTCCCACCTCACTCCGCGTCCTCCAAAGCACATTGAGGACCTCGTCGATAGCATCCGCCTGCCACGCGCCGCCTTTGGCAAAGCCGACGCGGGCCCCACCCATCATTAATTCGTGCTCGCGTTCTCAACCTGCTGGAACAACGGCCGTCACACCGATGGCGAGGAGATGATCGATGAGATTCTCGAGCTTGGATTTTCTAACATCGAGCTCTCCCACGGCATGACCGTCGCAAAGGTCCCCGGCATCCGAAAAGCCTTTGCCGAGGGCACCTTCACCTGCTCCGGCGTGCACAACTATTTCCCCTCCCCCGTCGAGGTGATGATCGATGCGCCGGATGCCTACGAATACACTTCGCACCGCCCCTTTGAGCGCAAGCGCGCGATGGAAATGACTCTGAAATCCTTGGAGCTGGCCGCCGAGTTCAAGGCGCGCTATCTGGTGCTCCACATGGGCTCGGCACCGATGAACACTTCCAAGTTCACCAAGCCCCTAACCCGGCTGGTATCGGCTGGCCAGCAGCGGGACGCCGGATATGTGAAGCAAAAAATCGCCTTCATCAAGAAGCGTGAGAAGCTCGCCCCGCTCTACTATCACCGCGCCATTGAGGCGCTCGAAGAGCTCGCGCCCAAGGCGGAGGAATACGGGGTGAAGCTCGCCGTTGAGTCGCGGTCACGCTTCGAAGACATGCCAAACGAGCGGGAAATGGTGAAGCTCCAGGAACACTTCAAAGATAACCCGTGGATCGGCTACTGGCATGACTTCGGTCACGTGCAGCTAAAGCACAATCTCGGGCTGTTGGACCACTACGAATGGCTCGCGACGATCTCGCCCCACCTCATCGGCGGCCACGTTCACGATGTCCAATGGCCGGCGCGGGACCACAGGACGCCTTTCGCCGGCACCCTCGATTACACGACCATCCTGCCGTTTTTCCCTGAAGGCTGTCCCCTCGTCTGGGAGCTCAGCCCCACCCGGGAAACTGAAGAGATCCGCAATGCCTTGGAGAAGTGGAAAGCGATGTTCCCGGAGAGAAGTTGAGCGCGTAAGGCGGTCTCAGCCGTCTAAGACAGAAATCAGATGCATGGCAAGATCGTGCTTGGGTGCCTTGGCGAAGACCTCCGTGCGATCCGAAAACACCAGCAGCGCTTCGTTCTCGTGTGAGTCGAAACCGATGTCGGAGCGCGAGACATCATTGGCGACGACAAGATCGCAGCTTTTCTGCTCGAGCTTACGCCGGGCATTCGCCTCAAGATCTTCTGTCTCTGCAGCAAATCCTACTAGAAAACCAGTAAACCCCATTTCGCCACGGGCGGAACCGAGAATGTCTCGCGTCTTCACGAGCTCCAACAAGAGAGTGTCTCCGCCCTTTTTCATTTTCGACCCCTCCACGATCCGCGGCGCGTAGTCGGCAACGGCAGCGGCGAAGATCGCGGCCCCCATGCGCGGAAGGTAATTTGCCACGGCCTCATACATCTCGTCGGCCGACTCGACTGGCAGGAAATCGACACCCTCTGGCACGTCCAAGGATGTCGGTCCTGATATCAGAAGCACCTGGTGCCCTGCGTGAGCGGCGGCGGCAGCGAGCGCGTACCCCATCTTCCCGGAAGAGCGGTTGCTGAGATAGCGCACCGGATCGATGGCCTCACGGGTGGGGCCTGCGGTAATAAGCACTTTCATCGGAAGAGGCGGACTACTCGGCGGGCTTCCCTGCTTTCAGGTTCCCAAGCTCCTTCTTGGCAGCCGTGAGATCCTCAGGGGTGAATTTTTTTTCAATTTCCGCGATGATGGCTGCGGCATTTTTCTCACCGCGTTCTCCGGCCAAGGTGGCCAAGGCCCAGGCGCGCTGCCGATTCATTGTGGTGCCCGCACCTGTCGCATGAAGACGTGCCAGAGCGAGAGTAGCTTCGGGGTGACCCTGTTGGGCGGCGAGCGCATACAGCTGGCCTGCGGTTTCAAAATTCTTAGGAACACCGGCACCCCGCTCATGGAGCGCGCCTAGATTGTTTTGAGCAGGTGCGAAGTTCGCCTGCGCCGCACGGCCGAACCAGGAAAGCGCGGCCGAGACATCGGCGGCACCTAGCTTGTTGGAGAGGTAGAAAAGCCCCAGCTCGTTCTGGGCCGTAGCGAGTCCACCGTTGGCGGCGGAGACGAGGTGGGAGTAGCCTTTGAGGATGTCCGGCTCCTTCTCGTTCAGAATGTTCGCCGCAAGCATGAAGTGCGCCTGCGGGCTGCCGGCCCCGGCTGCCGTTTCGAGAATCTTGAGGCCGCGCGGGAGGTCCTTTTCCGTGCCGGTACCGGTCATGTGGAACTCAGCCACCCGCACCATGGAATCAACCTGGCCGGCGTCCCTGCCGCGCTCATACTCGGCGAGAGCGGCTTTGGGATCCTTTTTCACGTTCTGCTGATACATTCCCTTAACGAGGTAGGCGGAATAGTCCTTGGCCTCGATCGCCTTGTTCAGCCACTCCATCCCGAGCTTTTCATCCCGTTTGACATTGTCGCCGGACAGCAGGTTGGAACCCACCGCAACCATCGCGGCCGGATTGCCTTTTTTCGCCGCCATCTGGAAGTATTCAAAAGCCTGCTTCGGATCGACCATCTCCGGAAAACCCATCTGGCCCTCGTAAAACCTTGCTAGGAAAATCATGGAGGGAACATCTCCGGCCTCACTGGATTTTTTCCACCAGCTGACGGCGCTTTCCGGATCCGGCTTCTTGCTGAAACGCCCTAGCAGATGGGCCTCTCCCAGAATCCGGCCTGCCACCGCAGGATCCTTCTCCACCTCTTTCTCCAGCAGCGTGCGGGCTTCCGCAGCCGCCCCTTCTTCATCGGATCCCATCAGTGAAAACGCGAGACGATAGGCAGCATCGGAGTGGCCCTTGGCGCTGCTCTTCCGGTAGTTCTCAATCGCCTTCTCCCGTGAGGACTCCGCGCCCCGGCCGGTTTCGTGAGCAAAGCCCAATAGATACATGGCATCCGCATCGCCTTTCTCCGCAAGGGGCTTGGCCAGTCCCACCGCCTTTTCGTGTTCGCCAGATTCGAAGGCGGCCATCGCGGTCTTCATCGGTGAATCACCTTTGACACCGGCAGGATCCGGCTTCGAAGCGGGATCCGATTCCATCGCAGCCGATTTCTCCCCCTTCCCGTCAAGAGAGACTGCCGCGTCGGCGGCAACGTAGGTCAGCAGCGACAATGCGGAAATAATAATAGCAGGGCTCATTGAGCACGTAATAGGCGCTCGTTTGCACCAACGCAAGCGCGGTCC
This sequence comes from Akkermansiaceae bacterium, assembly GCA_041748235.1. GTDB lineage: Bacteria > Verrucomicrobiota > Verrucomicrobiia > Verrucomicrobiales > Akkermansiaceae > Luteolibacter. Next base: position 8,052 of record JBGTDO010000050.1, on the reverse strand, counting down.
CGCTGCTATCTCATGGCCACCCGTTTGATCAACTCTTCCACACCAGCGATGTGAGCCCGCGTGCGGTCAGCCAGAGGCGCTCGACTGGGAGTTTCAAAAGTAAAAGAAAGCTCGCAGCCCATTTTGGCGAGGTAGATCGCCTCCGGCCACAGCTCCGGGAAATCCGCATCGGCGCAGTGATAGATCCACCCTGGCTCTCGAATTTCGTGTCCGTCGATTTCCGCACCGGCTTCGTGGGGGAAAATAGGAGCCACCGCAGCAAGAATCGCCCGGGCGCGTTCGGGATCGTCGGGGCCGAGATTGATTTCGTAAAAATAAAAGCCACTGGTCTCCCAATCCTCATGCAGTGAAATGAAAACATCCGGCACCGGCTTGCGCGCCAGCCAGCGGGTATGCACCACCGTTTCTAAACTCTGGAGCCGCAGGTAGTCGCGGTTGAGATCCACACCCCTGCGGTTCTCTCGCGAAATCACGGCGAGCCCGCCTGGATTCAGAGCCGGACAGATCATCCAGCTGAAATCATCTCCAAAGGTGTCCCTCTTCATCATCTCCAGCGCGGCCAGCGGGCCCGCTGGCTCGTCTCCGTGGATCCCTGCCGAAAGATAAACCAGCGGACCACGCCCCGGTTTCTCCCAAGCCATCAGCGGACCGTCCTCCGTATCCAGCAGAACCTCCGACGCGAAGCCCCCTCGGCTCGCCGCGAGTGAAAATTCCGGAATGAATCCCGACCAATCGAAGAGTTCTCGCATGCGCTTTTTTGCTCTCGGCTGCTACGATTTCGAAAAAATTTCCTCGAAGAACACCTGCATGTGCTCCCATGAGCGCTCGTCCGCCTTCTTGTCGTAAGCGGCACCTTTTGAGATGTCATCCCCCGCTGCCTTTTGGGTGAAGCTATGCACTGCGCCGCCGTAGATAATCAGCTGCCAATCGGCCTTCGCCTCCGTCATCTCCTTTTGAAAACCGTCCACCTCCGCCTCCGGCACATGGGGATCAAGCGCGCCGTGCAAAGCCAGCACCCGCGCCTGAATTTTCCCTTCTTGCGCCTCCATGCCCTCGGCGGCACCCAGCCCGCCGTGAAAGGAAACCACTCCCGCGATGTCAGCACCTACGCGTGCCAGTTCCAAGACTCCGGTGCCCCCGAAACAATATCCTATCGCCGCGATCTTTCCCTGATCCGTCCGCTCGTCGTTCTTCAGCACCTCCAGACCCGCCAGGAGCCTACTGCGGAAGAGCTCCCGATTCTCTTTGTATTTTCCTGCTTCATCACCTGCGGCAGGCGGCTGCGGTCGGACACCCGCGCCATAGATATCCGCCGCAAAAACATTGTAGCCCGCCTCCGCCAACATCTGCGCTCGCATCTTCTCGTAATCTCCGAGCCCCGTCCACTGATGAATGATCAGCACGGAGGGGCGCTTGCCCTCAATCTCGTCGTCATAGGCGTGGAACCCTTCCAATTTCACGCCCTCATGCTCATACTCGACCACCTTCTCGACAATCTCAGCGTGAAGAGAGAGGACGGACAATAACATGGCGGAAAGAACCGGTAGCTTGCTCATCCCGCTAGCAAAGGATGAAATCCTCTCCGCGTCAAACCGGCAGACAGAAAATACAAGTAGATATTACAGTGAGATCAAGAATATGAATCCTTCGCTTTGATCTTGGATTATTTAAACATAGTGCGCTCATCCTTTGTTGCACTAGACCTGTGCGACACTCCCACCAACCCTCTGGTCATCCCTGTCGCCGACTACGGCACCATTCGCTCCGAGGCAGGAGTTGGATCCAGTCTTATCGTCGACTCCGAGTTCGAAGATGACTTCGAGCGCAGAAATGGCTCTCGCTGCTTTTCAAAAAAGCGCGCCCTCCAACGGTGGCGCTTTTTCTTTTTCCATCGACCGAATAATCGGGGGCCGCGCGGCGTTGTAAGCTATATTGCTTCCACACCTTATGAAAACCATTGCTCTCGCTCTTGCTCTTTCAGCCGGAGCCTCCGCTGAAACCGCCATCACGATCTACAACCAGAATCTCGCAACGATCCGCGAGTCTTTGGAGCTAAATCTCGAGGAAGGTGTCTCCGACATCGTCTTTGATCAGGCGACCTCGCAGCTTATGCCGGATTCCGTCGTGCTTCGTGATCCGGCGGGCGAGAAAGTTTTCTCGATTCTTGAGCAGAGCTATCGCAACGATCCCGTCGGCCAAGGCCTCCTGTTATCACTCAATGAGGGAAAGGAAATTGATTTCCGAACCACCTACGCCGATGGCCGCGTGGAGTTCATCAAAGGAAAAATCATTCGGTCCGGCTATGTCCCGGGCGGTGCCCTGCAGTCTCCAATCATCGAGGTGGATGGGAAACTCCGGTTCCAACTCCCGGGCGAACCGCTTTTCCCGAGCCTAGGAGATGACTCCATTTTGAAGCCGACGCTGTCATGGAAGATTCACTCAAGAGAGCCTGCCGCATTTCCCGCCCAGCTTTCCTACCTTACTCGCGGCATGTCTTGGGAGGCGACTTACAATCTTGTGGCTCCCGAAAAAGGCAATCTGGTCACCCTCACCGGCTGGATTACCGCCACCAATCGGTCCGGAACCACCTTCCGGGACGCCTCGGTCAAGTTGGTTGCCGGAGATGTGAATATTGAGAAGGAGCCACAAGTGCAATATCCCATGGAGCATCGCCGGGAGATGGCGCAAATGGCGGATGCCGCACCCGAGGTCACTCAGAAGGCATTTGACGACTTTCACCTCTACTCACTGCCCCGCCCGATCACCCTGCGTGATCAGGAAACCAAGCAGATCGAGTTTCTTCGCGCCCCTGAAGTTACCGCAAACAAAACCTATGTGTATGATCCGGCGGCGATGTTCCGGTTCCAAGGCGGCCTACGGCTCGAACCGATTGAGGGCCACACCTTCCCCAAGGACGTCGCGATCTACTGGGAATTTGGTAACTCCGAGCAAAACGGCTTGGGCGTTCCTCTTCCTGGCGGAAAAATCCGCTTCTACCGCGAGGATTCGGATGATTTGAACTTGGAATTCATCGGCGAGAACCAGATCGACCACACGCCGCAGAACGAGAAAGTCCGCGTGTACACGGGCAACGCCTTTGATCTCGTAGGAGAGCGCAAGATCACCGATTTCAGCCGTCGTGACGCAGAACACAGGATGAGCGAAACCATAGAAGTGACGGTGAAAAACCGATCGGAAGAAAACAAAACCATCACCGTCCGCGAGCATTTGTGGCGGGCGTTGAACTGGGAGATCGCGCAGCCTAGCCAAGAGTTCACCCGCACCGATGCCAATACCATCGAATTCAAAGTTCCACTGGCCCCGAATGAAGAGCGCGTAATCACCTACACCGCCAACTACAGCTGGTGAGGTGGCCTCCGGCCGAGCCCGCAAGCTGCACAGCTTGTCGTGCGGTTTGGCACCAGAGGGCTCCGTCGGCACCAACTGATGATCCGGAGATTCTTGCCGCGCAAGGAGTCCGGCGCTGTTAGGGCTTGGTCTGCGCCGTGCTAACCAGTCGTATGATGAAAAGAACTGAGCGAAACAATCGGAAGGTCGCCGTCTCCGCGGCCCTGATGCTGCCTCTCTTTGCCTTCACCGCCTGCCAGGAGCGGGAAGAGGGGGTGGAGCGTAACGCGCCGGATTTCCGCGACGGGGTCCTTGACCCTTCGGCCGCCGAGGTGGCACCCGGAACCGGAACGGATATCGAGGCAGCCGAACCTGATGATCTTTTTCCAGGTCCTCATGGACGACACGATCATCCATTCGGAGAAGAAGTTGATGGCGCAGAGCCTCGGGGGGTAAGAGCTGTCGGCCCGGGGCCGGATATCGGCGCAGGAAGTGCCCAGGGAACCAGAAGCGACTACCAGCCATCGACCGGCCCGGCCGGCGTGACAGAGGCCCCGGACGTGATCCTCGGGGAGTAGCGGGCACGCTCCCCTTCACGGCCGAGGGCATCTCAGGGAGAAAACCAAGCTGTCAACGCTACTGAAGCGTGTTGCAAACTTTGGTGGCATGCCCAATGATCGCCGTCCGATGAACGACGAACGCCCCTTTTCCAGTTTGATGCTTGATGGCCCCGACCGTGCGCCCAGCCGCGCGATGCTCTACGCAGTCGGCTTTGAAAAAAAGGATTTCGCCAAACCCCAGATCGGCGTCGCCTCCACTTGGAGCCAAGTCACCCCTTGCAACATCCATATCGACAAGCTCGCGATCGAGTCCGCGAAGGGTATCGACGCGGCAGGCGGCAAAAGCCTGATTTTCAACACCATCACCATCTCGGACGGCATCTCCATGGGGACGGAGGGCATGAAATACTCTCTCGTTTCTCGCGAGGTAATTGCGGACTCAATCGAGACCGTTGTCGGCTGCGAGGGCATGGACGGATTCGTGGCCATCGGCGGCTGTGACAAAAACATGCCTGCCTGCGTGATGGCGATGGCACGGATGAATCGTCCCTCGGTCTTCGTTTACGGAGGAACCATTCTCCCCGGCTGTGCGACCATTCGCGGCGAGAAAAGAGATCTGGACGTGGTTTCCGTCTTTGAGGCTGTCGGCAAGCACGCGGCCGGTGACATCACCGATGAAGAGCTGGAAACCATCGAATCCTGCGCCATCCCCGGAGCAGGCTCCTGCGGCGGGATGTACACGGCCAACACCATGGCCAGCGCGATCGAGGCGCTCGGAATGTCGCTGCCGAACAGTTCCGCCCAAGCGGCCATTTCCGATGACAAGATGCGCGATTGCTTCGATGCCGGCGCCGCGGTGCTGCACCTGATCAAGCACGGGATCAAGCCGCGGGACATCATGACACGCAAAGCTTTCGAGAACGCCATCACCGTCGTGATCGCGCTCGGCGGCTCCACCAACGCGGTTTTGCACCTGCTGGCGATGGCTCATACGGCCGAAGTGGAACTCTCGATCGATGACTTCACCGAGATCGGCAAGCGCGTGCCGGTGCTAGCGGATCTCAAGCCATCCGGAAAATACGTGATGGCGGATCTGGTGAAAATCGGTGGCACCGTACCGCTGATGCGCATGCTGCTTGAGGGCGGCCTGCTCCACGGAGTTTGTATGACGGTCACCGGAAAAACGGTGGCAGAGAACCTAGCCAACTCCCCGCTCCACTACCCGGAGGACCAGCAGGTCATCCGGCCACTCTCGAATCCCCTCAAAAAGGACAGCCATCTGCGCATCCTTTACGGAAACATCGCGCCGGGGGGTGCGGTGGCGAAAATCTCAGGAAAAGAAGGCAACGCATTCACCGGCTCCGCCCGCGTATTTGATTCCGAAGAGCTGGCCATGCACGCGATTCTCGACGGACAGATCAAGGACGGCGATGTGATCGTGATCCGCCGTGAGGGCCCTAAAGGCGGCCCTGGGATGCGAGAAATGCTTGGCCCGACCAGCGCCGTAATGGGCCTCGGCCTCGGTAAAACCGTCGCACTGATCACCGACGGCCGTTTCTCCGGCGGCAGCCACGGTTTCGTGGTGGGCCACATCACTCCCGAGGCCTTTGATGGCGGACCGATCGGACTGCTCCACGACGGCGATGTCATCACGATTGATGCTGAGAACAACCGCATCGACGTCGACCTCAGCGATCTGGCGCTCGCCGCTCGTCGCGAGGCCTGGACACGCCCCGAGCCGCGCTACCGCCACGGCGTCCTCGCGAAGTTTGCCAAGCTCACCACCAGCGCCAGCGAAGGCGCGGTGACAGATAAAAACCTCTAAAGGTATCAATCAAATCTGCCTTCCGCCTGCCTGCAAAAGCTGCGCGAAGCTCAGGTCGGCGCCGCCCTTCGCGAAGCCGTCCGCGCCTCCCGCCGCGCCATGGTCCTCCACCGCACAGGGGCACAGGGAGGTATTCAAAAGGTCCGCCTCTTAGCGGCTCGGGTTTCGAATCACATGTCGAATGAATTCTTTCTTTTTGTCCGGGAAGAGGCGGTTGAGTTCGTGAACTACGTCTATGAGACTAGCGCGGAACAATTTCTCCCCAACTGTTGCCTGGTCCCTCTTCTCTAAGTCTAATAATTACCTCGCCGCCTCCGGTCAAAGATAGCCCTACACCGCTGACTTCCAGGCCAGCACCCACCCCAGAGGAAAACGAAGTACTTAAGATCCCCCGCCAATCACCGGTCAATAAGGCTGGGATATTGACCCTTCCGGTGGCCGCTCCGGAGAAATGAACGGCAGTCCCACTGAATGAATAAGTTATGTTACCAGAGGTAGAAATACCAACTGGCCCAATAGACAAGGAATGCACGTTCAAGTTGGGTTGATATTTGTAGGAGCCAGGACCAATAGTAATCCGGATGAATTCAGTGAATACAGCATCGCTAAGGGTAATGCTGTACGTTGCATTCGTCGTAGAATCTAAAAACAGGCCATGGGCACTTTTTGCAGCAGTCTCTAAATGCTGTTGAGGCGTCAGATCGGCACCGATATAGCTACCACCGTTCCAGGACCTAGTAATCCTCGGCCTATTTCTGAGGGTACTGTCCCAGTAAACGACAGTATACAAGGCTGTCGTGGACCTCGTAGGATAAGTCGCCAACAAATCGGCCGGCGAGGGGCCTCGGGAATACTTATTTGGATGTGTATGCCAATAGGCGGTTACTTCTCCGGCTGCTGGGAAGGGCGCGTTAACTTCAATTTCGTGGGCTGCCCCTTTAATACTTACAAAACCATAAAGCTCAACTCCTGATAGTTTATAGATAACCCCTCCATACTCAAGGTGCTCATTGATTGAATTTTCCCAAACGAGGCCTGTGGCTGCGTGGACGGCAGCTAATTCCGATGAATATAGGACGTAAGTCGCCCCGACGCGTGTGACCCCACCATTGCGGATATGTTTGGGAGTCGTTGCAGGCAAGACACTGGAATAAAAACCATTCCCGTTGGATCTTTCCATTGCAATCCCGTCACTCCAAGCACCCCCACCGAATGCGGTCAAAGTGGCAAGGTCGGTCTTTCCATCGTTGTTGAAATCTCCCGCCAGAACTGCGTGTTCTTTGGTCAAAGCCTTCCCATTACGCATGTGCATCGGAGTAGTTGCAGTCCAGAGTCTTGAGCTAAACCCAGTGGCCGTGCTGAGCTCTACAGCTACCCAGTCCTTCCAAGACCCTCCTCCGGTAGCGGTGATGGTAGCAATATCGGTTTTGCGGTCACCGTTGAAATCTCCAGTGATAACCTCGTAGTCATTCATCGTTCCTCCCCCATTGCGCATGTGGGTGGGGGTGGCGGCATTCCAGAGTTTGGAACTGAAGCCACTGCCCGTAGATAATTCCACAGCTATCCAATCTTTCCAAGAACCTCCTCCAGTAGCAGTGATGGTAGCGAGATCAGATTTTCCGTCCTTATTGAAGTCTCCAATTAATACCTCATAATCAGCAGATGTTCCGCCGCCATTTCGCATGTGAGTAGGAGTGGCAGAATTCCAAACTTGCGAACTAAAGCCACTTCCTGTGGATATATCAACTGATATCCAGTCTTTCCAAGAACCTTTAGCAGTTACTGAAATAGTTGCGATATCTGTTCGCCCATCAGCATTGAAATCACCAGCGAGTATCTTGTATTCATTCGTGGTTCCTCCACCATTACGCATATGCAGTGGAGTATTCGTTGTCCAGAGTCTCGAACTGAATCCATTTCCAGTAGATAATTCAACGGACATCCAGTCTTTCCATGAACCACCAGCGCTCGCTGAGATTGTGGCGATGTCTGTTTTCCCATCGCCGTTAAAGTCACCAGCCAGAATCTTGTAATCTTGCATGGTGCCCCCGCCGTTCCGCATATGAAGCGGCGTCGCCGCTAACCAGGTTTTTGACTGAAAACCATTGCCTGTGGATAACGCCACTGCCATCCAGCTACTCCATCCTCCTCCCGCAGTTGCTGAGATTGTGGCAATGTCGTAAGCGGGGTCTGTAGCGCCGCTTGAAGATTCTGGGCGGCGTATTTCATAGGCGTCATAGTTCACCAACCTATGACACCTATGAACGAATCCATCTTGAAGACCGACCGACAGGGTCGCCTGCGCTACACTCCGGAACA
>JBGTDO010000049.1:0-45085 GCA_041748235.1 Akkermansiaceae bacterium | reverse complement strand
GGTTGGTATCTGGGAGACGAAACGTTCCGCGACAAACTATTGGGATTGGTAAAGAAGGGCTCCCGAGGCCTGATGAAGAAGGGCAGCCATGATTCCGCGCCGATCCGGAGCCACGGGGAGCGCGAGGCGGAGAGGCTGGTGACCGGAGGGTTGGTAGCAACTGGGGCTGGTGGATGACGAAGGCAGGCTGTTGCCTCTCCGCAAGGGCGACCCCTGCAAGGTGGCCCTTGCCACGGTGGTGAAAGCGAACACAAGCGTCGGCAACGAATGGCTGGCAGCCCGGCTTGTGATGGGGCATAACCGCTCCGTCAGCCGCCTGATCCGGCAAGGCAGCGAGAACCCGGAGATTAAGAAATTATGCGCAAACCTGAAGAAAATGTTACCGTGCGAGGACTGACCCCGTTTTTCCCTGACCCCGTTTTTCCACTCGCTTCAATTCCTGCTCCATCGCGCTCTTCTGCTCCGCTTCGCTCAGCGGTGGCGATGGCTTGTGGGAACTCAGATCGATATCGCCGACGACATTCTCATCGACATGAGGATGATAGCGGAGCTCGGTCTTGATTCTCTCAAGCTCATCTTCCTGTGGGAGTTCGATGCTGTCTGGGGCGTTCGCCACATGGGCTCTAAATGCCTCATGATGCTCCTCAGGGAGGGCGGCGAGGATGTGATCGAGATTTTCTTCTAAGCTTTGTTTGATCATTTTGGTAGGTTTTTCGGGCTAGGATTTGTGTCCGTTTCTAGAACGTCTGGCGAGGAGGCCGAGGCCTCCAAGACCGAAGAGCAGGCCTAAACTTGGCTCGGGCACCATGGAATCGGCGGATAACGTACCGAGGGTCCAGTGGGCGGTGCTCCCACTATCGGCTGCGTAGGTTGCTCGAAGCTGGACGCTCGTTACAGTAGCCCCTCCCACATTGGTCAGGTTAGGGACCATCGTCCCACTTGCCGAAATCAGGGTTCCATCTCCGACCCCGTCGTTGTTTGTATCGATCGCAAGGGCACCACTCCCACCTGCTGCGGCATTAGGTCTGAACGCAAGATTTGCGGCAACGAAACCATTTATGAGCAATTCGAATTTAATTTCATCCACAGGATCGGTGGTTACTCCATTGGTGATACCATTCCCCCACGAGGTTTCGGTCGCCGCGAGGGTTGCTACGAACCGTATATTTGTGAAGCCTGTGCCGGGTGTAGCATTGCTTGGGAGGCCTAGGGTCCATAATGCCTGAACGGTGCCAGGTTTGGTGTCTGCATCATCATGGTCGCGCCCAGCCAGAGAGCCGACGACAGGGTTGAGTCCTGTGGCTGACTGATAGGTCGAGTTTCTTGCAATTGATCCCCCTGTAAGGACGCCGCCTCCCGTTCCATTTGCTGAAGCGACGATGCCGAAATAGTCTGCGGCATTGTCGGTAAAGAAGGCGCTGGAGGTAGGTGTGCTTGTGCTAACGCTGCTGATTGCTGCCTGACTGCTCAGTGAGCCTGCAAGAAACAGAGCCGAAAATATTTTAGGATTAATTTACTTTGATTGGTTTGTGATTGAACTGATTGATTGAAAAGGGACTAGCTTCGTGATGGATAAATTCCTTCGGTAGCGATAATAAAGCTCACGCAGAGGTAGGGTGGCATCTGGTCGAAAGGAGTATTGCCCCCGGCATTCATATTCTGGACAGCGACTGTCCCGGTGACCGCACCCGCAGCCATCGTGGCAGGCGGGGAAGATACTGGGCCGTAGTTGTCTTCTGAGGTATTCGCAGGAACATTCCCTGCTGCCTCATCTGAGTTGCCCTTTGAGTTGGATGCTTGAAGGGTAAGGTTGGGCGTCGCGATGGCCGCGTGGGTATGCGTAGGCATGTTCAGGATACTCAACGTGGTTTGCTCAGCGCCTCCGCGTTGGCCCAGACGCTTCGTCGTGAGTCCTGGTCCATCTCCCCATTGCATCGGCATACGTCCCCGTAGATCCGGTAGAGCGAATGTGGTTTGCCCGTCTCCTCCATATGTCGTTCCAAGAAGCGAAAACAGGGCTGAGTTACTGGAAACAGCAAGAAGCTGGCCGTTACAAAAGGCCCATCCGCGGGGTGCGAAGCTTCCGCCGAACATTGAAATCTGTGCAAGTAATGGTGTCATGGTTTGTGTATTTCTTTGGTTTCTAAGGAGGATTTTCTAAAGGAGATTCGATTTCCCGTATCCAAGAGGCCATCTGAGGAAATAGCCCCGGTTCCGAGAGTCCGAGCCATACGAGCATTGGGACTCCGATGGGGCGGGGGCCTTGGAATTGCGCCGCGATGTCATGTCCTCCGTCTTGATAACCACCTTCGTGGAAGACGATCATGGGGTCGATAGACAGATGTCTCGCTGCCGCGTAGGCCCAAGCCATCGCGGGAAGCTCCAGACCGGGATCCGGTTTTCCGGCACAGGTGAGAGTCATCCTCTCAGAGGGAGGAGCCATAGCTAGAAGTCCGGCTGCATAAAGGATATCGCCCGGCCATTCGAGCCGGTCTGAGTCGATTTGTATCGTCCCTGCGGAAATCCGGAGCCCGGGCAAGCGAGTCTCTTCCGAAAGCCTGCTAATGTGAAGGGGAATCCCGATGTTAACCAGAAAGTCAGTCATCTGCTTTTCGAGAGCTTGGGCTTTCATGCCGCCCTCCTTGAATTGGCAGTTTGATACTCCTCCACAATTTTTTGCTCAGCGGTGGTAAGAACCGCTGGTGGAAGGTAGATGTCAGGATTCTGATTGTTGATTTTTCGCTGGAACACGTCCTGTTTGATGTCTCTAGCAGACGTGAACTCTTCAAGCCTCGAAACTGTGTCTTGCTGATCCGTGATCATATCCGAATAACCAAGTGTTAAAACTCGCTCGCCATGATTAGCAGCTAAGAATTTTAAAGCGCTCCCGCCATTGAGCCATGCGTCGCAAAATTGCCTGAGTCCGGCCTCACAATGGAAGTGGCCATCTGCCTTTGCTGATCTAGCCACTTCTTCTAGATCCCTTGAAATAATTATAAATCGAGCAGATGGAAACCACTTGGGCAGTATGCTTACTGCGAAAGGGTTAACCCCGGCGAGCTTCCAGCCCCATAGAGATCGACCGGCTGCCTCCGCATCTTCCGCACATACTCGAAGCCATGATTCTGGAAGCGTGTCAAAAGCGTCACACATCCGTGAAGATTCCGGCATCAATGTTGCGATGAAATTCCGATCCGCACGGTCAATCACCGAAGCTCGTGATGGACAGATTGCAGGGGAGTAGCGCGAGTAGGTATCTTTCTTTGTCTCAGCATACGCGATAAGAAACTCGATCTCTTGCCCTACCGGATCACCGTAGATGATGGCGTTCTGCGACGAACTGATCAGCCGCTGAATAAGCGTCGTGCCGGCGCGAGGTGAGGGAGCCAAAATGATGATGGGCGCGATGTTTTCCATGGATCTCAACGTTTCGACGTAAGGTTAGTGATTGGTGGTCCCACTTTCATTCGAGGTTATCCATTGATTGGAACGACCCTGTTAATCATCTTCTATCTAACAAGATTCTGATTCGTATTCATCACAATCACCCAGGTCAATAAATAACCCCAAAAAATTTTTGGCCACATCCGGTGACGTTGTTTCAGCCCTGGGATGTGGGACCGTTTGATTTTGCCTATCGGTTCCACAGTCATCTCATAGCCACGATATTCGTGGTGGGGGCTGGTGATTCTGTAGGGTTTTGTGACGGATTTCGCAAATTTCTTTTTTGAGTTCGAGGGTGGCAGGTGCGGAGAAGGCCTGGCTTTGGGGGGAAAAGACGGCAACCGAAGATCGCCCCCACCTTCCGGAACTCTCGATGGCAAGGCAGCGCCAAGGCGGCGGCGGGAACGCTGTGTTCGCTACGGGATTTGCGCTTAGGTATTTGAGACAGCCGGAAGAGCGGGGGGGTAGTTTCGTTGGACAGGGCGGGAGGCTTGTTTCAGGTTGATTTCATGAACGATGCTAATACGAAACTGAGAGAGGTGCTGGCGGATTTTGGCTGTCAGACAGGGACTTTGCACCGGGCGGATGGGGAGACGCTTTATCTGGTGAGCCAGGTGGGGATCCCGGAGTCGCTGATGGAGAAGATTGAGGTGATTCCGTTTGGGAAAGGGATAGCCGGGGTGGCGGCGGCGCAGAGGGGGCCGGTGGAGCTTTGCAATCTTCAGGAGGACCTGGGAGGAGTGGCGAAGGAGGCGGCGCGGAAGACGGGTGTCGCGGGTTCTCTGGCGGTGCCGATTCTTGGAGACGATGGGATGGAGGTTCTGGGGACGATAGGGATCGGGAAGCATGAGTCCTACGATTTTACCGAGGAGGAGATGCGGAAGCTGGCGGTGGTCGGGCGGGGGTTCGTCAGCATGTTGAATGGGTAATTTTAACCGTGGATAAACGCGAATGAACACGAATGAACAGGCATGTAGTCAGCTTCGGGAAAAGAGGGAAATCCAGTCGCAGATGAACGTGGATGGGCGCAGAGAATTAAGTCTGCCCTATCGTTAACAGAGTTGAGAGAGCACCATCACCCGCCTTCGATTGGCGAAGATTCGCGGTCCTTCGCGGTAGGATCTTCATCTCCGGGTTGATCAGGCGAGGGTGCCTTCGGTGACACCGAGTTTCTCGATGGCTTGGATCTGGGTCATGAGTTGCTCGGGGGTGATTTTCTTGGCGAGAAGGTTTTGAAAGGTGCGGATGGAGGTGAGGGCGGTGGCGTTGTCTTCATCAAGTAGCTCGATCCGGTAGTTGCGCAGGCCGGTGAGGAGGAGCTGGCTGAAGAAGCGAGCACCGGTCTGGGCGCGGCCGTTGAAGAGGGTGTTGCGGCAGCCGACATCGGCCTGGAGGCGGTGGAGCTGGCCGACCCGGTCGCGGAGGTGGACGATGTGTTTCTCGCAGGGGCGGCCGCAATCCTTGTAGGTGGTGCCGCTGCTGAGGAAGGTGCAGAAGACGCAGTGCTCCATGTGAAACATGGGCATGTGCTGGTGGAGGGTGAGCTCCAGCCATTCGGGCGGGGTTTGGTTGATGAGGTGGAGGACCTGGGAGATGTTGAGATCGTAGGAGACGGTTAGGCGCTCAAGGTTGGCGGACTCTTTGAGGATTTTCGCGGTGAGGGGGTTGGAGACGTTGAGGGAGAAATCGCCGATTTTTCGGAGGTCGCTGCGGTCGCGGTAGTGGTGGAGGGAGGCGAGGTTGCGGAGGAGGAGGCCGTCGGGCTCGGCGCGCTCGATGAGCTTGAGGTAGCCGGTTTCTCCGGTTTTGATGATGCGGGGGGTGGAGAGGAAGATTGAGGAGCGGGGATTGGTGACGGTGGATTTGAAGAGCTGGACGGCGGCTTTGTAGCGGCGGGGGTCTTCGAAATCGCAGTAGATGGTTTCTACTTCTGCTTCGATGGCGGCGGCTAACTGATCCTCGGTTCGGGCAAGGACGGAGAGGGAGGCTGGAATTTGCGACTGTAGAGCGATCGCGCTGCTTGGCTGGGATTCAGTGGGGATACTGGGCGACCGGAGATCACCCCTAGTGTTTGGCAAGAGGGCTTTGTAGGTGGTCGTGGATGGGGTGGCTGGTGTTGGTTTGGCTTGGCGGATGCAATCCGCCGCCACTTCCCGGCGGAGCTGGTTGATGACGGAGAGGGGGAGGTGGCAGTCGCCCTCGAGGTTGTTGGTGAGGGAGGCGAGTTCGAAGGGGGTGTCGCCGAGTCGGGAGAGTTGTTGGGTGAGGGTTTCCGTGGTGAGGGGTTTGGTGGTGGCTTTGGAGAGGGGGATGGTGGTGGAGACGGTGATGATGGACTCACCCCGGGACGGGGTTTGCACGGCCTGCCCCGGGACGGGGCAGTTACATGTGAGGGGGTCGCCGGGGCGGCCGGTGAGGGTGAGGGGGCGGGGTGTTTTCTGGAGGGGGGGGCTTGGCGGTTTGCCAGAATTTGCGGATGGAGGACTCGAGGGCGGGATCGGAGGTTTTGTAGAGGGTGATGCCGGGGCGGATGCGGTCGAAATTGATGCCGCTGAATGTGCGATGGAAGATGATGCGGTCGTTTTCAATTTTCCAGATGGAGGCGCCTTGCTCGAGATCGCGGTTCTCGCCGGCGTCGAAGACGATGCCGTCGCCGGCTTTGAGAGGTGGATTTTGCTGCGACGGAGGGGTGTCGAGGCGGATCCAACCGTTCTGGGCCTCGATGATGGTGCCGAGGAGGGGACCGCGTTTCTTACCGAATTTTCCGTGGGTGAGGTAGGGATGGTTGGTACCGGCGAGCCAACCTGTTGAGAGGCTGCGGGAGAAGGTCATTTCCAGCTCGTAGCGGTCGGCGGGGGTGATGGGGGAAGATTCACCCCGAGACGTGGTTTGCACGGCCTGCCCCAAGACGGGGCAGCTACAGGCGTCGAGGGCTTTGCGGTAGACTCGGGTGACGGCGGCGACGTATTCGGGGGTTTTCAGGCGGCCTTCGATTTTGAATGATTTCACTCCGGCGCGGAGGAGATCGGGGATGAGATCGACGGCGGCGAGGTCCTGCGGGGAGAGGAGGTAGCGTTGGTCGCGATGTTCTTTTTTGACTCCATCGACGATGATCTCGTCGGGCATACGGCAGGCCTGGGCGCACTCGCCGCGGTTGGCGGAGCGCTGGCCGAGGGACTCGGAGGTGAGGCATTGGCCGGAGTAGGCGACGCAGAGGGCACCGTGAACGAAGACTTCGAGGGGAGTGAGAAGTGCTGAGTGATCGGTGAGAAGTGAAGAGTGAAATCTTTCGATTTCTTTCAGGGAGAGTTCGCGGGCTAGGACGGCGCGCTCCATGGGGAAGAGTGATTCGAGGAAGGCGAGACCTTCGGGGGAGGTAATGGTCATCTGGGTGGAGGCGTGGAGCTCCACTTGCGGAACGATGGTGCGGGCGAGCTTGGCGAGCCCCAGATCTTGGATGATGAGTGCGTCGACTCCGGCGGCGGAAATGAGGCGGAGCTGTTTTTCGGCGGCTTCGAGCTCATCGGTGAAGATGAGGGTGTTCATGGCGATGAAGCCTTTGACGCCGTGCTTGTGGAGGTATGCCATGAGCTCCGGAAGATCGGCTTCGGTGAAGTTGTCGGCGCGAAGGCGCGCATTGAATTTCGGCAGGCCGAAGTAGATGGCGTTGGCGCCTGCGGCGACGGCGGCGCGGGCGCAATCCCAATTTCCAGCAGGTGAGAGTAGTTCGGGAGTCATGGAAGCAGACGGAGTGAGGCGGGATGGATCGGGAGTCGAGGGAAACATTTTTAAGCCACGGCGGGAAATTCCGCAACTCCTGTGAATTCAAGTGGTTTCAATGAAACGAAAGGATAAGGTATGTTAGTAAGGGCGACTGGAAGTTGGACGAAGGAGGAGGCGAGGCATCTTTTGAACCGCGCCGGCTTCGGTGGATCGCCGGGGGATGTGGCGAGGTTCCATGCGATGGGGCGGGAGGCTGCGGTGGATTCCCTGCTGGAGCCGGAGGAATCGATTGAGGATTACCCAAGGCCGGAATGGGCGGAGCCTGAAACGGCGATGATCCGGGCGGCGGCGCAGGTGCAGGAAGGGAGGAAAATCAGGTTGGCGGCTAGAGGGTTGTCGCCCGAGGAGGCCCAGGAGCTGAGGAAGAAGTCGGTGAAACCCATGCAGATGGAGATCAGGCAGCAGACTCTGGAGTCGCAGGGATGGTGGTTCCGCAGAATGTTGAAAACGGAGGCTCCGCTGCGGGAGAAGATGGTTTTGTTCTGGCATGATCATTTCGCGACTTCGATCCAAAAGACAAGGTTTCCGGTGCTGATGATGCAGCAGAACGAGTTGTTCCGGGAGTTTGCCTTCGGGAACTTCCGGGAGCTGACAGGGAGGATGGTGAAGGATCCAGCGATGATGATTTATTTGGATACCCAGAGGTCGAACAAGACGATGCCGAACGAGAACTTTGCACGGGAGGTGATGGAACTGTTCACGCTTGGGGAGGGGAATTACACGGAGGCCGATGTGAAAGAGGCGGCACGGGCATTTACGGGGTATAAGCTGGACCGGCAGACGGGGGAGGTGACTCACTGGCAGGGACGCTGGGATGGCGGGGAGAAGGAGGTGTTTGGTAAGAGTGGGAGATTTCGTGGGGAGGATGTGGTGGATTTGATCTTCGAGAGGGAAGCTTGTGCTGAATTCATGGCGCGAAAGTTGTGGGTGTATTTCGCGGATGAGAAGCCGACGGAGGAGACGGTGAAGTCTCTGGCGGGAGTATTCCGTGAGGGCGGCTATGAGGTGAAGCCGGTGCTTCGGGATGTTTTTCTCTCGCGGGAATTTTATAGTGAAAATGTCGTGGGGTCGCAGATCAAGTGCCCGCTGCAATACCTGGTGCAGATGCTGAAAGAGCTGGAGATGGACGAGCCACCGCCGGGCTTTCCGATGATGGGGCAGAACCAGTTGGGCCAGGTCTTGTTCATGCCGCCGAATGTCGCGGGCTGGGACTGGGGGAAGGCGTGGATCAATACGAACACCTTGTTGACGCGCTACAATCTGGCGGGGCGGCTGACGAAGGGGGCGGTCGGTGAAGAGATGCCGCGCGGGCGGAGGAATCGGCGGATGAAGGGAGATGGCGGATCCGATGGACGAGGCGCCGGGCCCGCATTCGTGAAGATAGCGACGGAAGAAGAGCGTAATGCTACGACGGGTCTGGTAGCCGGACTGATGGAGCGCTTTTTCTCGACGCCCGTGCCGGAGAAGGCGAGGCGGTCCTTTATCGAATATGCGGAGGCGAAGAAGGGGGTGAGCTTTACTGACACGGAGCTTGGTGAGCTGTGTCACCTAATGATGAGCACTCCGTATTACCAGTTGTGCTGAGCGATGGGCGCTCAATCAGGATTTATTTGTTAGAAGGTATTCGTGAAAAATATGAAAACTCGGAGAGACTTTTTGAGATCGGCAGTGCTGGGTGCTTCGGCGACGTGGACGCTGCCGGGATTTGTGGATCGGACGTTCGCGGAGCTGGGGGAGGAAGCTGGGGATCGATCGGTACAGTTTGCCACCGGTAAGGACGAGACGATCTTGGTGGTGCTGCAGCTGGCGGGAGGAAATGACGGGCTCAATACTTTAGTGCCTTTTGGCGATGACGAGTATTACAAGGCGCGGCCAAAGCTGGCAAAGCGGGAGAAGGATCTCATCAGAATCGAGGAGGGGCTGGGGTTGAACGCGGCGATGCCTTTTATGGGGTCGATGTTCAAGGAGGGGCGGCTTGGGGTGGTGCAGGGGGTCGGGTATCCGAATCCGAACCGTTCGCACTTTGTTTCGACATCGATTTGGGAAACCGCTGACACGGCGAACCGATCAAACACGGGCTGGCTGGGCAGGTATTTCGACAATGCCTGCGAAGGGGCCGACCCCACAGTGGGGATGAGTTTCAACAAGACAACTCCTGAGAGCTTTGGCGCGATGAGAAATCCCGGCGTGAGCCTAAGTTCCCCCGAGCTTTACCGCTGGATTCACGGCGGCGGGCAAAAGTTGCAGGCGGAGGAATTCTTCGCGGAGCTGAACCAGCCGATGGAGGAGGACGCTCCGGTGGATGGGGGCTCGATCAATATGGCAGCCGGAGGCAAGGTGGGCGGGTTGGCGGGCGAGTCGAACCTGGATTTTCTGGAGCGGGTGGCGTTGGACGCGCAGGTGAGTTCAAAGAAGATTCTGGAGCTGGCCGCGAAGCACAAGATTACCGTGCGTTATGACGGGACGCCGATCTCGCGAAATCTCAATTTGGTTTCGCGAATGATTGCAGGAGGAATGGCGACGCGGGTTTACTACGTGAGCCATGGTGGCTTCGACACGCACAACGGCCAGATGAATTCACACGACCGTTTGCTGGGGCAGCTGGACTCGGCGCTGAAGTCGTTTTTCACAGATCTCAAGGAGCAGGGAAATGACGAGCGGGTGATGCTGATGACTTTTTCGGAATTCGGCCGACGTGTCTCGGAAAACTCAAGTGTCGGCACGGATCACGGCAAGGCCTCGTGCATGTTCGTGGCGGGGGGTGGAGTGAAAGGCGGGCTCTACGGGGCGTATCCAAGCCTGACGGAGCTGTCGCAGGGCGATCTGGCGCACACCATCGACTTCCGCTCGGTGTACGCTGATGTGCTGTCAGGTTGGCTGAACGCTCCTAACGTTTCCAAGATTGTCGGCGGAGACTACCAGCCGCTGGGGATGATCTGAGACTCAGGCGAGAAGCGAGGTTCCAGTCATTTGAGCCGGCTTTTCGAGGCGCAGCATGTCCAGTAGCGTGGGCGCGACATCGGCGAGGATGCCATCGCGCATGGTCTTGGAGGAGGCGTCATCGGCAACGTAGATGATCTCTACCAGGTTCGTCGTATGTGCTGTGTTGGGCGAGCCATCAGGGTTGCGCATGTACTCGCAGTTGCCGTGGTCCGCGGTGATGAGGAGCTTGCCCCCGAGGCGAAGCGTCTGCTCGACGATGGCCTGGACGGATGCGTCGATTGTTTCCACTGCTTTCATGGCCGCCTCGACCACGCCGGTGTGGCCGACCATGTCCGGATTGGCGAAATTCAGGATGACGAGATCGAAGTTTTTGAGGTTTGAGACGACGGTGGCGGTGACTTCAGCGGCGGACATCTGCGGCTTGAAGTCATAGGTCGGCACATCTTTCGGGGATGGAATGATGAAGCGCTCCTCGCCTTTGTTTTCCGTTTCCTCGCCGCCGTTGAAAAAGTAGGTGACGTGAGGATATTTCTCCGTCTCAGCGATGCGCATTTGCTTGAGGCCAGCTTTGGCGACAGTGGCGCCAAGCGTCATGTCGAGACCCTGCGGAGCGAAGATGGCCTCACAAGGATATTTCTCGTCATAGACGGTGAGTGTGAAGAAGTGGACTTTAGGCACATTGCCACGATCGAATTCCTTGAAATCGGGATAAAGGAAGGGTTCGGAAAGCTCGCGAGCACGATCCGCGCGGAAATTGAACCAGAGGACGACGTCGCCATCGCGGATGCGTTGGGTGTTGGCTTCGGCGAAGATCATCGGCGGCAGGAACTCGTCGGTCTTGCCGAGGGTTTCGTAGGTTTCCGAAACGGCTTCGGAAGCGAGGACTTCTTTTTTCTCGCCGATGCCGTGGACGATCGCATCCCATGCGAGCTTTACGCGGTCCCAACGTTTGTCGCGGTCCATGGCGAAGTAGCGGCCTACAACTGTGGCGATGCGCGCGTTCACCTTTGCGGCCTCGTCTTCGACCTTGGCGATAAATGCGGCACCACCAGTGGGGGAGGTGTCGCGGCCATCGGTGATGGCGTGGATGAAGATGTCATTGACCCCGGCTTCGTGGGCAAGGCGGGTGATGGCTATGAGCTGGTCCTGGTGGCTGTGCACGCCGCCATCGGAGACGAGGCCGAGCAGGTGCAGGCGACCGGACTTTGCTTGGGCGAGCGCCTTCTTGAAGACTTGGTTCTCAGCGATCGTGTTCTCGGCGATGGCCTTGTTGATACGGGTGAAATCTTGATAAACGATGCGGCCGGCACCGAGATTGAGATGGCCGACTTCTGAGTTTCCCATCTGTCCATCGGGTAATCCGACATCAAGGCCAGAGGCGCTGAGGTAGGACTTCGGGTACTGGGAGAGGACTTCGTCGTGGAAAGGGGTGTTGGCGAGGAGGACGGCGTTCCCGTCTTTTTTTGCGGTTTGGTTGCCGCCGGGGTTGGTTCCCCATCCATCGCGGATGATCAGGACTACTGGCTTCTTGGACATGGGCGAGGCTGTAGAGGGTTGAGGGTCCGAGGTCAAGGCGAGGTCTGAGGTGAAAACGGCAGGTGCGGGGGCGTCAGGAGAAGTGAATCGCGGTTGGACGCAGATTCACGCAGGCGGAAAAAGGGGAATTCGAGGTTCGCCAGTTGATTTGGCTTCTGCCAAGGCAGTATTTGAGTCGCGGCCATTTGCGTTCCTCTGCGGGTCGTCTCCTTGTAAAAGTCGGTATTCAGTGGGGGAAATCGGAGACTTGCTGGAGTTTCACCCCATAGAGTGTGGCGATTTCCGGAGCGTCGGAGGCATGATAGATGTCTTTGTAGTAGATTTCCTTGATGCCGTAGGCGCAGAGGGTCTGCATGCAGGCGGTGCAGGGCATGGTGGTTGTGGCGATGAGCTTGGCCTCGCCGCGGCGGAAAAGTGAGCAGAGGTTGATCTCGGCGTGGAGCATGAATTTCTGCCGGGCCTCGCGATCGGCCCAGAACTCCGGGGTGGGATCGTAGCCCGGAGCGAGGCCGTTGTAGGCGGTGCCGATCACGCGATTGTCATGATCCAGAGCCGCTGCGCCGACCTTGCGGTATGGATCCTCCGAGCGGAGGCTGGCGACGTGGGCAAGCGCCATTGCGTATTGTGGGATGGAGAGGCGGGTGGCGGACACAGAGAGAGGATCAAATTTTCCATTTCAAACATCAAGAATAAGAAAAGAGAAGGCCCCGCAGGCGATCAACAGGTTTGCATTGGCCGTTGCGATGAAGTGAAACCATCTGCCAGAAGCAGAATCACATTTGTGGTGACGCACCGCAATCTTGTTGAGGGCGATCAAGCTGGGGACAAAGAAACCGCGAATGAACGCCAATTTCGGGTTAACCAACGGTGTTTGAAGAGGAATATCCGTATCTTCAAATTGAAAGTTCCGGCCGTTTGCACCGCATTCCTGTTCATTCGCGGTTGGATCTTCAACGGTTCTCGACAGGAATCTTCCTTATTTTGCTCGTCCTGTCATTTCGTCCTCTGTGGCTGCATCAAGGGCGGAGGGGCGGGAATCATGCAGGAGCAGGTTACGTACTTGTCAGTGGGTATGGCTTCGGATGGAATTTGTCGTCGCAATCCGAGTCCGGGGATGATCCCACCGGCTGGAAGAATCAACTAAACACAAAAAATACCATATGTTAGCGATCGAAAGACAGCGTCGGATCCTCGAATGTGCGAAGAAGCACGGTGCTGTGAAGACGCAGGAGCTGGCGGTGCTGTTGGGTGTTACGGAGGAAACAATTCGCCGGGATCTGGATTCGCTTTCACGTCAGGGGCTGCTGCAGCGGACACATGGTGGAGCCGCAGATGTTTCTATGGTTTTTAACGAGGTGCCGCACAGCGAGCGTGAGGCGAAGCAGTCTTCAGAAAAGGTGGCGATGGCAAAGGCGGCGGTGAAGCACATCGGCGAACGAGAGACGATCCTCTTGGACGCGAGTTCGACAGTGATGGAGCTGGCGCGCCTGCTCCCGGAAGGCCGAAGCCTGCGGGTGGTGACGTACTCTCAAGGTGTGGTGGAAAAGCTGGCGATGAGATCGGACATCGAGCTGGTGGTGCTGGGCGGAATTTTTGATCCGAAGGGGCGGCGCTTCAGGGGGATGCTGACGGAAATGGGGCTGCGCTCGATGAGGATCGACCGTTTCTTTTTCTCGGGTGGGGGGCTGAACGCAAACATGCGGATAGGGGAGCCGAATCCGGAGGAGGCGCGGCTGAAAGCGACGATTGTGGCGCATGCGAGGTGGAAGTGCGCGCTGATGGATCACACAAAGCTCGGGAAACTGACGGATCACCTCTTCATCGGGCCGGATGAGCTGAATGTATTGTTGACGGATGCTGCAGGGGCGAAGTTTTTCGACTTGGAACCATCAGGTGACCAGGCAGCCGAGGTGCCACTGCCACTGTCGGCGATGGAGAAGCCTTGAACTCCAGACTCAACTGGGAATCTCAGTAGTGAAGAGGACGCGGGTGCGCGGAGAGAGGATGTGGCCTGAGATCTCGGATTTTTTGGCGCACCGGGGAAAGTTTTTTCGGAACGAGAACATCTTTTTGCTTGTCAGCGACCTTCGCTGAAAATAACCATCCGGCCCCGCGACAGCGGCAACCGGGTAGGTGGCCGAGTGGTTAAAGGCGGCAGACTGTAAATCTGCTCTCATTGAGTACGCTGGTTCGAATCCAGCCCTGCCCACCAATCCTTTTCAAAAGACGCCCGCCTTCCTGGCCGGCGTCTTTGTTTATTTTTAGGTGATCGATCCAAGTCTTGCTATTTATACTGCAAAGCCCGACGAACTCGAGCTGCAACAAAAATTCATATGATCCCCCAAAACCTCCATATGATTCTGACCTTCGCCGTTCTGGTTGGGGTGTTCGTCTCTTTCATCAAGGAATGGTTGCCAACCGATATGGTGGCGCTAAGTGGCTTGGCGACGCTACTGATTCTCGGCGTGCTCGACGATCAGGACCTGGGAAAGATTTTCAGCAATCCGGCGCCTATCACGATCGGGGCGATGTTCATCATGGCGGAGGCTTTGACACGGACCGGAGTGATCGATTGGATCGCACACCAGTTCGAATCATGGGCGGGAAACTCGATCCCACGCGCGATCTTAATTCTGGCGATCATTGTGATCCCGCTCTCGGCGTTTATGAACAACACGCCGGTGGTGATCGTGTTTCTGCCAGTTCTGATGAGTTTCGCGCGGAGCACCGGATTGAAGGCTAGCAAGCTGCTGATTCCGCTTTCGTTTCTGAGTATCCTTGGTGGGACCATCACGCTCATTGGGACATCCACCAATCTGCTAGTTTCGGGACTTTCAACGCAGCTCGGGCAGCGGCCTTTTGGGATCTTCGAGATCTCCGGACTGGGGCTAGTTTACGCGTTGATCGGAACGATCTATATTTATTTTGTGGGGAGGCATTTGCTGCCGGCGCGCGACACCGTGAGCAGCCTGCTGGATGCGGAGGACATGCGGAAATTTTCTAGTGCGGTGGAGGTGCCGTCTGATTCCTTGCTGATCGGGGAGCGGCTGATTGAGCTACCCCTTTTCTCCAACCGCAAGCGTACCATTGTTTACGAAGTGATCCGGAGGGGCAGGCGGGTGGATGACATCCCGCTGGATGCTATCACCCTGCAGGAACGGGATGTGCTATGGTTTCGCGCGACTTCCAAGCAGCTCGGCGAAATTCAGGGCACAAAGGGCTTGGTGATGATTCACAAGAAAACAAGTGACGCCGACGAAAACCAAGAGCCTGCCTACGACGTAAAAACCGTGGAAGCGATCATCGGGCCGAACAGCCCGTTGATCGGAAAAACGGTGCGAGATTCGAACATCAGGCGCAGGTATGGGATTGTCGTTGCTGCGGTCCATCGGAAGGGCATGAATTTGAGCGAAGGTTACCAAGACATTCGCTTGGCTTTCGGCGACACCCTGCTGCTTGAAGGGCCGGTGGAAAACCTGAGCCGTCTGAGCAAGGAGGGAAGCTTCCTTAGTCTGAACGAAACGGTGATCCAGCGACGCCTGAAGTCGAGAATGGCTTTCGCGGTCGGGATCTTGGCGGCGGTAGTGCTGGTGTCGGCACTAAATCTTGTCTCCATCACCAGTGCGGCGTTGATTGGCGCGGTCTTGGTGATTGCCACAGGATGTCTGGAGGTACGTGACGCTTACCGGGCCGTGGAGTGGAACGTGCTGTTTCTGATCTACGGAATGCTTGGGGTCGGTCTTGCCATGGAGAAATCGGGAGGAGCTGAATGGGTGGCCATGGGAGTGGTGGGGGCGATGGATCACCTCGGGCCCTTGGTGATTCTCGCTACGGTCTACTTGTTGGCTTCGATACTGACGGAGCTAGTAACCAACAACGCGGTTGCGATTCTGATGACACCGATAGCCATTTCGATCGCCTCCTCAATGGAGGTCGACCCCCGGCCGTTCCTCGTAGCTTTGATGTTCGGCGCCAGCGCAAGCTTCATCACTCCGATCGGGTACCAGACCAACACCTACGTTTATGGCGCGGGCGGGTACAAGTTCGGTGACTTCCTACGGATAGGCATTCCGCTGAACATCTTGCTCTGGTTCACTTCGGTGTTTCTGATTCCCAAGATCTGGCCGTTCTAGACCCGCTCTTCTTGCCTGAAGGAATTGTGACGCTCGAAAACTCTCGCCACATTGGAGATATTGATGGCTCTGGAGTCTGTGTCGATGCAGGCGGTCAGGCGTTCGAGGTAAGCGCGCGGGAGAAGCGACTTAAGTGAGCCGCGATGCCGGGAGGGACATGCTAGGGCCCAAGTCTCCGGCCTGTAGCGATCGAGGATGTGCTCGATGGTTCCTACGAGCCCTTGAAGCGCGTTGTGCTGAGTTTGCCAATTGATTAGAAGTCGGCCGTGCTTGCCGTCGCAGGCGAGATCGATTCGCCTGATGAGTTGGACGTTTCCGTCCGGAAAAAACATATATGTGAACAGGGACGTAAAGCCCGCCACAATAATGATTTGGGGTTTTTTCATGGGTTTGGGTTTTTACCTGTCTTGCAGGAGTCGTGCCACTAAAATGGGCACTTTATATGTGCACTCGCAGGCGGGAGGGAGTGCCTTTTTCAATACGTCCAGAAAGAAGTCCCCTTGGGGCGAAAAAAGAGGGCCGGGTACGAGCTTCTAAGGCGGCGTGCAAAACGCATTTCCAACATTGAATCATGCACGGTGAGTAGCGTGTGTTCTGGGCTGGATGTGCCGAAATTCCCGTGCGGCAAAGGGGTGGAGAGCTGGTATGCAAGCCGCTGGTGGTGGTGAAGATTCGCATCTTTGAGTTATGAAAGCACAATCTAAAAAGCAACAGATGGCTGCAGGAGCGGCTTTGTCGGCCAAACGAGGTGAAACGCAGGAATCTGATCTCAAAGGTGCCTCAAAGGATATGGTGGAGAGCATGTCGGAAAAAGAGCTCGAAGACATGGCATCCACGAAACGGAAGGAGCTTCCGAAGCGGAAGGACTGATCGGGCGAGACTGTATGTTAAATTTTCTCCCGTGGAAGTTCCTGGTTAAGTGCGCGGCCCGCAGATATGGCGTGCTTGACCCGGCAGGCATTCTCGCGCGGTTGCGTGGATTTGCCCAGCCCTCGGAGGTCGCGGAGCCGCTGGAGTTGCTGCGGGCTGGGATTGTGTTTCACGCCCGCGGATTGGTTAATTCAAAGGCGATTCAACACAATCTGGACTGGGTATGGCCGTACTGGGTGGAGCGGCAATTCAATCCCAACGGGCGCTCCTTTATTCCACGGGCGTGTTCGTTCAGTCCTATCAACCTTAGCCACAGGAACAGGACAGCGGTTGGGTTGCCCGGAGTCGCGGTGTACCCGATCGTAGATCCCCGAGGACTGGTGACACCTCTCCACGACGGCTGGTCGCTGGATTTCTGGATCATCAAGGACGACAACAGAAGGCTGCTGCCCAGCAAGCTCGAGGACGAGGCGGTGCGGCAGGAGCTTCTGCTTGAACCGACGCTGGAGGTGCGGACGGATTTCAACAGCGATGGGATGGAGCTTTCGGGCTCTACCAAGATGCTTCGCGAGGGATCAAGTGGAGTATTGGTTCATACGGATGTTGCTGCTCTCGGAAATTCGGATGGCTGGGTGGCGGTGGCTGTTAGGCCTTACAACCCGGAAGGCGTCCAGTTCATTCACAAGATCGAGCAGCTCAAGGCACCGGAGCAGCTCAGAGTCAATGACGAGAGCACAGTGTCGTTCGATAGGTCACCTGATTCGGTGCGAATGGCGCACTACGCGGATGGTGATGTTTATCTGGATATCCGGGGAAGCGGATCGCAGCAAAAGATCGACTGCTCGGTCGGGATGGCAACGGCAGTGGCGCTTTTCCGATTGAAAGCAGGGGAGAGAAATGAGGTGAAGGTGCGGGTGTCTTTGGAGCGGGATATCAAAGATGGGAAAAAGCCGATCCGGGCGGATGAGAGCTGGTCATCGGCCTTGGAGGGCGTGGCGGCGCTTCGGATCCCGGACGAGCGCATGCAGTTTCTCTACGATGCGGCGGTGCGGACGGTGCTGCTACTTTCTGCTGAGGATTTCGTTCCCGGACCCTACACCTACCGCCGATTCTGGTTTCGCGATGCCTGTCTGATGCTGCATCCGCTGATTGCTATGGGACAATTGGAGCGGGCGGAGAGGATTCTTGAGAGCTTCCCGGCGCGCCAGACCGGTGGGGGGTATTTTCTCTCGCAGGAGGGGGAGTGGGACTCGAACGGGCAGGTGCTCTGGATAGCAGCTCGTTTCACTAAGATGACGGGGAGGCCAATCAGCAATGACCTCGACCGGTCCCTAAAAAAGGCGGTGGACTGGCTCTCCAAAAAACGGCTGAACCATCGAATGAGTGACGGCACGCGTGGTCTTCTGCCGGCCGGCTTCAGTGCTGAGCATCTGGGGCCGAACGACTTCTATTACTGGGACGACTTCTGGGCGTGGGGAGGGCTGGAGGCGGTTTCTGAGATGTGGAGAAGTCAGGGGAGAAAGAAGGATGCGGAGGAGGCGGCCGCACTGGCGGCGGAGTTTAAGAAGAGCATCGAGGAAAGCATCTCGCAGATCCCTTCTAATAGGGCGAAGGGATGTATCCCGGCGGCACCGGGCCGACGCATGGACGCTGGCGCGATCGGCTCGATGGTGGCGGACTACCCCCTGCAGCTATATCCTCCGGGCGAGGCGCGGATAGGGAGGACCGCAGAGTTTCTGATTCAGCAGTGTTTCGCGAAGGGCGGGTTCTTTCAGGAAATGATTCATTCCGGCATCAACGCTTATCTGACGCTCGATCTCGCTCAAACGCTTCTACGGGCGGGAGACGAACGCTTCGAGAAGCTTTTCCGGAGAGTCGGGGAACTGGCGACGCCCACCGGCCAATGGCCCGAGGCAATTCATCCGCAGACTCTTGGCGGTTGCATGGGCGACGGCCAGCACGGCTGGGCGGCGGCTGAGTGGGTGATGATGATACGGAACTGTTTTGTGCGCGAGGAAGCGGACCGGCTGATCATAGGCTCCGGCATTCTTAGCGATTGGCGAGAAGGTGGGATGCCCATCTCGTTCGGGCCAACACTTACCGCTTGGGGACTTGTTAGCGTGCGGCTCGAAGTCGGCGTGCTCGAACTACAGGCTCGATGGCGGGATGAAGAGCCGCAGCTGGAGATAGCGGTCCCTGGTTTTAAAAAGGTTTTGGCTAATGGATCCTCCAGCAGATTTGAACTTACCCCCCTATGAAAATCGCTATGTTCACCAACACCTATCTCCCGCACGTGGGAGGGGTGGCAAGGTCGGTCAGCACCTTGGAGGAGGATCTGCGGAAAGCAGGGCACGAGGTCCGGGTTGTTGCTCCGGAGTTTGAGGGCGCTGAGGAGTCACCGCGCGTGCTGCGCGTTCCGGCTATACAGCGCTTCAATGGCAGCGACTTCAGCTTCCGGCTCCCCTGGCCCGGGGTGGTGCGTGATTTTCTAGAAGATTTCCAACCGGACTTGATCCACAGCCATCATCCGTTTTTGCTGGGGGACGCCGCATTGCGAGAGGCCTATAAAGAACACGTACCCTTGGTTTTCACACATCACACCTTGTATGAACGTTACACGCATTACGTGCCATTTGATTCATCTGCTCTGAAACGAATGGCCGTTCGGTTGGCGACGGAGTTCTGCAATTTATCCAGTCTTGTCGTCGCACCGAGCGAGAGCGTGGCGGAGCTTTTGAAGGAGAGGGGAGTGGAGACGAGGGTGGATGTGATTCCGACAGGGATTGATTTGGACCAGTTCTGTGGAGGAGACGGGGAGCGCTGTCGGAGGGAACTCGGCATTCCGGCGGGAGCGAAAGTGACTGGCCATGTGGGGCGGCTTTCCCCGGAGAAAAACCTGACTTTTCTGGCAGAGGCGATGAAGGCGGTGCTCGCGGCGGAGCCAGAGGCGGTTTTTCTGGTGGTCGGGGGCGGTGAGAGTGAGGGGGAGCTCATGACGATTCTGCGGCATGAAATCGAGCGGGCGCGGGTTTTTGTTCCAGGTAAGCGGATGGGGCCGGATCTAGCGGACGCCTACGCGGCGATGGATTGCTTCGTTTTTGCATCACAAACAGAGACTCAGGGCATCGTGCTTGCGGAGGCGATGGCAGCAAGGCTGCCGGTTGTAGCCTTGGATGGACCGGGGGTGCGGGAAATCGTGGAGGACGGGAAAAATGGCATGCTTCTGGATGCTAAAACCGATCCGGACCGGTTTGCAGAGGTTGTGCTGGAGCTGTTAGCCGACGGCTCCCGGATGGAAGAGTTCGCGGCACGTGCCGCGGATACCGCTCGCAACTATTCGTCGCGCGAATGTGCGAAGCGGATGATCAGCAGCTACGAGCGCCTGGTGGAAGATTGGACGGGCGATGGCCGGGAACATCATTCGGAGTGGGACCGAATTGTTGCTGGAATCGAGGTCGAGTGGGAGCTTTTCGCAGCGCGGGTATCAGCTGCTGCGGCGGCGCTGGCCGATGACAAACCTGGCACGGAGGTGGTGTCTTGATCAGCAGGATCTCCGTTCGTTGGCGGTGGTTGCGTCGCAAGCTTACCAGGACCCACTGGACGGCACGCTTGCTGGGGCTCGAGATCCCAGCAGGAGAAGCGGATCTACCGGGTTTGATCTTGATTCAGATCGACGGGCTGTCGCGCAGGCAATTTGAGCGCGCGGTGGAGCAGGGACAAATGCCGTTTCTCCGGAAGCTGATGCAGCAGGAGCATTTTACGCTGGAGAGCTTCTACTCCGGGTTCCCCTCCACCACCCCTGCGGTGCAGGGGGAGATTTTTTACGGAGTGAGGGCGGCGGTTCCGAGCTTCCGTTTTTATGATCGTGAGAGGGGAAAAGACTTCAGTATGTACGACGCGGAGTCCGCAGCATGTATCGAAGATGAACTGGAACGGCAAAGCGAGGAGCCACTTCTATCAGGCGGCCATGCCTACTCGAACATCTACCGTGGTGGTGCGAAGAAAACCCGCTACTGCTCTCAGGATTTCGGGGTGAGCGAGCTGTTTGGCAGGATGCATCCGTATCGCTGGCTGATTCTGTTGCTCCTCTATTTTCCGCGGATTGTGAGAATTATCGTGCTGGCGGTGATCGAGCTAGGGCTTGCAATCGTGGACATGCTGAGGGGAAAAATGGCAGGGCACGATCTGGTGCCGGAGTTGCTTTTCGTGCCTGCGCGGGTGGCGGTGTGCGTGGTGCTGCGGGAGGCGATCCGGTTTCGCGTGCTGTTAGATATTGCGCGGGGAGTGCGGGTGATTCAGGCAAACTTCCTCGGCTACGATGAGCAGTCGCACCGGCGTGGGCCCGACTCGGCGTTCGCGCATTGGACGCTGCTGGGGATCGATCGCGCGATCCGCGATTTTCACAAGACTGCCGCGAACTCGGATTTCCGGGACTACGAGCTGGTGGTCCATTCGGACCACGGGCAGGAGCACGCGGTTCCGTTTGAGAAAGAAACCGGGCGCGGTTTGGTAGAGGCTTTTCAGGAGGTGTTTGGCGCAGGGGCTCTGAAGGAATACGAAGTCTGGAAGAGAAACACCCCGCTGGTGGTTGAGAACATGATCGACAGCTGCAAGTCCACCTTTGGGTTCAATCGGGACTCCGGCCGTGGCGACGGCGGACTGAATGCGAAAAATCAGATCGTCGTGACCGCTCTCGGCCCGTTCGGGCTAATTTACTTGCCTCAGGAGCTGCAGCCGCAGGAGCTGGCCGATTACGCGCAGCGCCTGGTGCGGATTGGCGGGATCCCGCTGGTACTGATGCGGGGCGATGGCGAAAGTGTTAGGGCTTTCACGGTCGCTGGAGAGAAGCTGCTGCCACGGGACAAGGAGGAAATTATCGGAACCGGCCACCCTTTTTTAAGAGAGGTTACGGAGGATTTGATATCGGTATGCTCCGGCAAATATTCGGGCGATCTGATGTTCAGCGGCTGGCGGCCAGGCAGGCAGCCGATGACGTTTCCTCTGGAAAATGGAGCCCACGGCGGGCCGGGCAGCGAGGAGACTCACGGCTTCCTCCTGATTCCGGACCGTTTGAAGCGATGGCACCTGAGCGTGCTTCCCGAGACGCGAGAACGGGTGCGGGGCGAGGACCTTTACAAGATCATCAGGCACTATCTGTGCCGCGATGGCGAGCGGGCAGAGAGGGTGCGGGAGGCATTGGAGGCAAAAGCCAAAGAGGGTTTCCGGGTGATGACCTACAATATCCACAGCTGTTTTGGAGTCGACGGAAAAATGCGGCCCGAGCGGATCGCCAGGGTCATCAATCACTTAGATCCTGATATTGTAGGGGTTCAAGAGGTCGATTGCCACCGTGTGCGCAGTGGCCAGCACGATCAATGTCAGGTCATTGCCGATCATCTGCGGATGAGCCACGTCTTTAAGGCGATGCTCGAGGAGAAGGAGGAAAAATACGGTATCGCTGTCTTCGCGAAGCACCCGATCGAGATTGTGAAGTCAGACTTGCTCACCGCAGGCGGGAGCGGACCTCTGAACGAGTCCCGGGGCGCGATATGGGCCAAAGTTTATTTGCCAGGGCAGCGGCCGTTCCATTTTATTACCACGCATTTTGGCCTCGGCAGGGCGGAGCGGCGGAGGCAGATAGAGGTCTTGCTGGGGCCGGACTGGATCGGCGGGATCGGTGAGGAGGAGCCGCTGGTGGTGTGTGGCGACTTCAATTCCCGTGCCCGCTCCGATGTGATGAAGCGGCTCGGGGGGCGGCTGCGAGATGCGCAGGTGATTCTGCCCGGCCACCGGCCGCAGGCGACTTTCCCTTCGATGAATCCGTTTCTGAGGATCGACCACGTTTTCGTCAGCGCGCACTTCGATGTTAGAGAAATCTCGGTCCAAGGAACGCTTACCGGGAGAGTGGCATCTGACCATCTTCCGATCTGTGTCGAACTGGTTCTGATAAGGGACGTATGAAAGTCATGGAGTTTATCCAACGGTACAAGTGGCGGATTTTAATCGGCGTGATTTTTGCGGCTGGGCTGGCTTACGGCTTGATCCACGAAAGGGAGCATCTCACTCGCCAGAACATCCTTGCTTACGGGGAGTCTCTTCCGGCGGTTTGGCTCATGCTGGGATTTTTTCTGCTCCCTCTGGTGGGCTTTCCGATCAGTATTTGCCTGTTGCTGCTGGGAATACGCTTTGGCTTTTGGAACGGCATGCTGGCCACGGCGATTGGAATGACGTTCCATCATTTCGCAGCCTTCTTCGTTGTACACGGGTCGTTTCGTGGATGGATCCACCGCAAGCTGGAAGAGCGGTGGGACTACAAGGTTCCGAAGATGGACGGCCGCAATGCCAGCCTGTTCACTGCGGTCTTCGCTGCGGTTCATGGTCCACCCTACACGCTCAAGCTGTACTTCCTCGCGCTGACCGATGTGCCCTTCCGAATCTACCTCTGGGTGGGGCTGCCCGTGTATTTGCTGTTCGCGGCAATAGGGGTGGGGGCGGGAAGCGCTGTGATGGATTTCGATCCGACGTGGATCTATGTCCTGCTTGTTGTTATGACTGTTTTGGCTGTGGGTAGCAGGTGGTTGCAGAGAAAATTTTAATAGATAATCTTGCTTTCATTTCCGATTCGTTCATCAACGGGCGTCCTTGCAAGAGGATGGGGCCTTCAGAACCTCAAACTAGGCGGTCCGCATCGACCGCATCGATGCCGCCAAACCGACCGAAAGGCCGGGGAGGCGGTGGCGCATGTCCAAGCCACCTGTCTTCGGGGAGGGGGCCAAAGGCCATCGCGGTCGACCTAGTTCGGCTTTTGAACTCCCCGTCCACCTGGAAGGAAACCATAAGAACATGAAAACGTTTCCTCCAGCCGCAGTCTTCCTGGCCTTGGCCGTGCTCGCGCCCGCGCAGCAGGACCCCGCACTTTCGCCTGACGGCGGCGAGGCACCCACGCCTGAAGCGCGCGCCGTGTTTAGCCCCGGCGAGGCGCTTTCGACCACCGTGACCCGCCAAGGAGGTCGCGATATCATCGTCCAGCACCTGGCGCTCGATCCCAACGATCCGATTCAGCCTGTCCTCCCGCCGGAGCCTGTTGCGGTCCCCGCTGAATCTCCTCCCGCCCCCGATTCGATGAACGAGGGTGAGGCTCCGCCCGCGCAGATCCTGCTGCTCTCGGCGACCGTCCATTCCGGCCCCCGCACCTTCCTCAGCTGGACCCATGTCTTCGCCGACGGAACGAGCCAGGAGTTCTCTGGCTGGTCGAACGTTGACTTCAACCACTTCACGGGCAGCTCCAGCTTCCGCGCCACCGACGGCACGGAGCGTTCGTTTGTGATGGGCATCGGCACCACGGAGCTCCCCGCTGAAAACGGACCGGAGTTTACTACGGACGCACCGACCTTCGTCCCAGATGGTGACTTTCCCTCCGAGGCCCTGGTCGTCATGGATTCGCTGCACAGGATTTACGCAACAAAGGGAGAAAGGCTTGCCGCCGCACACGCCGGACGGGAGCGGGCGCGGATCGCCCAGGAAGCTTGGCTCGCCGAGAACCCGCCCCAGCCGAAGGACCTGATCATCCGCTACCGCGTTGCCGAAACGCCGCTGCCAACCCGCGCCGGAGGGAACGAACAATGAATCGCCTTCTCCTTCCTTCGCTGGTTTCCGGTCTCTGGATTATGGCCTCTTCTTCCGCCGAGGCCATTGTCGATGCGAATGCCAACGGCATGTCGGATATCTGGGAGAAAAAATACAACGGCGGCCAGCTCTTCCCCTCCAGCGCTGGGGGATGGAATGGCTACGGCGATCCGGACGGCGACGGCTGGACGAACCTTCGCGAGGCCGCCGCAGGCACTGATCCGTTCAATTCCGAGGCTCCTGTCGGCATGGTGGTTCCCCGCATCGCCCACATCCCGGGCACCTATGAACAGGAGGTTGCGGCGGTGGATGCCTCTCCCGACTCGGCGCCTGAAGATCCCTCCGCGCCCGGCGCAACGGGCGCGCCCGGCCTCCCTCCGGTTGTCATCGATCCCCCCGTGTTCACACTCACGTGGCCGACTCTACCCGGTAAAACCTACCGCGCCGACGTTTCTGAGAATCTGCTTTCATGGGTGCCCGCCTCCGGTACCTTCCTGGGAGATGGCGACGCTCTTTCGCACGAGTCTTCGAACGTCTATTCTGATGGCGGCATCCCTGACAAGCTCTTCTGGAGAATTGGCATTTCGGACATTGATTCGGACGGCGACGGCCTTAGCGACTGGGAGGAGCACCAGCTAGGGACCAATCCGCAGAACCGCGACAGCGACGGGGACGCGATGGAGGACGGGTCCGAATACCTGAACGGCGGCGACCCTCTCGCCAACGCCATCCTTGCGCTGTGGGAGGCAGATGCGGTCGATCCTGCGGCCTCCCCGCTCTTCGCCTCCTTCAATTTCACCCCCCAGACCGTTGGTAACTTCCCCTCACCGACCCGCGTTCTGGACATCAGTGGAAATGCCCGCCACGCCACCGCCCGCACCGCGCTGAAAAATCCTCCCTCAGCCACCGCGCCCGCCCTAAACAACCCCGAGGGCATTGCCGGCGACGGCTTCCACTCAAAAGGTCAGAACCATTTCAGCTTCGATCCCCAGAGCCCGGCCGTCAACTTCACCGGTGTCAGGAGCCTCAGCTTCTGGTGCAGGACCGATCTCGCCGCGATAGCCGCCGCCCCGCAGCCCATCTTCAGCTACGTCCCGAACCAAGCCGCCCGCACGAATCAGGCGGTCAACCTCAACAGCTACGTCATCCGCGCCTTCCTCTCCAAGACAGCCACCGGCCACGAGATCACGTTCCGGAGCTGGGATAACGCCGCTGAAGTTCGCGAGCGCTGGACCCTCACCACGCATCCACGCGATCTCAACGGGAAATGGGCCAACCTCACCTTTGCCTGGCAGGCGGGTGGCAGCGGCCAGGGTGCCTTCTGGGCGCTTTATGTGAACGGAGTCAAGCAATTCCGCACCATCGGCACCGTCAAAAGCTTCCTCCACACCCCCGGCGGCCCTCAGGAAACCTTTCTCATCGGCGCGGACGCAGGCAACGGCACCGGTGCCAACCCCCTCGTCACCTCCAGCTTCGCCGGCGTTTTCGACCGCGTGCGCCTTTACACTACCCTCCTCACCCAGCAGCAGATCGACTCGATCATCACCCAAGACACTGATGGCGACGGCCTCCGGGACACCACCGAATCCATCACCCGCGTCTGGCGCGACCACAACAACGACAACATCCATCAGAAAAACGAATCCACCTTCCAGTCCGACCCCTCCCGCTGGCAGAATCCCGCCACCGACGCCGATGATGATGGAGTCAGTGACCTGAACGAGCAGAATCTCCATGGTACGGACATAGGTAATCCTGATAGTGACGGGGATCTGCTCCCCGACGGATGGGAAGCCGCGCACGGCCTGGATCCGCTGAGTGACACCGGAGCCAACGGCAGGGACGGCGCCAACGGCGACCCCGACGGAGACGGCCTCGTCAACCTCGACGAATACCGCTACAATACCAAGCCCACCCAGCTGCCGGGCGATCCACCCGTCCCCCAGCCAGGCTCCTCCCACGACAGCGACGGCGACGGGAAAGCCGAGGGCGCGGAAATCGGCCAAGGCTCCCATCCCGGCGATTCATCCGACGGCGGCCTTCCGCTTCCCCCGGCGGAGAAAATTTCGATCCTCCTTGGGATCGGCGACCGGAGCGGCAGCGAGAGCGAGGACTACAGCCTCAACGTCTTCCGCATCGATCCGGCCACTGGCCAAGAAAAACGCTTCTACACACTCCGCTCCGGCGGCCATGGGGAATACGAAGCCGTACCCCGTCATTTCTTCCGCAAAGACACGACCTACACCTTCCAGATCAAGTGGAATTCGTCCAAATTCACCCACCGCCCCGCCGCAGTAGCAACCTCCACAAAACCGGCTGTCACAGCCGAGGGGCCGGACTTTGACTACACCTTCAAAGTCGAGCCCCAGGGCTCTCACCAGGGAGCGCTCGTCGATTCATGGAACCCGAAAAACGGCACCTCCGATCCAAGTAAGCCGCTCCTCGCCGAGGATGCCAGCGACGTTGCGGAGGATCCCGGCGAATTCCGCAGGAAATACGAAAGCAGGCGCGTCGCCCTAATTTTCCCGAAACTCAAATGGGAGGCCATCGAAGGCTTCGAAAACCTCGACACCCACACGGACCCGTGGGCCAACGCCGCCAAGGGCAAACGCATCTTCCCCTGCCGAAAGAACCCGAACGACCGCGCCCTCCGCCACAAGCTCAAGCTCGTCGCCACCGGCGGTCTCAAAGGCGTCGAGCTCTTCGTCAAAGCCTTCGACATCGACGACAGCACCAGCGAGGCTTTCGACGTGGGCACCAACGGCCAGAACCCCGTAATCGACACCAACGGCAAGGCCGGCGACGACAACCTGCCCGACCACCTAGAGACCGCCAAATCCGGCCACTTCTGGCACGAGGGCCGGTGGGGGACGAACACCGCTAAAAAGACTTTCGACGCCCAGGGCAAAGCCAGCTTTGACTTCCGCGTCGGCATGCAACCCGGAAGCAACTACCGCGCCGCCGCCTCGGTCGGGAGCGCCGCCGGTTACCAGGACGTCCAGATCCAGAACCCCCAGGAATCCACCTACCTCGGCCCCGAGGTTGCACAAAACGGCGGCGCTATTGCCTCCGACCCCCTCACCGTCTGGCGCAGGCTGTGGGTCGAGAACGACTCCATGGCGGCCATAGGAACTCATGAGTTCGGCTACAAGAAAAACGACTTAAGCTGGGATTTGGGAAACAATAACAAGATAATTGGTAGCGGAGAGGTCAACTCCGATGGAACTAATACAACTTTTCTTGTTCCAAACATCAGCGACGTCTCAAGCTTCAAGGATCTTCAGAATGGACGAATTATCCTCCAGAGTGTCGCACATCCGGTTCTTGAATCACTGATCACCTACGTACAGATGAATGATATATCGACTCCAAGGTTTCTGATAACCGTGCCGGGTAACCTCTCTAGCACGCCTGCGAATTCGGGATTCCGGCTCTACGACGATGACGACTTCGGCCTCACTGGACCGCCGCTACCTCAGAACGACCTCGTAAACGGCCAAATGAAAAACTATTTTCGTTCGTCTTTCATCGAGGTGACTGATCCGGGTGCCTATAACTCCAGGCAGTTTGTCCCCTTCCGAATCAACGAAGATGTCTCCACGAACCTCTATGGCTTCACGTCAACGGTTGTAGCCGACGCCCGGGACATACCTGACTCCAATAGTCTGTGGGTAGCACCTCTCACTACTGCATACCAAGGTCCCCAAGATGCAGACAAGGATCCCTCGGGTGTTGGTGAGGGGCTGCGACAAGGCGAATCCGCCAGCTACGGCGGCCGGGATCATTCGACGGTCTTTGTAGAGGGATGCCGCGAAACCTATGATGACCAACTGCGCAGTCAAAATCCTCAGACAGTTGCAAATAATCTAGGCCATCTGAAAAAATGGATCATTGCGACAGCCGCACATGAGATTGCTCATCAGCCAGGGGACCAGACGGAAGACGAAGATCACGCAGAGAGAGGGCTTATGTCGGAAGCGATGGCAGAGGTCATCACTACCGCCCCTGAAAATGCGAAGTTCACAGCAACAACTAGTTTAAGGCTCCGAAGATCCAGACGCTGGTCTCAATGAAAAAGTACATTTTTATTTTATTAGTAAGCCTTCTTCCCAGTAGCTTACGTGCGGGTGGCCTGGCAACTGAGATGTTGTCGATGTGCAGAAATATCGCGGGCGGCTTGCACGAGGAGTATCTTTCAAAAGGAAAGCAACCTCCTAGCTCCCTGAACGAAATCGAACTATTGAAAGAAATCATCACTCGTTCCCCCCATGCTGGTGTAATGATCAACGAAATGACCGTAGTGCCGGGAACTCCAGTGATAAGTCCTGGTCCCGGGATCGACCACCTACGTTCTGGCTGGCGACTTTACGCGATAGGTAGAACTATCAACGATGATTACGCGTTAGCTGGGACGGATGATCGTGACGAGTCTATAGGGCGATATTCAATTTGGATAACTGATGATAATAATCATGCTGCTGCTACCTGGATACCCGAAATTGAGGTCCAAGCGGTTCTTAAACAGATCGGCGGATACGATCCCTCCTCCCAACCTCTCACCTTCCCGGATGCTGTTAGAACTGCTAGCGAAACGAACCAACGTCAGAGAGAATTTAAGAAACAAGTTCGGGATGAATTTTTTGAAGACGCAAAAAGAGCTAAAAAAGATCGTCCCGCATTTTTCAATCCAGCGATTGTCGGCACCGGAAGAATCTCGTGGATCTATTTTGGTGTCCCCACTCTAGTAATACTCACATGGCTGGCGGTCACTGTAACAAACCGAAGGCGCGTGGCTGATGGCCGTCGCAAGACAATAGATCAATGACTCCGTGAAGGTGTATCTGGAGAAATTGATTTTAATACCAAAACAAATGATTAGAAAGTGATTCTACGGAAAGTTCATTTCACTTCACTGAAAGTAGGTATCTTCACGTTGTTTATACTGGATTCGCCTGTGTCTGCCGCAGTCGTGACTGCGGAGAATCTGCCTCCGGGCCCAATGAGGAGCGGAGGAGGTTCGTTTGGGGTAGGAGGCCTTTATGGTAATGGTTACTACTATCCCGGTGTCTATTACCACAGTTTCGTGGTTCAGACGTTTGTGGCTGAGGAAAGCGGGGTTCTGCGTTCGATCAGTCTGGTGGTGCAGAATCATTTGTCTTCCCAGGTGGGCGATCCCCTTGTCGTTTCTCTTGTATCGATTCTCGGGGATGCCGTTACTCCTTCCCAGTCCATCGGCAATGTTCTCGCGACGGCCCCGATCCCTGCCATGGATATTGAGTTATCCCGGGAGGTCGAGAGTCCGTACCTCAATGATTACAATGCCACGGTTGCCTACAACACAGGATTCGAGCTGATCAGCGGCGAAACCTACGGCATCAGGATAGGAACGCCTTATGAGATGGGCTCGCATCTTCGTATCTGGCTGACTGACGGGAATACCTTCACAGGCGGGAGACTGTTCAAAAACGAAATCCTCGGCCTTGAGGAGCGGTTGAGAGGGGATCTTTTCTTTAAAGTGATGGTGACCCCGGTTCCGGAGCCGACACTTCTGATCCTTGCGACGGCAGGTTTGTTTCCACTGCTGCTCGTTCGCCGGAGAATCTGAACAAAAAAAGCCAGCGGATGAAGATTTTCCCGGGTGGCGACGCGGCGGTGGTGTCAAAGCCTTCGACATCAACGACAGCACCAACGAGGTCTCCGAAGTGACATCACCGGCCAGAACCCCGTCATCGACACCAACGGCAAGGCAGGCAACGACGACTATCGGCAGCCGACGTAACCGAGGCACTTCCAGAACCAAGGACAATGGAGTCCCGACAGCGGCAACAAAAATTTTGGCCTGCGAGACACAACCCCTTCGAGATCAGGCGTTTCCCGGAGAAGCTGCAAGACCTAAGCTGCCTGCACATGCAATCTGCAATTTCTGATTTGCTGACCTTGCAGATCGCCCCGGGTTCCTGCAGCTCCAGAGCATGCGATGGCCGTCCTTGTTGAACTGCGGCGTGTGGAACGCGGAATGCAAAAAGAGGATTCCACCTAACCTTTTTCAAACTATGTGCCCAATCGATCCTGTTGAACCGTCCGAAGTAAGCCCCAAGCCGCCGATGGCCCCGCCTTATTTCGATGACAATCTGGGTCTTGAAACGACCCGGGACGGTCTTGAAGCAGCGGAGGATGACCGGCGTGATGCGGTGACCCGGGGTTACGAGGATGCTGCGATGGATAGCGAAAATCCGGAGGAGGCACTTGATGACATCGCCTATCCGACCGACGAGGACGACGAGCTTAGCCCGGAGGTCAGGGCGATGCATGAGCTGGAGCCGCCTGCGGATGATCTCAACCGATAGTTTATGAACGAGACCCACCGCTCGAGTCTGATCCGCTACCTGAACGATGTGGTCGCGATGGAGCGAGACTTCGAAAACGCCCTTCGCACGCAAATGGAGGATGACCGGGTGAAAGCCCATCCCTTGCTCAACGATCTTTTCCTGGATCTGGCGGTGCACGCCGATCAACGGAAGGCCATGTTCGAGGAGCTCGTGGAGGACGAGGGTGGTTCATTGGGCGGGTCGGTCAAGGAAGGTATCGCAGCCGTGACCGGGGTGTTCTCGGGGCTGACGACGATGGCCCGGCAGCATCCGCTTTCCCGCATGGTGCGCGACAGTACCATCGCTATGAACGCTGCCACCGTCTCCTACAGCATGCTGGTGACGCTGGCGATGGCTCTGCATCACAAGCGCTGTGAGGAGCTTGCCATTTCAGCTCTTAACGACTGCCCGAAAGCCGTTCTCCAGCTAACCGACCTCCTGCCGCACGTGGTGGTGGAGGAGCTCTCCGACGACGCTCCCGTCCCCAACGCCATGGCCGCTCCACAGGCGCTGGCGGTGACCAGGGAAGCATGGAACCGCCAGGAAATCTAACACCCCTCATGTCATGGCCGCCCGCTCAATATGGAAAGGATCGATCGCCTTTGGGCTGGTCAACATCCCGGTTTCTCTAACAAGCGCGGAGATCCGGCCGGACATCCAGCTCCACATGGTGGACAGCCAGAACCACGCCCGCATCCGCTATGAGCGGGTGAACGCGGAGACGGGTGAGGAGGTTCCCTGGGACAGGATGGTGAAGGGTTATGAGCACGACAACGGGAAATTCATTCTGCTCTCCGACGAGGATTTGAAGGCGGTCCAGCCGACGCTGACAAAAACGATCGAGATCACAGAATTCGTGACGCTCGACGACATCGATCCGATACTTTTCGACAAGCCGTATTATCTGGAGCCAGACAAGCGCGGCAAGAAAGCTTATGCCCTGCTTCGCGAGGCGCTTCGTGAATCTGGCAAGGCGGGGATTTCGCGGGTCGTGATCCGCACACGTGAATATCTGTCCGCCATGTTCGTGCGGGATGATGTGTTGATCCTGATGCTGCTCCGCTTTCCACAAGAGATCCGGCCGGCCGCGAAGCTAGATCTTCCTTCGTCCGAGGAAGCGGAGTACCAACCGGTGAAGAAGGAAATGGACCTCGCGAAGCGTCTGATTGGAGACATGACGGAGGAGTGGAAGCCTGAGGAAATTCACAACGAGTATCGCCAGGCGCTGATAGACTATATCGAGAGCAAGGTCTCCAAAGGAGAGGCCGTGGATGACGTCAAGGATCCGGATGACAAGGAAGACGAGCGTGGCGGCAATGTTCTTGATCTCGCGGAATATCTCGAGCGGAGCGTCAAGAAAGTCTCCAGCGGGAAGGAGTCCTCCAAGCAGGCCGATACGCCATCAGGCAAGAAACCTGCGGCCAAGAAGGCCGCCAAGAAGGCTCCGGCTAAAAAGTCACCCGCGAAGAAAGATGCCGCGAAAAAATCCACAAGCAGCAAATCCCGCAAGTCGGCTTGAAACCTACGTAAGAAAGCGGGATTTCAAGAAGTCTCCCGAGCCTACTTCGAAGGGCGGAGGCGGAAACGGACGCTCGTATGTGATTCAGGAACATCACGCGCGATCCCATCATTTTGATTTCCGTCTGGAGATAGATGGAGTGCTGGTGAGTTGGGCGGTTCCAAAGGGCGTGCCGGAGGACACAGCGGCAAAGCGCTTGGCCGTTCATGTGGAGGATCATCCGCTGGAGTATGGGAAATTCGAAGGTGAGATACCGAAGGGGAATTACGGTGCCGGAACAGTCGCGATTTGGGATAGGGGAACGTGGGAGCCGGCCGAGAAGAATTGGCGGAGCGCGTTTGAAAAAGGCAAGCTCAGGTTCAGCTTGAGCGGCGAGCGTTTGGACGGGAATTTTGTTTTGGCGCGAATGGGGGAGGAGCCGAACTGGCTTTTCCGCAAGCTGGCGGACAGCCCTGCCGACCCTGCTCAGGATCTACCAAAAGAGCCGGCGAAGTTTGTGGAGCCACAACTTGCTCGCTTGAGCTCGACCGTTCCGGCGGGGAGCGATTGGATCCATGAAATCAAGCTCGACGGGTATCGGCTTATCGCAGTGAAGGCAGGAGGGAAAGTATCTCTGATTACGCGCAACGGTCATGACTGGACCGAGAAATTCGCATCGCTGGCAGATGCGATGACAGGCGTATCCAAGAAAGACTTCGTCCTCGATGGGGAGGCGGTTGTGTTCGATGAGAAAGGCCGGTCGAACTTCGGTGATCTCCAAGCGGCCTTGCAATCCGGAAGCGGCGGGAAGATCTCTTTTGTGGCATTCGACTTGCTGAACTATGACAACAGGAAGCTGCGCGATCTTCCGCTGTCGGCGCGGCAGGAGCGGCTGGCGGAGTTGTTGGATGAGACCGGGAGGATCCAGCGATCAAAGGTGTGGGCTGCGGAAATGGGAGCGGATCTCTTCAAGCAGGCATGCAAGATGGATCTGGAAGGTATCATCAGCAAGCCCGTCGGTGCTCGCTACTATGAGGGCGGGAGACGGGATTGGCTGAAGTCAAAGTGCCGGGCGCGGCAGGAGTTCATCATCTGCGGCTATACGGAGCCCAAGGGCTCCTTGGAGGGATTTGGAGCGATCCTGCTGGCGTCGTTTGAGAACGGGAAGCTGGTTCCGAGAGGGAAGGTGGGAACCGGCTTTACCGCCAAGAAGCGGTTGTCGCTGCTAAAGACATTTGAGAAATTGGAAACGAAGAAACCGCCGCTCCAGAGCAAGGAGCGGGGCGTCACCTGGTTGCGTCCGGAGCTGGTAGCTGAAATCGGCTTCGCGGAAATCACCCGTGATGGATCGATCAGGCAGGGGAGCTTCATCGGCATGCGCGAGGACAAGGGAGCGGCTGAGGTCCATCTGGAAGGGGTGGAGAAGGCGAAGGCGGAGGACAAGGATCAGACGGTGGCGGGAGTCAAAATCAGCCACCCGGACCGCGTGATCTACCCACAGGACGGAGTTTCAAAGATCGAGGTCGCACGGTATTTCGAGCGAGTGGGCGAGCTGATGATGCCATACGTGGCGCACCGGCCCTTGGCTTTGCTGCGCGCACCGTCTGGAATCTCCGGAGATCTGTTTTTTCAAAAATCGTTTCCTAACCACGTCCCGGCGCATGTGGAGCAGACGGAGTTGGAGGATGGGACCAAGATTTTCTACATCAAGAATCCGGAAGGCTTGGTTTCGCTGGCGCAGTTCGGTGCCATCGAGATCCATCCTTGGGGTGCAACTGTGGAGAAGCCGGACGTGCCGGATTATTTGACATGGGATCTCGATCCTGACCAAGGGGTCTCATGGAAAGAGGTGCTTGGCGCGGCGTTTTTCTTACGAGATTATCTGCTGAAACTCGGGTTGGATCCGATGCTCAAGACTTCCGGGGGCAAAGGTCTTCATTTGATGGTGCGAATCAGGCGGAGCCACGATTGGGACACCATGCGGGAGTTCACCAAAGATGTGGCGCGGGCGGTTATGGAGATGGCACCAGGAAAGTTCATCATCGTGGCAACGAAGGCGAAGCGCACAGGAAAGATTTTTCTCGATTGGATGCGTAACGGGCGCGGCTCCACCTGCATCGCACCATGGGGACTTCGGGCGAGGGAGGGCGCGAAAATCTCGATGCCGGTTTCCTGGGATGATCTCGGGGAGCTGCCTGCGGAGGGTTTCAACATCCACGAGCCGCCGAACACGCCACCGGAGTGGCTGAAGCCTGTCACTCAATCGATCACGAAGGCGATGATTGTTTCGGTGAAGGCTGGCTGACGGGCGGGGAGCTGGTGATGATTTTATAAACCCGCCTCTCTGTTGGATGGAGGAGGGCGGTGCCGGTTACTTTGCTAAGTCTGGGTGGTTTACCGTTCATGATTTTGAAAAGCAGGCCTTCGCTGAAGGCTCTCAACAGCGCCGGGTGGATGTAGTATTTCCGACAGGTGGCGGGAGTGTGATTCAGGGTGAGGGCGGTTGCCTTGATCGCCGCGTTGATGGAGCGGGTGAGTGCTGACTTGGTCTCAGGTGGCGGTTCGGCTTTCAAGGCCTTGGCGCATAGGACAGATGCCTTCCAAGTGCGAAACTGCTTTGCGCTGAAGTCGCCGCCGCTGTGGGCCTTTATCCAATCATTGACGTCGATTGTGCCGATGTCATGCCACTGGCCCCCGTCGTCCTCATAGCGGAAAAGGTGCTGGCCCGGGAGATCCTGAAGTTCCTCGATCAACTGGTGCAAACGTGGGTCCTCGATTTCCGCCTCATGCTCCATTCCGGATTTTCCGCGGAAATGGAGAGTGAAATGATCGCCTTCTTTTTTGAGGTGCCGGGTCAGCAAGGAGGAGAGGCCGTAGCTTTTGTTCTGCTTTTCATAACGTGCGTTGCC
This sequence comes from Akkermansiaceae bacterium, assembly GCA_041748235.1. Taxonomy (GTDB): domain Bacteria; phylum Verrucomicrobiota; class Verrucomicrobiia; order Verrucomicrobiales; family Akkermansiaceae; genus Luteolibacter. The sequence goes on along the minus strand of JBGTDO010000049.1, from coordinate 9,975 downwards.
GATTCGGTAGCCGGTGCGATCCACCAGGAGGACGATCCCCGCGATGACGCGCTCGCGGCTAAGCTCCTCCTCGCTCAGGGCCTTGCGATAGCCTCTGCGCAGAGATGGAAGGGCGGCGGCAAAAGCCGGGAGCATGCCGAACTTGCGGTCGGCGGCGTGCTCATGCCAGGCGCTGTGGTAGCGATATTGTTTTCGGCCGCGGTCGTCGTAACCGGTGGCCTGGAGGTGCCCGTTTGGCTTGGTGCAGATCCAGACATTCTTGTAGGCGGGAGGCACGGCCAACGACATCAGCCGCTTTTTTTCGGTCGGGCAGGTGAGGACGGTTCCGTCCGGGTGATAGAAGGTATAGCCCCGCCCGCGTCGGATCCGGGTGTATCCCGGTGCTTCATCAGAAGTGTAAACCAGCTTGGTTCCTCCGTCGGCGATACGGATTGTTTTTCGCATGATGACCTGTTAAAAACAGCAGGCGTCGCAGTTGTCATGCCGGGGCGGCACAGGCGCAGCCATCGCGGCCGGGGGAAAATGGATATTGAAACCTCTGCCGATTGCAACGGCCTCAGATGCAATTTGCAGATGGGTGCGAGCCGGGAGAGCAACTGCCGTCAGCGGATGCCGTGGGTAAAGGACGGGAATCATCGCGGATGATGGCATCAAGCCTGCGAGGATGGAGAACTCCGGCATGGTTCAAGACCCAGAAAACGACTTATGAAACAATTTGATATGCAAGGAAAGAGGGCCCTCGTCACGGGTGCTGGTTCAGGGATTGGTAGAGCCACGACTCTGGCCTTTGCAGAGGCCGGGATGAAGGTCGCTCTTCTTGGCCGGACGCTCGACGAGTTGAAAAAAGTCGCCAAGGAAATTGGTGGCGAAGAAGCGGGGCATTTGATTCTGACTGCGGATGTTTCCGAAGAAAGCGAAATGGTATTCGCCTACGAGCAGCTTGGAGAGGTATGGGACGGGCTCGACGCCGTTGTCGCCAATGCTGGCATAAATGGAGTTTGGGCGCCGCTGGATGAAATAACGACGAACGAGTGGGACAAGACCCTTGAGATCAATCTCCGGGGAACCTTTTTGACGGTCAAGTTGGCTCTGCCTTTTCTCAAAAAATCCAAGGGGTCGGTGATCGTGGTTTCATCAGTCAACGGCACCCGCATGTTCAGCAACACCGGCGCGACCGCCTATGCCTGCTCAAAGGCCGCGCAGGTGGCATTTACGAGAATGACTGCCCTGGAATTTGCCGAGCACGAGGTGCGGGTGAACGCCGTGTGCCCCGGGGCGATCGACACCCAGATCGATGACTCCACCGAAAGGCGCGATCTGGAGGATCTTCGGCTGCCGGTCGAGTTCCCGGAGGGTCAGGTGCCCCTCAATGACGGGCAGTCAGGGGATGCAGCCGAGGTGGCGGATGTGATTCTTTTCTTGGCATCCGATGCCGCCCGCCACGTAAGCGGGAGTGAAATCTTCGTGGATGGAGCGCAATCGCTCTTCCAAGGCTAGATGGGATAGGTTGCCATCATGTCGGCGACCTCGAATCAAATTCCATCTGCGATCAAAGCGTAGTTGAATCGCGGCGATTTCCCAAACGAGCGGTTTGAAAAGCACTTTCGTGCAATGATACCGGGGACAAAGTTCTAGCGGAGAAAGCCATCGCGCCTCGTTGACGGTCGTCGATCTCTCGCCAGAGTTCTGCAACGAAAAAAGCCCCCGGGGTTCCCGGAGGCTCTTGCGTTATGGCTATGGCAGGAAAGGCTATCCGTTGATGAGTTCTCCGCCATTGGGGTGGAGGACTTGGCCGGTCATAAAGCTGGCTGCTTCACTGGCTAGGAAAACGTAGCACTCGGCGCATTCCCACGGCTGACCGGCGCGGCCTAGAGGCACGTCAGAACCGAATTTCGCTACTTTTTCCGCAGGAAAGGTGGAAGGAATCAGCGGCGTCCAGATCGGGCCGGGAGCAACTGCATTCACGCGGATTCCTTCTTCGGCGAGGTTACCGGACAGGGAGCGCGTGAAGCTGACAATTGCGCCCTTCGTCGCGGAATAGTCCAACAGGCTGGGGCTGCCGCGATACGCGGTAACCGAGGTGGTGTTGATAATGGTTGAGCCTTTGGACTTCTTCAGATGCGGCAGAGCGGCGGCGGTCATGAAGAACATGTGGAAGATATTGGTCGCGAAGGTCCTCGTAAGCTGTTCCTCGTCAATGTCTTCGATCGAGTCCTGCGGATGCTGCTCCGCTGCGTTGTTCACAAGAATATCGAGCTTTCCAAATTTTTCCACCGTGTCTGAGACGGCTTTCTGACATTCCGATTTCTTGGAGACGTCGCCCTTGAGCAGCAGGCACTGGCCGCCTTTCTCCTTCACTAGGGATTCCGTGTCCTTTGCGTCCTTGTCCTCCTCCAGATACACAATGGCGACATCTGCTCCTTCCCGGGCGAAAGCAACTGCGGTCGCGCGACCTATCCCGGAATCGCCGCCAGTGATGAGGGCAACCTTGCCCTTCAAACGGTCGCTGCCCTTGAGCGCGGGGTTCTCGTACTCGGGGAGCGGATCCATCTTGTGCTCCCGGCCCGGCTGCTCGTGCTGGCTCTGGGCCGGTTGCTGCTTTTCGGACGAACCTTTCTTGGAGCTGTTGTCCATGATTCTATGAATTGATCGGGATGAGACTCTGATACATCGCGAGATACTTGTTGGTCATGTTGTCAGGGACGAAATCCCGGTCCGCCTTCGCCATGATGCGACGGACGTTGTGCTGCTTCACATGCTTCGGCAGCCGGTGGAAATCAATGGCGCGATCGATCGCCCAGCGGAGGCCCTCAGCGTTGTGGACTTCGAAGAGAAAGCCGTTCCCTGTTTCGCTTTCCACATCAAGTGGGGTAACGGTGTCGCGCAGGCCACCAGTCGCATGGACGATGGGGAGGCTTCCATAGCGCATGCCGATCATCTGAGCCAGTCCACAAGGCTCGAAAGAGGACGGCATCATGGTGAAATCCGACGCAGCGTATCCGAGACGGGAAAATGGCTCGTGGAACTTCCGGATGGCGACCCGGCGGTGGAGGCCGTGCATTTCCACGATCTCTTCGAAGTGGCGGACAAACGGCCCGTCAGCTACGAACACCATCTGCAAGCCAGAGTCTTTGTAGTCCGTGACGACCTGATGAAGGATCTCAGCCAACAGCTGGCAGCCCTTTTGAACGGGATCAAGGCGGGAGGGCCAGAAGAGCAGGGGGGCGTCCGGATTTTCGTCGAAGCCGAGGATGCGTTGGAGCTCGGCTTTGTTCTCGGTCTTACCCTCGGCATGCGTGTCGGCATCGAACCGGCGAACGATGAAACGGTCGTTCTTCGGTGAGCGGCTCTCGGGGAGAGAATTGAGGATACCGGTGGCATGTCCGGCGGCGATCTTTCCGCGCACCGCATCCGCCACCTGCCATGGGGCGTTGTGGCCGCCGTTGCTCAACTCTGTGAGGAAACTTTCACTGACTGTGTTGATCCGATCGGCGGCGAGGATGCCGGAACCGAGCATGCTGACGGGGTTGGTGTTTCGGCTTTCCTCATAGAAGCGAGGGTAGTTGTCGTAATAGAGGTTGTTCCAAAATCCTGCTGAATCGATCCCTCGATCTTCGATATGCGAGAGGGTGGTCCGCTCATCGTGCAGGTTGTGCATGGTGAAAATGGAAGGGATGCCCATGCTGCGGGCCGCCGCCGGAACAAGGCCTGTCATCCAATCATGGCAATGGACAAGGTCGGGCCGGATCCTAGGCATGACGTAGTGGATCACATCGCGCTGAAACGCCAGCGCGGCGCGGAGATTTGATTCGGAGCAGCCGTCGTAAACGGAACGGCGGTAATAAAACTCGCGATCCTTGCAGAGGTGGAGGCGACGAGAATGACCATTAGGGCCCGGCTCAAACAAAGAGCGGAAGTGCGGGAGCGCAACATGGACATCCGCACCGGCATCGGTGAGGGAATCGAGCAGCAGTGCGCTCACATCCGCTAGGCCCCCGGCCTTTACGCAGGGAGCCTGTTTGCCATTCGTCGCGAGGAAACTGCTTTCGCTAATCTCCGGCGTCACCAACAGGACCTTCAGCCTCCTTTTCCGAAATGCGTTGATTGTCGGTTTCTTTGGAGGTTCGGACACGGGGCGGGGCATGGTCAATACGGCGGAGAAGTCGGAAATCATCGGGTTTGCGGCTGGGTTTTCCCGGATATCCATAGCTCCTTATATGCCACTGGTGTGGAACTTATGCGCCTTGCGGATGAAGGGGAGAAAGTCAACCTGCGCAGCTTTGCATGTGCAGATTGCAAGAGAGGCGCGCATTTTGCAGGTTCGACCGGTGTGTCCGATCCGGGTCGGAGGATCACTGGAACCGGGCTCCAGAGACCGATTCAAAAAGCATTTCTCTTGCCACGGCGGGGGTGAATCGTCACAACAAGCGCCGCCCGTTTCGGTGGTGCATCATCAGATTGTTGCGCTAGCCGCAACCGGGATCAACCGACCCCGCAAATCAATCCCCGCGCCCACCATGCACAGCATTTCATCACGAATCGAAAAGGTTTCCCCATCCCTCACTCTCGCCGTTACAGCCCAGACCAAGGCCCTCATTGCAAAAGGCGAGGAAGTCTACGCTCTTGCCGGTGGCGAGCCTGAGGTGGATACTCCTGCTTTCATCAAGGAAGCCGCTGTCAAGGCCCTGATGGATGGCAGGACCAAGTACACTCCTTCAGGCGGTATTCCCGAGCTTCGCGAGGCACTTTCGGAAAAGTTCAAGACTGACAACGGACTCGACTATGCGGCGAACCAGATCTGTGTGACCTCAGGTGCGAAAATGGCGTGTTTCAACGCAATCGTCGCCATTATTGAAGAGGGCGACGAAGTGATCATTCCAACGCCATACTGGGTTTCCTATCCTGAGATGGTTCGCATCGCGGGGGGTATTCCGGTTCTTGTAGAGACCAAGGAATCCACGGGCTGGAAGATGACTCCGGAGCAATTCGAGGAGGCCATGACGCCAGCCACCAAAATGGTCATCATCAACTCGCCGGGCAACCCGACAGGAGCGGTTTATACCAAGGAAGAGCTTCTTGCGCTTGGCGAAATCGCGATCGCAGAGGACATCATGATCCTCTCGGACGAAATTTACGAAAAATTGGTTTACGGCGAGTCGAAACACGTATCGATCGCCTCACTTAGCGAGGACCTCTACAACCTGACCATCACGGTCAACGGCTTCTCCAAGGCCTACTCGATGACCGGCTGGCGCCTCGGCTACACCGCTGCGGCAAAGCCTGTGGCGGACGCGATCGACAAGGTTCAGAACCACACGGTTTCGAACGCTACCACCTTCGCGCAGTACGGCGGCCTTGCTGCGCTTCAGGGCGACCAGAGCTTCATTGAAGACCTTCGCGGGGAATACGACGTGAAGCGCCAGTTCGTATTGTCACGGCTTCAGGCGATTCAAAACATCCGGGTGGTCGAGCCACGCGGTGCTTTTTACTTTTTCGTCTACACCGGGCAGATGGGTCTCAAGTCGATGAACCTTTGCGACAAACTCCTGTCGCGCTACAAAGTAGCCGCCGTTCCCGGCGTGGCCTTCGGTTATGACGAGGGCATCCGCCTCAGCTACTGCACCACACTCGATGTCCTAAACGAGGGACTCACCCGCTTCGAGCAGTTCTGCAGAGAACACTGAAAATATCTTGTTTGTCGGGAAAAAGGGCGTGCCAATGAAAGTTGGCACGCCTTTTATTTTTGTCCCAGAAATTATTTTTACGCCAATTTTGAACGGTTTTGGTAGCTTTACTGTCCGCAGTTGTGTAATGTGAAGAATACCTCGCCCCAGGGACGGAAGCTGAAATCTAAAAAGCACCCTAACAATACAACCCTATGAAACGCTTTCTTCCCGGATTGCCACTGCTACTGCTGGCGTTATTTTTAGCCGTAGTCCTTTATAGAAACGAGGAAACGCGTGAGTCTTCTCAAAATCGTGCGACTGTTTCGGAGCGATCCCAGGCACCAGCATCTATGGGCGCTTTCGTCGAATTCGATGAATGGAAGGAGCAAGTTGGTGCGAACCAGCCGACCCCAAAACATCTCGAAATTGGTATCGAAAAGGCGATCGCGCGTCGGGAAGTAATGGCTCTATTGATTGCAAAAGACCCTGAAAGGGCCTTGCAAAATGCCGTTGGTTGGACGGAATACCGAGATCTGCCTGATGAACTCAGACCGTATTTTGAGAAGCCCTTCAGTGCGATGGGGAACATCAGCGTCCTACCAGTGTGCAACGCGGAAGCAAACCAAGGCCCGGTTCGCCGGATCACCATCGACGGCGAGATCTTTGAAGCCTCGGTCTATGGCAGGCGTCTGGGACAGGGTTCGAAGAATGAATCCCCACTGGCTGGCGTCACCTTGGATGGTAAGGCGGCCGTGTCTGAATACGCTTTCCAGATTCTGTCCGAAGACGACGCCAAAACTTTGGCGGGACTTCCGGTAGGTAACAATGATCCGACGAGGGATTTCGCAACTGGAGAGGAACTCCGGAAAGATCCCATCGTGGCTATTGCCGGGCCGAAGCAATATCTATTCAATTCTGACGATACCATCCATGAGGTGAACGAGGAGCTCGCGGATCTGGAGAACACTCCCGGACCTCATGGAGGTGCGGCCACTGTTTTCAAGCTGGCCTCTTCCGGAAGCGACTCTGATGGGATCGACTGGGCGGTCGTCGAGCACCAGGTGATGGCCACATCCGCCTCATGGACCGAAGGAACGAAGTCGGTTTTCTTTATCCGCGTCGAATTTGCAGATAAGCTTGGTGAGGTGATGAGCCAAACCGCTCTATCAGATCAGCTCAACATACCTGTGAAGAGCGCTATTAAGGCCATGTCGTATGGAAAGACAACCATCAACGCCACCGTCAGCCCCACCACCCTCCGCTTGGGGAAAAAAGGGAGCTATCTCCCCGGCAATGTGGACGCACTCCACGCTGCTGCTGTCGATGCTTATAATACCTATAGAGCCACCAACGGTGGGAACGATCTTGGGACCTACAATATCGTAGGAGTGCTGTTCCCGGAGATCGGCATGACAAGTGGTGGCATCGAATTCGACGGTCTTGCAATTCTTGGAGGCCAGAAACAGTGGCTGCAGGGGGCCACAACCGACAGCGTCGTCACCCATGAGTTCGGTCATAACTTTGGCCTCGGGCACGCAAGTGCGTGGGATACCACCGACGGTTCCGTCGTGGGAAGCGGCGGAGCAAGTATCGAATACGGGAATCCTTTCGACGTGATGGGTGATGGCACAGTCCCTGCGGGCCATTTTAACACACAAGGAAAAAAACATCTCAACTGGCTCTCCTCGAAGCAATGGACCGACGCGAGCGATACGACCGCCGTGGACAGGGGCTCCAGAATCTACCAGATTTTCCCTTTCGATAATGCCGCGACCACCGGCTTGTCCCGGGGAGTCCGGGTAAACATGGCCAGCGCCCGCAGCTACTACTGGATCGGTTACCGTCCCGGCATCGCGAACAACAAGTCGTTACAAACCGGAGCCTATCTTACATGGGAGCAAACAGACACCAACCGAACCTGGCTGCTCGATACCACACCAAACTCAGCGACAGATGATAAGATCGACCGGCTGGACGGCGCGATAGCGCTCGGTAAAACCTACTCCGACCCAATCTCCAAACTCCACTTTACGACGGTGGCGACCGGAGGCACGGGAGCCGAGGCATGGCTCGAAGTGAACGTTCAGATTGGAGATTTCCTAGGAAACGTTCCTCCAACCGCAGTAATAGTCGCCGGCCCGGCGAAGGCGAGGACAAGTGCTCCACTAAGCGTGACGGCTCTTGATTCCAATGGCGACACTCTGGCGTACTTCTGGGACTTCGGCGACGGATCTCCGTCGGTGAACGCTGCGGTGGTGAATCACTCATGGACCGTGGGCGGCACTTATCTGGTTAAGGTGACCGTGAGCGATATGAAGGGAGGCATCGTCACCGTCTCGAAATCCGTGACGGTCACCGATCCGCTTAATACCTGGACCCAAAAAACCTCAGGCACGATTGAGCATCTTCACGACGTGGCGGTTGGAAACGACAGATTAGTGGCAGTAGGGGATCGGGCGACGCGGCGGCTTTCTGTGGATGGAATTACTTGGACCGGTGGAGCTCTAACTTATCATAATGGGACACCGGCGCCAAATATATGGTTCACAAGTATTGTTTTCGATGGATCGAAATTCGTAGCCGTTGGTGGCGATTACGATTTTTCGGTGGCAAATTATTTGGGGACAGTTCTCACCTCCGTGGATGGGGTGTCGTGGACACGGAGGTATCTCGGAGGTCCGTGGTTGAACGATGTGGCTTTCTCTGATGGAGCATATGTGGCAGTGGGCGAAGAAGCGGCAATTCTCCGTTCCAGCGACGGGATCACGTGGACCAGTGTATCCAGCGGCGTCACCACGACGCCCCTTCCAGATCTGAACAGTGTTAGCTACGGAGGGGGCACCTTCCTTGCCGTCGCCGGAGCGATAACTAAAGGGTCTGTCGCTTTTCCCCGTGTAATTCTCAGCTCGCCTAATGGGACCACATGGACCAACCAAACCAGCGGCCTTGTGACTTCCTGGCAGTCGTTTGACGGAGTGGAGTACTGCAATGACCGTTTTCTTGCCAGCGGCCACGTGACCGAGATCAAAAGCTCGACTACAGGCGGTGGGTCTTTTGTTTCCAGCGGCGAGTATGAAGTATCGCACAAGGTTGCCGGGTTCGTCTTCTCCGGAGGGCTTTATTTCGCGGCGGGCGGGAAGAGGTCGTTAACAAACAATACTTGGAGACCTGTAAACGAGAACCTCAATCTGATCTCGCGGGATGGAGAGACCTGGACGGCGCTGACGACTCCGGTGCAAGGTGAGCGGAATGCGGCTGTGGTGTTCAATAATACGATTGTCACCGTGGGCCAAGGTGGCGAGATCTGGCAGTCCGATCCAATCGGCGATATTGTGGTTCCTGATCCGGTGCTTGCCTGGCAGGAGCTCCATTTCGCCGGTGTGCCTCTCCTTTCCGGTCTCTCAGAAGACTTCGATGGCGATGGCATCCCGAACCTCGGTGAATACTCTGCGGGAACTGATCCTAAAGACAGCAACAGCCGGGTGAAGCCGCTGGCGCAGGTGCTCAACGGCAAGATGACTCTGACCGTGCCCAAGGGCACCGCAGGTGCGGGTGTTCTCGTAAAAGTTCAGAGATCAACTGACCTCACCATTTGGACGGAAGAGGGCACGACGATCGTCGAGGATGGTGCCACTCAACTCGTTGTGCAGATCACCGAGACGGTGGCAAGCGCCACGGCTGGCAAGGGCTTCGTCCGTGTAATCTACGAGAAGACTCCGTGATCGCTTCGGCAGGGGGAGCGGATCCGCCGACGGTGCGGGAGAGTCCCCGGCCGCTGCCCTAGCTCCAGCTCGCGCCGAAACAGCAGTGCAAGGTCGTTCGAGAAGCGCGTCCAGTTCAGGCCTCGAAGGATAATGTCTTCTTCAGCTCCGAGCATAGCTTCTTGATCTCCGGGCTCTCGCTGCCTTGCCGGATTAGGCGACTCACCGAGCGCTTATGTCAGATGCCAATCCGCGCCGCCAGGCGAGTTTCCCTATCTCATCGTCGAGGACTTTGACCTGCTCACAAACCGTATCGAGAGTCGCTAATGCACGCTCGACAAGGACAAGAAGTGCGGCGTGCTCTCCGGTAAGATCACGACGCGCATAGCGGGCGAAATACTCGGTGTGCGAAGATTTGAGCGTGCAGCGCACTTGGTTCAGAGGATGCGAGTTGTTACCGCTTCAAAGTAAGCGGGGTCCGAAGCGCCTTTCGTGGCTTGTTGCTCCAACCGTTTCATAGGGTGTCATAGTTTGCAGATCTATGTCACCTATGAAGTCAGGCTGCCTTTCTCTCCGGCTTCCCGCTGCGGGCTTTGAACCAGCTGGCA
>JBGTDO010000048.1:0-4633 GCA_041748235.1 Akkermansiaceae bacterium | reverse complement strand
CAACTGGCTCAAAGCCCGCAGCGGCAAGCCGTAGGGAATGGCAGCCTGACTTCATAGGTGTCATAGATCTGAAAACTATGACTCTTTTGAAACGGGCGGAGCAACAACATGTGCAAGGCGCTGCAGACTACGCTTACCTAGTTGTGGGAGAGAGGCGGTATTCCGAGCTGCTCCGGCAGGGCTAGGCGCGGCCGGTCCGTTAGAATCTCAGGCTCCCCATGGGTGATAAGGACGGTGTGCTCGAAGTGGGCCGATGGCTTACGATCGGCAGTAATCACCGTCCATCCGTCGTCCAGAATACGGACCTCGGGAACTCCCGCGTTGATCATTGGCTCGATCGCCAGAGTCATGCCCGGCATCAGCGTTGGCGACTTTCCGCGCGGGCGGTAGTTCGGCACCTGCGGCTCTTCGTGAAGTTTCCTACCCACTCCGTGACCAACAAACTCCCTGACAATCGTGAAACCAAAAGGGAGAGCATATTCTTCGACGGCACCGCACAAGTCAGCGAGCTTCCGACCTGCGCGGGCTTTAGAGATTGCCTCGTAAAGCGATTGCTCGGTCACCGCCAGCAGCCGCTTCGTCTCCAGCGGAATTTCACCGCAGGCGACGGTGGTGGCGTTGTCACCGATGAATCCGGCTTTAATGATTCCGACGTCAATTTTCAGAATATCGCCTGGCTGGATCCGGCGCGGGCCACCGATCCCGTGGACGACCTCTTCATTGACTGAAATGCAAATCTGGCCGGAAAAACCCCGGTAGTTTAAAAAGGCACTGCGGCAATCGTTCTGCTGCATGAGATCCGCCGCGAGATCATCAATCTCCTTTGTCGTGCGGCCCGGCTCGACCGCAGCAACCAGCTGCTGAAGGATCGACGATGCGATCCTCCCTGACTCGCGCATACGCTCGATCTCTTTCGGTGACTTGATGGGAATACGGGTGCGCATGGCGGGAACTTAGCTGGTAGGGGAAATGTCAGGACGGGAATCTTCCAAGAGCTTTGCGAGAATGGTAGCGGCGACTTCGTCCTGAGGTGCTGAGGCTGATACTGCGAGCAGACGCCCCCGATCACAGTAGTATTCGATCGCGGGGACGGTGATCTGTGTGAATTCCGCGTGGCGGTTTCGAAAATTTTCTTCGTCATCGTCTGAGCGAGCAGCTGCATTCTCTCCGCACGACGCGCACCTGATGCCGCCTTTTAGTTCATCCCGCTGCCCGGTCCAGCGGCAGGAGGGGCACTCGACGCGATTGCGGATCCGGATCAAAAGTCCTTCGTGTGGCACTTCGAGAGCCACGGCCTCATTTGGAGCAAGACCATGATCTGCCAACCACCGTTCGAGAAACCTCGCCTGCGGCACGCTCCGTGGGAATCCATCGAGAACCCAGCCCGGCTGGTCCTGATGAATCTCCAGCCATTCACCGAGAATCGGCGACATGAGATCGTCCGGAAGATAACCACCCCTCGCCAGAATTGGCTGGGCGGCAAGGCCCAGTGCGGTGCGTTCTTCGATGTTCTCCCGAAGCAACGCGCCCGTACTGAGGTATGGCACGCCAAGGCTTGCGGCCAAACGCCTTCCCTGGGTTCCTTTTCCAGAAGCGGGAGGACCTAGGAGGACGATGCGCATCGGTGATCGGGTGTCCGGGTGACGCGGATCTCAGCCGTATGGGTGAGGAGCGGTGCTGGACCGCCTCCCTTACCCCTTGGAGGAGTTGTAAAAGAAGGCGGTGATGCCGAGAACAATGAGGATCGCGACTACCACACAGAGATAGATAATGACGTTTTGCGGTGCGGCATTCGTCTTGTTTCCGAGGCGGTCGTAGCGGCCTTTGAGTTTCCCTTTGCGGAGGAAACCGTCGTAGTGCTTCTGGAGAAGGTGCGTTTCCACCTGGCGCATCACATCAAGAACCACACCCACCATGATCAGAAGCGAGGTGCCGCCGAAGAAGTGGAGCACCAGGGAACCGGGAGGCAAGCCCACGATCGCTCCAGTGACAACCGGCAGAAAAAACAGGATCGCAAGGAAGATCGCACCAGCGAAGGTGAGACGGGTCATCGTGTAGTCCAGGAAGTCGGCGGTTGGCTTGCCCGGGCGAACTCCAGGAACGTAGCCGCCATTGCGCTTAAGATCTTCAGCGATCTGGGAAGGTTGGAACATCATCGCGACCCAGAAGTAGGAGAACAGGAAAATGCCGATCCCACCGAGAACGTAGTACCACACACCACCGCCCGCGAGTTGGCCGTAAAGCTTGGTGGCCCACGCCTGACCCGGGAAAAACCACTGCAGCATCATTGGAGGTAGGGAAAGGACCGCCGAGGCGAAAATGATCGGCATCACACCCGCGTAGTTCACCTTCAGCGGGAGATACTGGGTCTGACCGCCGAACTGTTTACGGCCGACAACTCGTTTGGCGTATTGAACGGCGATCTTTCGCTGCGCTTGGGTGATTGCAATTGTGCCTGCGATCACGATCAACAGGAGCGCGACCATCACGACCATCATCACTGCGCGGAAAGGGTCACCAGATGTGAAGTAGCCCCACGCCTGAATCAAAGCACCTGGCAGGCCGGAAATAATGTTCACCGTAATGATGATGGAGATACCGTTGCCGATACCTTTTTCGGTGATCTGGTCACCCAGCCACATCAGAAGGATCGTTCCCGCGACAATCGTAAGAACGGTGAGCGCAAACCAAGCAGCACTCGGATCAGGCACCAACGGCCGCCCGACTTGTTCGATTCCCGCCATGTAGGGGATATTCTCTGGCATGGTCAGGGACTTCGCGACGAAGTAGCCCTGCACCAGAGCGATCACGATCGTGATGTAGCGGGTGTACTGGGTGATCTTCTGCCGGCCTCCGTCCTCACGGGCGAGCCGGGAGAACTTGGGCACAATCGCTGTCATAAGCTGCACCATGATCGATGCGGAGATGTAGGGCATGATCCCCAATGCAAAAACACCGGCCTGGGTGAGGCCGCCACCAGAGAAAACAGTAAGAAGGGCGGTCATGCCTCCCGTCGGACTGGTCGGATCCTGGTTTCTAATGGAATCAAGCCATTCCTTGATCACCGTGGCATCAACTCCTGGAAGGGTGATGTGAACGCCAAGGCGAACGATGATGATTATGAAAAGCGTGAAGATAATCCGATCCCGCAGTTCGGGGATCTTCCAGGTGTTCCTAAAAGCTGAAATCATGGTGGGGTGGATGGAGGCGTCGTTTAATAGCACGGAGAGGAAGCGCGCAAGCGCTTCCTCTCCTCAAATTCAGATGATGTCCGAGAGACAGGTCAAGCTTCGGGAGCTTCGTCTTGCGACTTGGCTTTCGATTTGGCTACCACTTCCGCGATGCTGCCACCGGCTTTTTCGATCTTCTCTTTCGCCGTGGCGCTGACCTTGTCGACGGCAACCGTGAAGGATTTTTCAACTTCGCCGTCACCGAGGATTTTGACTTTGTCGCAAGGGCCGTTGACGAGCCCTGCCTGGCGGAGGGATGCCTCGTCAATCGTGGCTCCGGATTCGAAGCGGTCGTCAAGATCACCGACGTTTACGACGATGAACTTGTCGCGGAAGTCGTAGTTGTTGAAGCCGCGCTTCGGCAGGCGGCGGTGAAGGGGCATCTGACCACCTTCGAAGCCAACGCGGGTCCCACTGCCCGAGCGGGCTTTCTGACCTTTATTGCCTTTACCTGCGGTTTTACCAAGACCGGAGCTTTCGCCAGCGCCGAGGCGCTTGACGCGATGCTTGGCACCTGGGTTGTGCTTGAGATTGTGAAGTTCCATGATTGTGAATGGGTATTGTTAATGATGTGTGTCTGGCATGGCGGATAAAATCCGCCGCCACGATTAAATGGCCTTTTCCTTTTTCTTCTTGCCGCGCGATCCGAGGATCTGGTCGCGGGTGCGGACGGAGGAAAGCGCTTTAAGAGTCGCTTTGACAACGTTCGCGTGGTTGGGGGAGCCCATGGATTTCGCCAGGATGTCACGGATGCCGACAGCTTCGCAGACGGCGCGGACACCGCCACCGGCGATGATTCCCGTTCCTGGCGACGCAGGCTTGAGGAGAACCTTGCCACCGCCAAACTCGGCATAAATTTCGTGAGGGATGGTTCCGTCAACGATACTCATAGGCTTGAGAACCTTGCGGGCCGCTTCGCTTGCTTTCTTGATGGCGTCCGCCACTTCGTTTGCCTTGCCGAAGCCTAGGCCGACTTTGCCGATCTTGTCTCCGCAAACCACAAGGGCAGAGAAGCTGAAACGACGACCACCTTTGACGACTTTTGCGCATCGGTTGATGAAAACGACCTTTTCGGAAAGCTCGTTGCCTTCGGAGTCGGTGAGAGCCTGGCGCTCTTCACGACGTGGACCGCCGCGACCGCGACCACCGCCGCCACCGCCTTGGTATCCGCCACCGCCGCCGCCACCTTGATAACCGCCGCCTTGGCCGCGGTTACCCTGATAGCCGCCTTGTTGCGGGGCGGAATTCGGCACCGGGCCCAGTGCTTGGGAAGGCGCGGGAGCTGCGGTTGCGGCTTCGGCTGGGGCGGGCGTTTCGTTTTCTGGAATTGTTACCATGATATGTGAATGGTCAGAGCGTTAGAATTGGAGGCCGGCTTCACGCGCTGCATCCGCGAGGGCTTT
>JBGTDO010000047.1:0-7203 GCA_041748235.1 Akkermansiaceae bacterium | reverse complement strand
GAGGGAACCCCGGTCGCGGATGGCTTCGAGTTCGCGCCGCTCGTCTTCTGATAGTTTTATGCGGTAGATTTTGTCAGACATCCGCCCGGTTTAGAAGGCTTCTGAAAAAGTACAAGTGCGAAATGCACGACCTGGCAATTTGTGATTTACTGACCACTAGAATCACAGAGTTTCCGGCTTTATGGTAGAGGGGTTTGGTTCGCGAAAGCGCCATGGAACCAGGGGGCTTATGAAACGCCGACCAACCAAATCCCCTCACCTTCAACGGCAAGCTTTGGGGTCCAATCCCAAACAAGCGCGTAAAGGAGGAAAGCCCAAGAGACCATGCTACCCATCAAAGTTCTGCTGGCGGAAGACCACACGATGGTTCGTGAAGGGCTCCGCATGATGCTCAAGCAGGAAACGGATATTGAGATCGTAGGAGAGGCCCAGGACGGGCGGCGGGCAGTCACAATGGCTTTGGAACTCCGCCCCGATGTGGTGGTGATGGACATAGCGATGCCCGGATTGAACGGGCTCGAAGCGACCCGCAAACTGCTCAATGAGCTACCCCGAATCAAAATCGTCATTCTCACGGCGCATTGTGATGACGCCTATGTGGACAGCGCGGCCGACTCCGGCGCCGTGGGCTTTCTGCTCAAGCAGGACACCGCCCAGGATGTCTCCATCGCGATCCGCGAAGCCTACAAGGGCAGGACATTCTACAGCACGACGATTTCCAAACGCTTGGCGCGCCTCAAACCACAATCCCGGAACCGGGCGGGCAAGGTCAGGACCAAGCCCTCACTGCTGACCTCGCGGGAGGTGGAAGTGCTGCAGCTCATCGCCGAGGGCAAGGCAAACAAGGAAACGGCTTCGGAGCTTGGCATCAGCGTCAAGACCGTGGAGAAGCATCGCGGACACCTGATGGTGAAACTCGATATCCACGACACCGCCGGACTCACCCGCCATGCCATCGCCGCCGGCATCATCGAGAGCAGCGTCCAAGTCACCATCATTTAGCAACCGGACGAAAGACCCTCCGGATGCGGCAGAGCTGCCGCAATGGATTCTCGGCGTCCTTCTGGGCCTTGGCGCCTTCCGCTTCCACATCGACCTTCTTCTTTTCTGCATCGAGATACGCATGCAATGAATTTCTTTTCCGCCTCGATCCTTGCCTTGTCGCTGTAGCGGAGAATGTCGCAGTGCAATTGAAGCAGGATACTCTCGGAATCGCGCAGGCCCGGCCAAGCGGTTTGAATCGACTCAATCACGTAGGCGTAACCGGCAACCTCCTGTTTGTCGCGGGAAGGATTTTTCCAATGCTTCCTATCTGAATTCTGTCGGGTTAGTTTTGAGACTGTGATACGTCGTCAGATGGGCAATCTGGAGGTGCAGTCCGGATCCGCGCCTCGAGTCCAGCAGCCAGTTGCGCTCGCCCCGCTGCGGCGTAAGATGGCGAATGAAGGCGTTTTCGGTTCTGGATCTGGCACCGGTGATTGCGGGAGGGGATGCGGGGTTGGCGTTTCGGAACACGCTTGATCTGGCGCGGCATGCGGAGGAGTGGGGTTACCATCGGTATTGGCTGGCGGAGCATCACAATATGGAGGGAATCGCGAGTGCGGCGACTTCGGTGGTGATCGGCCATGTGGCGGGGGGGACGAGCCGGATTCGCGTGGGCTCGGGCGGAGTGATGCTGCCGAACCACGCGCCGCTGGTAATTGCGGAGCAGTTTGGGACGCTGGAGTCCCTATACCCGGGGCGGATCGATCTTGGACTGGGACGGGCGCCGGGAGGGGATCAGCTGGCGGCGCGGGCGTTGCGCCGAAATCTCGGGAGCAACGGGGATACGTTTCCTGAGGATGTGCTGGAGCTGCAGAGCTATTTCCGCGAGTTCGAGGAGGGGGACAAGGTGCGGGCGATCCCAGGGGAGGGGCTGCATGTGCCGCTGTATCTGCTGGGCTCGAGTGATTTTGGTGCGCGTCTGGCGGCGGCGCTGGGGCTGCCTTTCGCCTTCGCCTCCCACTTCGCGCCGGAGCATTTGAGGGCGGCGCTGAAAGTTTACAGGGACAACTACCGCGCATCGGAGAGAAATCCGGAGCCCTATGTGATGGTGGGAGTGAACATTTTCGCGGCGGAAAACGATTTGGAGGGGAGGCGGCTCTTCACTTCCCTTGAGCAGCAGTTTCTGGGGCTGATCCGAGGGGCGCGGGGGAGGCTGCAAGCACCGGTAGAGCCGGAGGAGATTGAAATCACTCCGCTGGAGCGGGTGCATCTGCAGCGAATGACGCGATACTCCCTGATCGGCTCGGCGGAATCGGTGCGGGCGGGGCTGGTGGAGGTGCTGGCGGAGACGAGAGCGGACGAGGTGATTGCGACCGGACAGATCTATGATCATGCGGCGCGGCTGCGGTCGTTTGAGATATTTGCGGAAGTGTGCCAGGTGATCGGTGATCGGTGAGCAATGATCGAGGAAGGGGATGGTTGGAATAGTTTGATGGTGGGGAGAGGGGTGTGGTAGGGTTGGGGCGTGGAGGAGGCAATGAGACGATCAAAGTTGGCGTTTTATGATACGAAGCCGTACGACCGGACGTTTTTTGAGGCGGCGGTCGCTGGGCATGAGGAGGTAGAGCTGGTGTTTCACGAGTTTCGGCTGGCGGCGGCGAATGCGGTATCGGCGGATGGTGCGGACGCGGTCTGTGTGTTTGTAAACGACAAGGTGGACCGGGGATGCCTGGAGGTGCTGGCGGGAATGGGAATTAAGCTGGTGGCACTGCGTTGCGCGGGTTTCAACAATCTCGATCTGGAGGCGGCGAAGGAGCTGGGGATGACGGTGGTGAGGGTGCCGGCGTATTCGCCTTACTCGGTGGCGGAGCATGCGGTAGCGCTTTTACTTACGTTGAACCGAAAGATCCACCGGGCGTTCAACCGGGTGCGGGAGCTGAACTTTTCCCTCGGGGGGCTGGTGGGATTCGATCTTCACGGGAAGACAGTCGGGATTCTCGGGACTGGAAAGATCGGGAGGATCGCGGCCCAGATTTTCCGTGGCTTCGGTTGCAAGGTGCTGGCGTATGATTTGTTTCCCCAGCCGGAGTGGGCGGAGAAGAACGAGGTTCGTTACGTGGCTATGGACGAGCTGCTGGCGGTCTCGGATGTGGTGAGCCTGCACCTGCCGCTGACGCCGGAAAGCCATCATTTGCTGAATTCGGAGACGATCGCGAAGATGAAGCGTGGGTCGTACTTGATCAATACGAGCCGGGGAAAGCTGGTGGACAGCGCGGCGGTGATCAGGGCGCTGAAGACCGGACACCTTGGCGGAGTGGCGCTCGATGTGTATGAGGAGGAGGAGGGGGTATTTTTCGAGGATCACTCGGCGAGCGCGCTTCAAGATGACGTGCTCTCGCGTTTGCTGACTTTCCCGAACGTGCTGGTGACTTCCCATCAGGCCTTTCTAACAGAGGAGGCGCTGCGAGCTATCGCGGAGACGACGCTGAACAGCATCGGATGCTTCCTCAGAGGCGACGCACTGGACCCTGAGTGGCGGTTGGTGTAAATGAAGCCAGTTATGAAGATCACTATTCTGGCGTTTGCGACGGCGAAAGATGTGCTGGGCTTCTCCGAGAAGGTTGTGGAAACGGTGGAGGGGGAAACGCCGGCTGAGCTGACGGCAAGGATTGCGCCCGGGGTTGAGGTGCGGGACTGGCGGGTGGCGCTGGATAGCGAGTTCGCGAGCTGGGACGAGCCGATCGGTCATGCGAGGGAGCTGGCCTTTCTGCCCCCGGTCTCGGGAGGGTGAAACCTATTTAACTGATGAAAATCTGGATCGAATTTACGCAGGAGGAGATCGTGGTGCCAGCCGTGGAGCTGCCATCACGGGAGATCGGAGCAGTGGTGGAATTCCAGGGCTTGGTGCGGGAAATGGAGGGGGAGCTGGCGCTGGAGGGGCTTTTCTACGAAGCTTACGAGAGCATGGCACGGAAGGTTCTTGAGCAGCATTTGCGAGAGCTCGGTGCCGGTCACGGCTGCGAGCAGGTGGACTTCATTCACAGGCTTGGCTGGGTACCGGTAGGGGAGGCGTCCTTGTACATCCGGGTGCTCAGTGCGCACCGGGGCGAGGGTTTGCGCTTTCTCGCCGCGTCGATTGATCGTCTCAAGCTGGACGTGCCGATATGGAAGAGGGTGGGGAGGCAGGGTTGATTACATTCCTTTGTTCTCCGGAATATCGATATCCGGTGCGAGCGGATGGACAATCGGCTGGGAGCTTTTGGAACGGATTTTGAGATTGAGAAGCTCGACGCCGAGGGAAAAGGCCATGGCGAAGTAAATGTAGCCCTTGGGGATCTCGAAGTGGAAGCCCTCCGCAATGAGGGCCGTGCCGATGAGAATCAGGAAGGAGAGCGCCAGCATTTTCACAGAGGGATGCTTCGATACGAAGTCACCGATACTGCTCGCAGCGAGCATCATGACTAGGATGGAGATCACCACCGCGAGCATCATGACGGACAGGTGATCTGCCATGCCGGCAGCGGTGATTACGGAATCGATTGAAAATACCATGTCGATGATGGCGATTTGAGCCATGATCGCACCGAAGGTCACAGCTTTTACACTGGCGGTGGTTTCCTCGTGCCCTTCTAGTTTGTGGTGGATTTCCTTGGTGGCTTTCCATATGAGGAAAAGGCCGCCGACAAGCAGGATTAGGCCTTTGCCGCTGATCCCCAGCTGCCCTCCATGTTCCTTGGCGTAGGGAATCATTTCCCATAAAAGGGGATGCACCGGGATGGAAAACAGGTTAGCGGTGAGGCCCATCATCCAGGAGATGGTGGCGAGGAGGCATAACCTCATGATCATGGCGAGGCTCAAGCCGACTAATCGGCCCTTTTTGCGCTGCTCTTCGGGCAAGCGGTCTACGAGAATGGAGATGAAGACGATGTTGTCGATGCCCAGAACGATCTCGAGGAGGGTCAGAGTTAAAAGGGCGGCCCAGGCGTCGGGCTGAGAGAACCAGGAAAAGTCGAACATAAGGGGAGAGTGGTTAGGGTAAAATAGTCAAAGGCTGCAGCGTCTACGAGCCGACGGGGAGTTCGCGGATCTTGGCTTCAAGAGCTTTTACACGCTGGAGAAGTTTCGGTAGGCGGCGCACGTGGGCTTGAAGCTTGGTGTCCTCTTTGTAGGGAAGAGCTGGCTTGCCGGAGTATATGACACCGCCCTGGAGGCTGGTGGTGGCTCCGCTGCGGCCGCTGAGGATGGCACCCTCGCCGATGACGACATGCCCTCCCACACCGGCTTGGGCTGCGATCGTGACATTGTCCTCCAGCTTGCAACTGCCCGCGAGGCCCGACTGGGCAACGATCAGACAGTGTTTTCCAGTAACGACGTTGTGTGCGATCTGGACGAGGTTGTCAATTTTTGTGCCCTCGCCGATGACGGTGCGGCCGAAGCGCGCGCGGTCGACGGTGGTGTTCGCACCGATCTCGACGTCATCATGGATCTCCACGATTCCCACTTGGTCGATTTTCACGTGGCGACCGTCCGAATATTCGTAGCCATAGCCATCGGAGCCGATGACGGCGCCGGGTTGAATAAAGATCCGGTTACCGAGAGCGCATTGCTCCCGGATGGTGACATTGGCGCCGATGCGGCAGTCTGCACCGATCGTGACGTGTTCGTGAATGACGGCGTTTGGACCGATTTCCGTTCCATCGCCAATCACCACCTCATCCATGACGATGGCACCGGGACGGATGGAAACCCTCTCCGGATCAAGCTTCGCCGAGGGCGAGACGTAGGCGGAGGGATGGATGCCGGGAACAAACCGGCGTGCTTCCGCAGCGAAATGGCGAACGACGGTCGAAAAAGCAAGCGAGGGGTTTGAAACGGCGATCAGCGCCGGCCCATCTGTTTTGAAATCAAAATTTTCGGGAACGATGACAGCTCCGGCCTTTGTCGTCAGGAACTGCGGATAATATTTTTCGTTACCTAGAAAGCTAATATCGGGAGGGCCCGCCGCATCAAGTGCTGCCATTCCGGTAAAAAGAGAACCCGCCTCGCCGCAGATGATTTTCCCATCAATGCGGCTGGCGAGCTCGGAGAGACCAAGGCTGATTGCCAAAGTGGAGTTGGGTGAGATTACTCGGCGGCAGGTGCCGGAGCTTCGGGAGCCGGAGCTTCCTCAAGGCCCAATTCGTCTGTGGCGG
This sequence comes from Akkermansiaceae bacterium, assembly GCA_041748235.1. GTDB lineage: Bacteria > Verrucomicrobiota > Verrucomicrobiia > Verrucomicrobiales > Akkermansiaceae > Luteolibacter. The sequence goes on along the minus strand of JBGTDO010000047.1, from coordinate 1,027 downwards.
GAGCGGATTCCGCAGGAGCGTCTTTGTTAAGGTCTGTGAGGAGGCCGGCGGTGATGTCGGTGGCGTCCTTGGTGTAGAGGAGGAACGGAACCTGAGAGGTGCTGAGGCCGGATCTGTCGAAAACGTAGTCGTAATCGTCAGTTGTGGCCTGCTCTTCGACGAGCTTGCGGATCTCCTCAAGGATGCCCTTCATACGTTGCACCATCTTCTCGTTGAGGGCCTGGTTGCGGCGCTGGAGGAACTCGCGGCGCTCGCGGTCAAGAGCGATGCCTTCCTGTTGCTTCATCTGCCAATCCTTGAACAGTGTCTGCTTCTTCGAGTCATTAAGGGACGGGTCCTCGATCTGCTTTTTGAGGTTGCCGAGGTTGGTTTCCAGCTCACGGATGCGGGCAAGGCGCTCGTTGTTATCCTTCTGGATGCGGGCGCGCTCGACGTTGATTTGTTTCTGGGCCTCGTTGGTGCGGTGGTATTGCTTGAAAAGCTCCTGCATGTCCACCGTGGCAATTTTGAGTTTGGCGTCCTGTGCGCCGGCCATGGTGAAGAGCGAGGCGGCGAGGGCCACGCTGAGAAAACGTCGAAGTAAAGTCATGTCTGTAATTTGTGGAGTTGCGATGTGTGCGGCGGAAGCTTGTCCGCAAAACAAGCGCCCGTCAACGTCATCCTTGCCGATGAATTTTCCCTGACCCGGGGAACAAATTGTTTGGGGTAGTTACCTCGGGCGCGGACGTCGGCGGAGAAGGGTGTGGCAAGCTGATCCAAACTCTCCACCAGAAACTTCCCATGGGAGCGGCGGCTGCAGGCATGGGGGAGAATCTCAACAAATCAACCTAAAAAGGAAAATGGGCGCGTTCGTTCAACGCCTTTGCGCGAGGCGTTTGGAATTCGATTCGGGGGGTGGCAAGGCGGTGTTCTTTTAACCGCTCAGGAGCAGTCCGGCCTCGGGCGGGAGGTCTGGAAGCCACTTTCCACCCAGCCAGCGACGTAACAACCGGGTCAGCAGGAGGCTCCAGCGCTGGTCAACAGTCCA
>JBGTDO010000046.1:0-11281 GCA_041748235.1 Akkermansiaceae bacterium | reverse complement strand
GATTCCAGCCCCAATGCCTCCGATCCGCGGCACCTACACAAACAAGGGCTCCATCTGCCCAGTAGTGTCCACGGTGGGGACGTTCGCCCCGATAGTGAAGGCGGTGGCCGATGCCCTTGCCTTCGAGAATCCGGCAAAGATCCTACCGACCTCGGACCCACGACATGCAAGGCCTTCAAATGCTAGTCTTTTGCGTGGCAGTGGGTCGGTCCTGACTGAAACGGCAGGAGCGCTGTGAGTGTCGTGGAAAGCTGCTCAAGGAGGTAGTGGGGAATCAAGCGAGCGGGCAGCTCTCCTATCAGCCACTCCGAGGCGATCTGCTCCGGCTCGCACAGGGCTGTGGTCTTATCGGAAAAATCAGGGGGACTCATTCTTTTCTGAATTGCGTTCCATCCCATGTGTATTTCAAAAGGATTTCCCCACCCGCATTCCTGATGATAACCGTGCGTCCTAGGCGAGGCAGTTCGAACCGGTGACTCCCGGAGTCGATAGCTGGAAGAATCGAGCGGTCAGCCTTTTCCATTCTACCGCCCCTTTCACGGAAGAAAGTGACATGGGTAAAATCCGGCTCTTCAAGATTGCCCCACGCAACAGCCAACAGAGGGCTTTTATCGGCGAAACGAAACAGTGCGACCTGAAGCGAAACTTGCGCCCCGTCGCCGGATAAACGCATGTACCCGTTCTTGGTGTCCAGAACTGAGCCATCCTCCCCCCGTTTGATGATCTTCAATAATTCGGCGGGACTTCCCTCTGTAAAGGCTTGGTTGGGAATGGCTAGGAAGTAATCGGTGATGTTTTTGGGGGCGGCAGTTGCGGCAGTGATCAGAAACGTGAGGCACGAGAGTATCCGAATTAAAGTCATGATGGTGTGGGAGTGGGTTTAGTTTTTTAGGATTCAAGCGGCGTTGGATCGGATACTGGAGTCGGGTTCGAAGATCTTGGGAAACGAAACACAGCAATGGCGCATACGACTTGGGCCACGATGAACATCAACTGGCCGGTTCCACCCGTTCTTAAAAGCGTTAAACCCATTATGACGGGGCTTTCCCGCAGTGCTTCCGCAGACTCCGTAAGGATCGTCACTCCGTATAGTAAGATGGCGATTACTTTCGCCCATCCGGGCATTGCCTGTCTGGACAGCAGAAAGCCGGCTGGAAGAGCTGTGGTATACAGAAGCGGAAGCCAAGCGCCGCATTGGAACCCGTTGAGGGATGTCTCAGTGGTGCTCCAGAAGAAGCCGAGTGTGGACCCGGAAAACCACGTGAGGAACATGCTGAGCACCGCAATTCCGGTTCCGATGAGAAAAGTCCGCCTTCCGGTTACGGCGTCGGGTTCGAGGGTCAGACTCAGTGGCATGGTTTTTTTGTTGGATGGGTTGTCTCTGTTGTTTGGTTTCCGGAGCGGAGTCCGTGGGTTCTTGTCATTGTCCGAAGTGTTTCTTGAAATGTTCCCGGAGTTCCCCGTCCAACTGCTTTTTGTCCTTCATCCTGGTCATTTGATCCTGCCCTATCTGATCCAAAACCTTCATGCGCTCCGTTTCGGTCCGCTCCAGCCCGGGGTAGGCCGCAACGGCCTTAGCGTGTTCGGGGGTGTCCCGGATCAGGACATCAGGGTATGAGGAAGCGGTTCCCTCCCGGTTGATGCCCAAGGCTTCAGCGGTGCGAACCTTATGGAAATGATAGGGTTCCAGATCGTCACCGGAGATTTCTGAATTCCCCCCCCAATACCATTCGACGGGTCCGGTGTTTGTCTTGCGATACCTCGGGCCGTATCGAACCTCGAAGTCCTTATAGATCACCTTGCGGTCCCCTTTGCTGTCCAAAAACTCGGTGATATGCAAGGATCCCCAATCACCCAACCGGAGATCGCTCGAATAAATATCGGCCATTGCGGTGAAGCCGTATTCCACGCGGATGGTGAACAGGTCTTTGTTCACCCGTTTCACAGTGAACTTGGGGGGGGCTTGTTCCAGCGCATCCTCCGGGTATGACCCCGGACTGCGGTAAACATAACCCTGCATCTTGCTTTCGAAATCGGGGAGCTTTTTCAGTTCGTCATAGGCATCCTGACTGTCTTTTGCCCCGGTCTCGGAGGGTTTGGACGGATTGTCACAGGCTGTTAGCCAAAGGATAGTTCCGAGCGTGGGGATTAGGAGGCTTCGGGTCATTGAGAGGTTGTTCAAATATTCGGTTGCGGTTGTTTATGGGAAGCTGGTGGAAACGGAAGAAGTCCCGAGATTGTCGTGGACAGCTGCTCAAGTAGGGATTCCGGAATCAGCCGGACGGGCTGATCACCTATCAGCCACTCGGAAGCGATCTTCTCAGGTTCGCTGGGAAGCGCCGCCGCATCTGGCGGCGACGCGGGACCGAGATTTTTTAGCCGCATGATAATGGAGCGGATGGCGTTGATGGCACCCGTCCGGATCTCCTCGTCTCCCGCTCTGGGATTGCCGTCGGGTCCTTCGATCTCATCAAGTACCTCCAAAATAAGGGGAAGCCTGTGTAAGAGGTGGTTTATGGAAATGGCGGTTTTTTCTCTCACTCTGTTTACTGTCGGGGTGGATCGAAGGTGAATCCCTCTTCCTTGTCAATTACCAAGGAATGTTTTGATGCTTTTATTGATGAGCTCTGTTACGAGCATGCGCTTAATGGCGTCCGGAAACAGCAACAGGTTTGTCGAGGCGGTCCTCATTCGTATCCGCGATGAGAGGATGGCGCTGGGCTACAGCCAGGAGCGGCTGGCGGAGCTTTCCGGCATTGATCTGGGCGTGATCAGCAGGGCGGAGCGCCTTTTGCGCGTCCCGGCCATGGCCGCCATACGTGATCTGGCGCGTGCCCTTGGCCTGGACTTTGCCGGGGTTGTTCGTGAAGCTGAAGCCTCGCTTGCGGAATGACCCGGAACACGGTGAAGTTACCAGGCGAACTCCTCTCCGGCTGGTTTCTTCCTCCAGTTTCAGTATCCCGCCGCCTACCGCCGCAACCCCTTCAACGTGTCCGGTTGTCGCGGTTCCGGCGAGGTTTTTTAACTAGGCTTCCTCTTTGATCGAATCCATGAAAGTGGCGAGAAGTCCAAATGCTTCGTTTGAATTCGACCAAGGGGTCCTTCTGTCCCTGGCGCATCCCTCCACCCTCGGCTTGATCCAACCAGACCACAGGCTCCCCTAATACACCACTGAACTCCTCAACCTGCTCAACATCGCACGGGGCTAGTTTGACGATAAACTCTTAGTGAAAATCCAGCAACTCCGGCAGGAACTCTCCGAACTCCCCACCGTTGTGGAAAGCATCTAGCGCGACCAACGCAACCAGAACTAAGGTGAAGCCGAGAGAAACATGAGAAGCTATTTCCAGTAGAATCACGTATACGGACTTCGCTCTCTCTCGACGGGGGAGAAGTCTCTCCCCCCGCGGCTACTGCGTGCGCCGCTCCCCTCTCAGCGGGGACACCCCGCAACGCCCCGCCAACCCCGGCCAGTGGGACATCGGCTCTGCCCATGACCCACTGGCCCATCCCGAAGATGAAGACGCTCCGGACGCCGGACCCTCGCGGGTCCCGCGCCCTGCGCGAAGAGACGAACCGATCTGAATGGCCCGTGGCCCGCCGGAGAGGGTTTCCCCAAGCTTCACTGCGTTGCAGCCCGGGAGATCCCCCTTTCCTCTCCGGCTACTTCCGCCCACCCTTTCTGGATGGGCTTCAGACACAGCGGCGATTTCAGCCGCCTGACAACCATAAGGTCTTAAAATGGGTTGCGGGTTCGCTTGGCGGTCGGGTCCCCAGCTTCCCCAAACCCCTGCCTTGCCGCCCCAAAACAAGTATTGGAGCGCCTGCGTTAGGCTTTCCGGGGGCTGCCCGTCGCAAAGCGCTATCCTCGCCCGTGCCTGGGCGGCCTAATGTCGAGCAAATGAAACGATGATCTCCTGCTCTCGCCGGTTCACTGCACACTATCCAACCCAAGGTCTCACTCTCTTTCAAAGTCCTTCCCCAATGGTATTGCATCCATCCTGAGGGCGTAGATCGGTTAGATTCGGAAGTCAGGTCGACTTTTTGGGCTGGATGCGAGGGCATGAAGGCTTCGGTGAATGTGCTGTGGAGTGTCCGGGATCTTCGCTAGGGGGATTCCCACGACCCGGAGTTCATCAATCGGTTGAAGGAAAGCGCCGATCCGAAAGATCGGAAAGCCCTCGTCCTCGTTGAACACAAGCCGGACATCAAGATGTGCCCGAGCATGCCGGAAGCAGCAGGCCTTCCCTGGATCTGTTCCGGGAGCAGACTCCGCCCCGCAACCAGCCGCTCCTCCTCATGTAAGGCTGCATTTCCGTGGCGGCTGTGGGCGTATGCACGGCAGCGACAGGTTGATGCCAGGTGCGAATTCTTAAGAACGTCAAAAATACGTTCTTGACTTCGTGTATCTAAAACACTAACTAACGCCATGTCCTTCACCTACGAGTACCCCCGCCCGGCGCTTACTGTGGATTGCGTGGTCTTCGGTTTTGATGGCGGCGGGCTCCAGGTTTTGCTCATCCGGCGGGGGTTGGAACCCTTCCTCGGGTCTTGGGCATTGCCGGGCGGCTTTGTGAACATGGATGAAGACCTTGATGAGGCGGCACGGCGCGAGTTGATGGAGGAGACTCATCTGCAAGATGTCTTTCTCGAACAGCTTTTCACCTTCGGCAAACCTGGCCGTGATCCCCGCGGGCGTGTGGTCAGCGTCGCCTATTGTGCCCTCGTCCGTCCCGACCAGCACCCTGCCACGGGCGACTCCGATGCCTCTGAAGCCGCCTGGCACCCGGTGGACACGCTTCCACCCCTGGCCTTTGACCATGCCGATATTCTTCGCATCGCCCTGGAGCGTCTGCGTGGCAAAATCCGCTACCAGCCTGTCGGCTTCGAACTCCTTGCGAAAAGATTCACGCTTACCCAGCTCCAGGAACTCTACGAAGCCATCCTCGGTCGCCGCATCGACAAGCGGAACTTCCGCAAGAAACTCCTCGCCTTCGACTTCATCATCCCCACCGACAAATACACCGCAGGGGCTCATCGTCCGGCAAGACTGCACCGCTTCGACCACCGTCGCTACGACGCTCTCGCCCGCAAGGGATTCCATTTCGAACTCTGACAAACCTCATGCACTCACCCCTCCAGACCGATCTCTATCAACTCACCATGGCCGCCGCCTATTTTCAGGCCGGCAGGGCCGATCAGGAAAGCGTCTTCCATCTCTTCTTCCGCCGCCTGCCGTTCAAGGGCGGCTACGCCGTCGCCGCCGGCCTCGGCCCGGCGCTCGAATGGCTGCACGACTTCAAGTTCGACACGGGGGAAATCGACTACCTTTCCGGTCTCAGGACTACAAACGGGCACTCAATGTTCCAGGACGCCTTCCTTGTACACTTGGAAAACCTCACCCTCACCCTCGACATCGAAGCCATTCCCGAAGGTAGTGCCGTCTTCGCTCATGAACCCTTGTTGCGCGTGCAAAGACCCATCCTCCACGCTCAGTTGGTAGAAACCGCATTGCTGAACATCATCAACTTCCAAACTCTCATCGCAACCAAGGCCGCGCGCGTCTGCCAAGCCGCAGGAGATTCAGACGTCCTCGAATTCGGCTACCGCCGCGCCCAGGGCGCTGATGGAGGACTGTCCGCCAGTCGCGCCGCATGGATCGGCGGATGCGCAGCCACCTCCAACGTGCTCGCCGGAAAAATCCACGGCATCCCTGTGCGCGGCACCCACGCGCACTCGTGGGTTATGTCCTTCGATGACGAACAGGAGGCTTTTGATCGTTACGCCGATGCCATGCCCGATAACTCCACGCTTCTCGTCGATACCTACGACACCCTGAAAGGTGTTGACCGCGCCATCGAAACCGCCCGCCGTCTCCGCACCCGAGGCCACCAACTCAGCGGTATCCGCCTTGATTCCGGGGATCTCGCCTGGCTAAGCCAACAAGCCCGCGCCCGTCTCGACGCGGCCGGATTTCCCGGCGTGGCCATTGTCGCCAGCAACGATCTCGACGAGCACCTCATTGAAAGTCTGCGCCATCAGGATGCGAAAATCGATGTTTGGGGCGTGGGCACGAATCTCGTCACCGCCGCCGACCAACCGGCTCTCGGCGGCGTCTATAAACTTGCCGCCCTGCGCCGCGCCGACGGCACTTGGCAACCGCGAGTGAAACTCAGCGAGCAACGCGCCAAAAGCTCCATTCCCGGCCGCCTGCAAGTCCGCCGCTTCATCCGGGACGGCAAATTCATTGGCGACGCCATCCACGACATCGACCACCCGCTGGACGCTGCCATCACCATCGTCGATCCAGACGAGCCGCTCCGCCGGAAAACCATCCTTGCCGATACCGATTCCATTGACCTCCTTCGGCCCGTGATCAAACACGGTGTGCTTGTTGGGGAAATTGAAGCACCCGCCACCGCCCGCGAGCGGTGTGGGGAAAGCCTCAAACTCCTCCACCCCGGGATCGTCCGCCTCACCAATCCCCACCGCTACGCCGCCGGGATGGAATCCGGTCTGCATGAGCGAAGGGAAAAAATTATCCTCAACCACCAGAACACGAATTATGGACCACAAGAAAATCAGTAAATTCCTCAGCCTCGTGTTGCGCCACGATCCGGCACACATCGGTATCAGCCTGAGTGAACAGGGTTGGACGGATTGCGCCGGCTTGATTGAAGCGTCGAATCGCAAGGGAGTGCCGCTCGACATGGTGTTGCTGGAGGAGATCGTCCGTAATAACGACAAGCAGCGCTTCGCCCTCAGCGAAGACAAGAGCCATATCCGCGCCAATCAAGGGCACTCGGTGGACGTCGATTTGAACCTGGAGAGTCGCACGCCGCCGCGGCACTTGTTTCACGGCACGGTCGCAAAATTCATCGATTCAATCCGGGAAAACGGTCTCAATAAAGGCGAGCGGCATCATGTACATCTCAGCCCGGATATTGATACTGCAGTAAGGGTCGGCCAGCGACGAGGCAAGCCGGTGGTTCTCCTCATCAACGCACTTGAAATGCACGAGGCGGGACACACGTTCCATCGCTCGGAAAATGGCGTTTGGCTTGTCGATCGCGTGCCTGCCCGCTTCACCCGTTTCGATGTCAGGACCACCGTCCTTTATCGTCCGGTGGGGCCGGAAGAGCTGGACCTGATCAAATCGAGTGACTGGTCTGCCTTTCCCCCGAGACTGCCTGACCAGCCGATTTTCTACCCCGTCACCAACGAAACCTACGCCATCCAGATTGCCCGTGATTGGAACGTGAAAGCCTCCGGCTCCGGATTCGTCACCAGGTTACATGTCGATGCCGAATACCTTTCCCGTTTTCCGGTGCGGATCGTCGGCGGCAGCGTGCATTCCGAACACTGGGTGCCTGCGGAGGAGCTTGATGAGTTCAATCGCCACATTCTGGGCCCGATCACCGTAACCCGCTCATATCCCGAACAAACCAATCCATGAACCCGGCGCTCATATCATGTCTGTTGGGTGGTGCCTCGGGGGATTCCGTGGGGCTGCCGTCGGAGGGTATGACGGCCAGCCGGATCGCCCGCCTTCGTCCCGGACCGCTGCGACAGTCGCTGGTGTTCGGGCGCGGTATGATCAGCGACGACACCGAACATGCGGTAATGACGCTTCTGAGTTTGCGCGACAGCGGCGGAGACGAGCGGAAGTTCGCCAAGCATCTCGCGCGCCGTCTCCGCTGGTGGCTGGCATCGGTTCCGGCTGGCATCGGTCTTGCCACCGCACGTTCGATCATCAAATTGTGGCTCGGCGTTCGTCCAACATCCAGCGGCGTGGTTTCGGCAGGCAACGGGCCGTTGATGCGGGCTCCCGTCATCGGCTTGTGGTTTGCCGACGACCGGCCCATCGCGAAGCATTCGTCCGTGCCTCCACGGCGATCACCCATCGCGACCCACGGGCTGTGGAGGCGGCACTCATCATCGCGGGAGCCACCTCCATTGCGGCTGCCCGATCGATGGCCCGGGAGCAAATCATCGATCAACTTGAGCGGCACGTGGAAAGTGCGGAAATGGAGGAACGCTTCGCAAAGCTCCGGTCGCATCTCCGGGATCAACGCAGCGTGCGTGAGTTCGCCGATTCGTTTTCCAAACGGACGGGATTCGTTTCCGGTTTCGCACCCGACACGGCGGCAGTGGCCCTCTATGCATGGCTCCTGCACCGTGGGGATTTCAGAATGACGGTGGAGTCGGTGATCCGAGCCGGAGGCGATACCGACACCGTGGCGTTTGTCGCAGGCTCCCTAGCCGGTACCGAATGTGGCATGGACGGCCTCGAAGCCCAATGGCTCACCAAGCTGAGCGACTGGCCGATCAACGTGGAGTTCATGAAAAACGTGGGCCGTGACAATTCCCGGGGGTTCCCCCGCTGGCCTCTGCTTCTGTTCCGCAACCTGTTTTTTCTCCTTATCGTCCTCACCCACGGTTTCCGCCGCCTTCTTCCACCCTACTGAAACACCGATCATGTCGCGCATCAAAGTCGCCGTCGTTGCATTGAACCAGACGCCTCTCGATTGGGAGAGAAACAAGTCACGCATCCGGGTCGCGCTCGCGCGTTCTCGTGAGGAGGGAGCCGACCTCGTTTGTCTGCCGGAGCTTTGCATCACAGGCTACGGCTGCGAGGATGGTTTTTTCGCACCGGACACCTGCGCGAGCGCGTGGCGCGTCCTAATGGACCTGCTGCCCGATACCCGCGGCCTGGTTGTCGCATTCGGACTGCCCGTCGCCAACTGGTGCCGCTGGCCGATCCTCAGCGGCGGTTTCTCCTACGAACTCAACCAACTTGAATTATGAAAGCGGTCCGTGCCGACATTACCACCCTGCATGTTGATGCAATTGTCAACGCAGCGAATTCCAGTCTTCTCGGCGGAGGCGGCGTTGACGGCGCCATCCATCGCGCCGCTGGCAATGATCTGTTACACGAGTGCCGCCTTCTAGGGGGCTGCAAGGTAGGAGAGGCGAAGATAACCAAAGGTCATAAACTGCCAGCCAGGTTTATCATTCACACCGTTGGCCCGGTCTGGAACGGAGGCACCCGCCGCGAGGCGGAGTTGTTGACATCGTGTTATCGAAACGCACTCCGTCTGGCCGCTTCCAACAAGGTTTCATCCATCGCTTTTCCGGCGATCTCCACCGGAATCTATGGCTACCCAGTTGCTGAAGCCGCTCAAATCGCCATAGGCACCTGCCGTGAATTCACCCAATCATTGGATAGCCCCATGGAGGTGATCTTTTGCTGCTTCTCACAACATGATCTTTCCATCTACGAAAACCTCCTGAATCCATGAAAAGCCAGAATGACCGTGTCGCCGGATGCCTGCTTGGACTCGCGGTTGGCGACGCCCTCGGCACCACCCTGGAATTCGCCAGCCCCGGCAGCTTCGAACCAATTATCGACATGACTGGCGGAGGCCCCTTTGGTCTCAAGGCAGGCGAATGGACCGATGACACCTCCATGGCCCTATGCCTCGCGGAAAGCCTCGTCCTGCACGGGTTCGATCCCAAGGATCAAATCGAGCGCTACATCCGCTGGTGGAAGGAAGGACACATGAGCTCCAACGGCCGCTGTTTCGACATCGGAATGACCGTCCGCACCGCGCTCTCGTCCTACCAGCATGACGGCAAACCTTTTTGCGGCAGCACCGACGGATTCTCGGCAGGAAACGGTTCGATCATGCGGCTCGCCCCGGTGCCCATCTTCTCCTCAGATCCGACGCAAGCCGTTTTCCTCTCCGGTGAAAGCTCGCGTACAACCCACCAGGCACACGCGGCCATAGACGCGTGCCGCTACCTCGGCGGCATCCTCTGGGGTCTCATTCACGGCGCATCAAAGGACGATGTGCTCGGTCCGCTCTATCATCCCGCAGGGGAGGCCTGGCCGGATCTACACCCGAAGATCGTCGAGATCGCACAGGGATCGTTCAAGGAACGCAACCCACCGCAGATCCGGGGAACAGGCTACGTCGTCCAATCACTCGAAGCCGCCCTGTGGGCGTTCCATCATTCCTCGGATTTCCGGCACGGAGCGCTTCTGGCGGTGAATCTCGGCGAGGATGCGGACACCACCGGCGCGGTCTACGGCCAGATCGCCGGCGCATATTACGGCAGATCCGGCATCCCATCCGAATGGGTCGAATGTCTCGCACGCCTCGACCTCATTGAAGAACTTCTCAGTGACCTGACAAACGACCAGCCATGAACGCCCTCATCCTCGTTGATATACAGAACGACTTTCTCCCGGGCGGAGCACTAGCAGTGCCCGGCGGCGACGAAGTGATCCCCGCCGCGAACCTCCTGATGCGTGATGCCGACATCACCGTCGCCACCCAGGATTGGCACCCACCCGATCACGGCAGCTTCGCGGCTAACCATCCGGGCCGCACGGTATTTGAAGCCATTGACCTCCAAGGACTGCCCCAAACTCTCTGGCCCGTCCATTGCGTCGAGAACAGCCACGGCGCGGAATTAGCGCCAACCTTAGAAACCATCCACATCGAAAAATTCTTTCGCAAAGGCACCCGCCCGGAAATCGACAGCTACAGCGGTTTCCACGACAACGGCCGCCACCACAGCACCGGCATGGCAGAGTGGTTGCGTGGGCGTGGCGTCACCCGCGTTACCGTTTGCGGCCTCGCCACCGATTACTGCGTCAAGTTCACCGCTCTCGATGCGATCACTGAGGGCTTCCACGTGACCCTCGCGACCGACGCCTGCAGGGGCGTGAACCTTCGGTCTGGCGATGTCGAACTCGCGATCCGGGAGATGAGGCAACGAGGAGTCGTTATCGCATGAAATCCAGCCTGCGAAAACTTCCCCTCGGCACTACGGCAATCCTAATTGCTGCCGCTCTGTTGCTCGTAACCGCCTGGCAGAAGTGGTTGCCCTTGGATCTGACCGAGGCCTTCGGCTTCGCCACGGGCGCGATTTGCGTTTGGCTCGTTACCAAGGGCAACATCTGGAACTGGCCGGTGGGGCTGGCTAACAACCTGTTTTTCGCCATGCTTTTTTGGCGCACCCAGCTTTTCGCGGACTTCGGATTGCAGGGCGTGGATCTCGCGCTCGGCATCTACGGATGGTGGTCGTGGCTGCACGGCGGCGAGCGGCGCTCACCACTCCCGGTGTCCCGCACGAGTCGAAGCAAATGGATCATCCTAACGACCATTCTGATCCTCGGCACATGGGGAATTCGTGAAATCCTCATTGCCGTCAACGGCGCGGCACCGTTCTGGGATGCCGCCACCACGGCGCTCTGCCTTTGTGCCCAGTA
>JBGTDO010000045.1:0-7401 GCA_041748235.1 Akkermansiaceae bacterium | reverse complement strand
GCGATGCCGAACAGAACGAGGTTTCTCACCAATGCCATCTGAACGGATGCCCCGCCAAAGAACTTGCCGAAACAGCCGCAGCTGCCCGCGTAGCCGGACCACCAGGCATAGACCAGTCCGCCTTCGAACATGACCAGCATGCTCACGTAGAGAGTCCAGGCTCCTAGTGATAAACGGCGCAGCATTAAAGCAAGCCCACAGATGATCTCGATGCACGGGAGATAATGAGCTGTTATGTGCGCGAGGGATCCATCTCCCAGACCGAAATTCTGAAGCTGCGCTTGGAAAGCGGGCACATCCATCAGTTTGGCCACGCCGGCATAGACGAACAGTCCGCCGAGCAGGATCCGCAGAAGAGAAAGTGATTTCGTGCCTATCCGTTTGATCGCTTCCATGCTTCAAATCCTCCCTGGTAAATTTCGACGGGTTCGATGCCAAGATCGGTCAGTTTCTCAGCAATTTTCTCGCTCGCGGAACATCCCGCCGAGCAATAGACAACGATGGGCCGGGGCGGCTGCCACGTTTCGAAAACCTGAACCAGCGCCGTTTCCCAGTTGTCTTCATTGAGATTCAGCGCTCCGAGGATGTGTCCTCGCGCAAAGTCCGTTTCGGACCGCGCGTCGATCCAGAGCGCGTCCGCCGGAACCGCCTGCGCCTGTGGGGCCGGCTCCGCCGGGCCTTTCGCATACACAGCCAGCGCCACCGCCGGAAGGGTGGCTAAGATCAGAAGCAGCGCCGCCTCGCGCAAACCGCGCCCAAACAGCGAGAGCCCACGGCTGGCCGCCCGTGATCGGGTGTCCGAAAGGGTGGCCACCATGTCCGAATCAGCGTTCAGCAGCGGCTCCCTCATTTGAACTCGGTGCGGATTTTCCCGCTCACGGCCAGGTTGATGAACTGTAGCGCGGTCTCGATGCTTTTCTGCGCCGACTGGTCCTCGGATATCTGCCCCAGAGGGACGAAGCGGACGGCCGCTATCTGATTTTTCTTGCGCATGAATTCCACGAACTCCCGCACTTTTTCGAGTTTCGCCGCGGCTTCCCTGGCCTTGGCTGAGGTGCCGGACTGGGCAAAGTTTTTTTGGTCATAGAGGAAAAGAGTGGGCCACTGGATTTTGGCGCCTAATGGCCAGGTCGATCGGTCCAGGAAATCGCCGGGTTGGAAATCGATCGGAATGAAGGCGGCGGGTTGGAGGCCGCGCTGGGTGAGCAGCAGTTGCCAGAGGGCGGCGTTCTCCGCGCCGACTCCGATCAGAGACAGCGGCAGATTGGCCAGCAGCGGATTCCGGCGCACAAAGTTCAGACTAGTCTGGAGCACCTCGGCGGGCTCTCCCCACAGGCGCGGGGCCAGCACGACATAACCTTTCCCGGCCAGGAAATTGATGTTGTCGAGCAGCTGTGGAAGGTCGTGGAACTGATATTTGTGGCTCAGCAGAATCGCGCCCTTCGGCTGGCCGAGCGGCGGGAGGCCCACCATGCATCGCGGATTGGCGGAATTTTTCGCCTCCATGGTGACGGTCTGCATGGAGGGAGGCATGGATTGCAAAGCGCGCGCCAACTTCGCCGAGGGAAGGTATTCACGACGAGACTCTGGAATCAGTCCCGCCATCTGGCGGTCGTTGCGCCGGATGAGCAGGGGCTTGGTTAGGTCACGCACATAGGGCCAGCGGGTCGGGTCGTTTTCTCCCTGCGTGCTCCGCTGTTCGACCGCCCCCTCCAGGAAGGACAAGCCCGCATGACGGCCCGCTCCACTGAGGGAATGGTAGAGGTTGCCCACACCTCGCTTTTGATAGGCTGGAGGCGTGATGGCATGGACGACCGGGGTGCCCAGTTCGCGAAGCCGTCTGACCAGAGACTCATTCCCCTGGCGTCCAGAGTCCCCGCGGGTTACCCCGACAAACCATTTCGTTTCCGAACGGGCGGCAGGCGTCGGCACGTCAGGCGCATTGTGAATCGCCACGGCGGCCACCTCGTCCGGCATGGCGGCGGCTAGGTGGGCCGCAAAGGACCCGCCCATGGACGAGCCATAAAGAAGCAGCTTTTTCTCATGCAGCTTATGGCGTTTGACGATCTCGGCCTTGGCGCGTCTCACGACATCCACCCATTCCGGTCCTCCATAAAAATAGCACTCCTTCTTGTTCCCGAAATCATTCTCGTCCGTGACGATCTCCAGGCTGAAAGTGGTAAAGCCCAAGCCATCCGAAAATGGACTCATGTAGCCGTGAAGTTTAAGATTTTTCTCCACTGGAGCTTTCTTTTTTGGGGTCTTCCCATCGGTCGGACGTTCCGAATTTATTTTGAGGGCGGGCTTGCCATGCTTGGGGCGCGTCTTGCCAGCAGGCGATTCCGGGGGCTGGGCGGCACCGTACCACAGGCATAACATCACGATATTGTCGGCGGCGGGCGTATTATGTTTTTGGTGCGTCTGCGGCACTCGATAGCGAACTCTAACTTTTGGGTTCCACGTCAGTGAGGTTTCCAGCTCGAACGTCCCCCTGAAGGTTCCTTTCCGCTCTTCCATCCAGCTTTCCTGGTCGTCATACACTTTCACCGGCCGGGAAGAGAACCGACTGGATAAAATCTCGGTAAAATCAGCTTCGGTCAGCGCTTCCGCCTTCAGGGGAGACGCGACCAGCAAAATAAGCGCGGCCAGCATCCACGGGGAGCGCGCGCGCCCTCGCGTGCCCTTTCCGGCGCCCCGCCGGAAAGAATCCCACCAGTGGCGCGGTCCATGCAGGCGCAGACGGTTTCCCGCGGGGAGGGGGATGTCTTGGGCCGGGCACGCGAGGCGCGCGCGCTCCCGGGAAAGGCTAGCTTTCATAGTGCCCCTTTCGTTGCAGAAACAACCACGCGGCAAAGACCGCCACCAAAGCATGCAGAGTCAACACAAGAAGGCTCGTATCGAGAGGCGCGATGTGGGTGGAGGTCGCCTGCTTGACCACATCGAAATGGCGGGTTTCGGCCAGCGTCTGCAGATAACCGCTCCAACCCCAATAGGCCGCGATGAAGGGACGGCAGATCAGACTGACCCAGTCCGGCAGAGCCAAGGCGGCGCCCGAGAGCGGAAGCTGAAAGCCCACCAGATAGATGGCCAGAAGCGATGCCCGTTCCGGCGAGGGCGCGGCGGCCGAGATGGCCAGGCAGGTCACGCTCATGGCCAGCGTGGTGGCGAAAAGGACGGCGAACTGGGTAGTCAGGCTGCCCGGAAAACCGCAGATCGTTTTGACGAACCAAGCCATCCAAACCGCCTGCACCAGACAAAGCATCAGAATCTGGAAGAACTTGACCGAGACATAGGCGAAAGGCGAAAGACCGGCCCGCAGTTCCTTGGCCAGGACGTCGCGCTCTCGGGCGATTTCTCGGGCGCCGTTATTCGCCCCGATGAGAGTGAGCAGCACGACCTGAAACATGGCCAGTCCCGAGATGAGAGCGGAAGCGCGAAACGACTCGCGCAGATAAAGCAACTGCTCCGCCAGCGTCTTCACGATGTTCGACTCCAGTTGCAGGGTGAGCTGCCGCACCTGCGGCAGACCGCCCACGGCGAAAACGGCGACCAGCGCCGGGAAAGTGACGATGAGCGCCAGATGCAGCCAGAGCTGCCCGCGGTCGCGCCGGAAAAGAGTGAACTGCCGCCGCAGCAGGACCGGCATTTGCGCCAAGGCAGTCGGCGGACGTCCGCTCTTCAGCGCCTGCACCGGAACTTCCGTCTGCTCCGGCGGTTCTTCCGCGAAGCTGAGAGCGGGAAGCTCCACCGGCCCGTTCTGATAAAGTTCGAAAAGATCCGCGATGGATTCCACTCCGTGACTGCGCAGCAGCTCCGCGTAAGGCGCGAATTGGATCTGCCGACCCTGATGCAGGAAAAGCACCGAATCGCACAGATCCAGGTGATAGGTGGCGTGGGTCACCAGGACGATCGTTTTGCCTTGCTCGTGTGCGAGATCACAAAGCCAAAGCATAAGTTCCCGATCGGAGAACTCATCCAGTCCGCTGGTCAGCTCGTCGAGGAGCAGAAAGGCCGGATCCCCCACCAGCTGCTCCGCCAGTGCCATCCGCCGCATCTGCCCTCCTGAAAGAGTACGATAAGGCTGGTCGAGCAGCGGATCGAGTCCAGACAGTTCCACGATATGCAGCAGCCAGTTCTCTTTCACCTCGCGCGAGACCGAACCTGGCAGCCGCAATGAAATGGCATCCCGCAGATTTTCCTCCACGGTAAGGTCCGCGTGAAAAGCCCCGAATTGGGGCAGGTAAGCCACAGCGAGGGGAAGGTCCTCGCGAATGCGCTCGATCGAATGACCGGCGAAGAGGATGCGACCGGAGGCCGGAGCCATTAGCCCTGCCAGCGTCTTAATCAAGGTGCTCTTGCCGCAGCCAGATGAACCAATCACTGAGATGAACGTTCCCATTGAAACGTCGAACGCACTTTTATTTAATAACAGTTTCCCTTTTCCTCGTTTTACTACTTCAACAGTCAGCGAAGAAACGGCAATCCCAGCTTGTTCTATTTGCAAAGGGTACATGGAGGACTCGGGATATCTATTGCTGTTTCTTAAGCCGCCGGAATTTACTTCAACGATTCCGGTCAGCCCACCTCGTCAGATTCTCCTTGTTATCACCGAACATCGTTCCCTTCATTTAGGAATCGTGATCACTGTGTTTGTGTCGAGGTCTTCAATAAGATCGACCGCAGCGACATCCAGTGAGAATTCGCTATCGTCTATTTTATCGATAGATATATCAGGAAAACTTACTTCTTCCCCAGTATTGTCTCCGGCCATCTGTTCTAAAGGAACACTGCTGTAAGCCGCCAGACTAGGATAAGTGAAACTCTTCTGCGGGTCACCCTCAGACGTAAGGGTTCTAAACTTTTTGACATAAAAACCCACCTTAAAGCTTCCATCGCCTCGGTATTTCTCCCATCCAACCGGGAAAAATCCAATTGCCGGACAGAAGAAGACTACATAGTCGACCGATTCTTCCGTAAAGCGGTCAAATCCATTTTTGATCCTTGCGGTGACGACCTCAAACCCATTCACTTTTCCAGGTGAATCCGGGACGGTTTCGGTCCTTTCGAGTAGATCAGCGATATTCTCTGCAGAAACGAGAGACGCTATCGTACCGCTACCTCCAGGCGATCTAAGAAAATCGAAAACTAGCAGTGGACTTCGGGACCCATTTATAAATTTGTTTAGATTGGAAAAAGGGACACTGCGGACTGCAATGCGCTCTCCAGCATTGAATCGTTTGTATGCTCGTTCACCATCATAACTTACCGTCATATCCATATCCGCACCACCATTACCTGTATTGATATAACGATACCAATACTTCATCCCACTTTCCCTCCATGTCAACTTTACGTAGCTCCCATCAGTTACTTTTCCTTGTAGGGCCGTATATTCCAAGGAACTTACTCCGCCGAGTAGATTTTGCTGCGCAGCAAGCAAGTCGGATACGTCGATGTCAGGCTCTGCTCCTAGGCAAGGAGTGAGCAGAAACATCAATCCCCCTGCTGTAATATTTCGTGCGCGTCCAGTGTAAGCTTTGCAGTTCATAACCAATTCAATTACAAATTTATTTAAAATTCTATTCGGATGGCTTTTCTGCTTGTTCGGCTGCCATGAGACCACACGGCTTAAGAATATCTGTCACGATACTCGGAGAGTTTTCCGGCTTTCTGAGGGGCGCGAAGGCGCACGCATCGTCTCCTGGTTTGGAGGATAATTTCAGCTCATATTCTCCTGTCCCTTGCGCCTGTGTATTAATTTGTTTGTAAAATTCCTCGCACACGGCGTTGCTTGTTTCAGAACCTGTAGCTTCTGCAGCTACAGATACGAAATACTCTGCACCCACCTTTCCTGCCCACATCCATGTCTTCGATTGAAGAACTCCGTTTTGTGCGCAATCCTTTACCTTTTTTCGGTTGTCGTCCGCTTGCACGGCCAAGGGTGCCTGCGTCATTCCAAATACGGAGATCATAGTCACTACCCGGATGCCTTTAATCAGTTTTATATTCATTTTCTTGCTGTTCATATTCGTTATGTTGGTTTATCTTGTGTTTGGTTTTACTAAAGTAGCTTTTCTGACAAATGTTGAATTGCCGAGTTCGCGATTCTACTGGCAGGATAATACCGTTGAGCAATTGCGTACCAGGTCAGGCTGTATCCGAATTCCTGTCTCGCTTCCGCTTCCTTGGCTCGATTGATGGCCGCAACAAATTCCGCTCCTCGACCGGACAAATCGCCGCGCAAGGTGTTTAGCTTGATATCATTGGGGAGGTTGGCTACTGCCAGTTCCACAGTTTCCCAAGCCCCGAAGACATCGCCGCTTGCCCGCATCAGATTCGCTTTCTCGATCGCTATTTCGGCCAGCTTCACTTTCTCGAGCGCTTCCTTGAGTTGTTCTTGTCGTGCCTTGTCGTCTTTCATGGCGGGGGCGAAGGCGAGTTGCTTGTCGAAGATGCCCCGGTAGTTGCCCTCCTCCACCATCCGGTCGAATTCGCGTAGCGACTGGCTCTGGATATCCTGTGAATCGAAAAAAGTCAGCGCCTTGTCCTGCAGATCGGGATTGCTGGGCCAAACCTCGGCGGCGGCCTGGAACTCTTCCATCGCCTTGGTCAGATCGCCCTGCTGGGCGGCCAGTTTCGCCTTGCCCAGCCGGAGCTGGCCTTCCAGCTTCACCGCGTTGACCATGGCCTTGATCTTGGTGCCGTCGAAATCGGCGGCGGTTTTCTTCATTTGTCCCAGCAGCTCTTCGAGATCGGTGAACTCGCGCGCCTCGATCAGATTCTGCATTCGGTCGAGCGTGGAAAAGAAGCTTTCCACTTTGCTTTTGTAAGAACGATCTAGACCCAGCAGTGCCGGGTGAAATTCGTTGCCGACAAAGGCCTGCTGTAACTGACTGGCGGCGGCGGCGATCTCATCCCCGTCCGCTTTGTAACGGACAACCTCCACGGCGCTTCCCACCTCACGGGCCTGCTCCAGCGCCGCGTTGACCTGCTGGGCCATGGCGGCGGGATACTCGCTGGCATCGAAGATCCGCCGGTAAAAATCAGCCGCGAGGATGACATGACGCGCCCGGCCGCTGTCGAACAGGGCGCTGATGTAACTGGCGAAGTTCGCTTTGGCGTCCTCGAAGAGCTTCTCGGTCTTGAGTTCATTCAGCTTGATGCGCGCCCGCGCTTCGATCGTTTGCAGGTAGGCATCGGTGAGCTGGAGCTTGCCGATGACGGAGTCGATGCTGGGCGAGCCGGTAATGCCGCCCGCTTTGTTGTCGCCAGTCGGCGGAGCGGGATGGTCCCCGGCCTGGTTTTGCGCCGGCTTCCTGCCACCCTGGCGGTTCAAGCTTAGCTTGCGTTGATACTCGATATCCTTTTCGCGCACGCTGTCCGCCAAAAGGTCGGCATTGC
>JBGTDO010000044.1:0-3390 GCA_041748235.1 Akkermansiaceae bacterium | reverse complement strand
TGTTGATCCGAAAAGGGATCCCCGAACATCCTTCGGCGGAGGAGTCGCAGTCTCATAAAAACAGATTCGCAATGATCTAAGATGCTGCCCGGACTTTGAGGCCTTGGGAGCCGCACACTGCCCTATCTTGTTCACAGACTCTTCCGCTTGTGACGGTGGTCTTGTCGGAGATTCAGATTGCAGTGTGCGGCCGTTCCGGGTTCCTTTCATGGAACGATTGTTGTAGCCTTTCTGTGGCCGAAAGCGATCTTATGAGGCGGAGATGGCGACGCCGAGGAAGCCGTCTGATTAATTTTGAGCTTTGCGTCGGCGCGCCATTCCTTTTACGTTCGCTACAGAATGAAGAAGATATTGCCAGCTATCACATTCGTCGCGAGGCATTTGCTGGCAATCCCGTTTGCCATCATCGCGGGATGCATTCTCTGGACGATAGCTTATCTTCTCTTGCTGATAATCGCCGTAATATTTGATAAAGGTGTTGGCGGCCCACTTGCTTATCCTGCGGGAATTATCGCTATACTCGGCGCGTCCATAATCATCGGATGGGGAATCTTCACCCCGGCTTCCGCAATTGGAGCCTTAGTCTGTAAGATTTTCAGGTGGCCACGATTAGCAGCTATTCCGGTGGTCTTCACGAGTGCCATAAGCATAAGCTACATGATGTGTTGGGCATATACCGTCGTCATGACAACCCAATCGGTGCCTTCGACTTGGGTGGTGGCGAAGAATTTCACGATCTTTCTCGCAGTGCCTCTGGGAGTATATTGGTGGATTATCGAAGGATCAGGAGCGGTTTTCGATATAGTTCGCAGAAGGATCAGGCACTTCCGTAACCTCAAACAACCAAGCGAACAATGCGCAGATGGCGACGCCGAGGAAGCCGTCTGATTAAATTTGGGGCTTCACACCAGCGCCGCCATTACTATAACGTTCGCCCAACCCAAACGCCTTTGCCACCACGCTCAGTTTAGCTCTACTATGAAGATTATTGACGGAGGATTGGAAGACGATCGTGTGCAGAGCCTCCTTGCTCATCACTTTGCCACGGCGCGCGCGGAGACTGCACCTGGCAGCGCTCACGCGCTGGATTTGAGCGGTTTGAGGTCAGCAGATGTTCACTTTTGGTCAGCATGGGACGAGGGTCACCTCATCGCCATTGGGGCGCTGAAGCGTCTCTCCGAGTCCCACGGGGAGATTAAGTCCATGCACACTGAACAGACCTGCCGTCGGTCCGGGGCTGGCAGCATGATGCTCCTTCACTTGATGGAGCAGGCACGCCGGATGGGGTTCTCTCGGTTGAGCCTCGAGACCGGTTCTTGGTCCTACTTTTTGCCCGCACGAGCACTCTACCAGCGTCATGGATTTGTCGAGTGCCCGCCATTCGGCAACTACCGTAAGGACTCTAACAGCATTTTTATGACGTTGGAGTTGGATTGAACTATCTGAGACCAAAGGACACTGAAACTACCGGCCACACAAGGGCGAACAAGACGCTCCATTCAACGGCGGGCAACGCTCCAGTTTGAATTCGGGCTACCATCCCCGCCGTGGATGAGCTAGACGTTCGCTAAGAAAAACTATTGTTCAGCATATGCCCGTTTCAAGTATCGCTCAGATTTTTATCCGTCTTTATGCAGTCAAGCTATTCATTAGCGCGTTCGCGAGCTTTGGAGGACTCTTGACCATAGCGCGAGGAGCGTCTTTTGAGCCTGTAATCTTTCTCTATGGGTCGATACCTAACATGATGATCCTAGTTTGCGCGATCATTCTCTGGTTATTCGCACCGCTTTTTTCAAGGTGGTTGACCAGCGGAGGGAATGAATTATTGTCATTGGCTGGCATCACTCCCACGCACTTATATTCCGCAGTTTTCCTGGGTTTGGGTGTCTATTTCGTCATGGATTCTTTCTCGAACGTCTTGGGATGGATCCACTTTTTCGCTGTAAACCATTCCAATGGAGCTGGAGGATTTCATATGGACGAGGAGCCTTCGTATTACGACTTAACAGAGCGTGTCCTCACGCTGGTTGGTGGGATAGCTCTGATCATCACATGCAGGCGATTCGGCGCACGAATCGCGAATATAAGACAAAACGAGCCGGAGATAGCGACGCCGAGGAAGCCGTATGATTAATTTTGAGCTTCACCCCGGCGCCGACATTCCTATAACGTTCTGTAAAGAAATGAAGACTTTAATCACCGCTGCGATATTTACTTTTGCGACTCCATTGGTGGCTCACTCAGTCGCACCACCGCAAGCGTTTGTAGGCGGAAAGATTCATACTCCGGGAGCTTACGAATCCAATTCTCCTGATGAGCCGTTAGCGCAACTTTTAAACCGTGCCGGGGGACTTCGTGCAACCAAGCAAGAAATCAAAGAATACTCAGCTGGATTACTAATCGAAGATCTGACAATACGTCTTTACCGTGATAAAAAAGTGATAGAATTCAAGGTTGATCCGAATAGCGACATGCTTTGGACATTCTTCGTTAAACCGCAGGATACGGTTGAAGTCGTTCGAGGCAGCCCGTTCAAATTTGGAATTTTCTCGATGAGCCTGAAGATAATCCCACCAGAAAACCCACAGAACAAGATGGCGACGCCGAGGAAGCCGTCTGATTAGATTCGAGCTTTTCCCCGGCACGCCATTCCTATGACGTTCCAAAAGGGAACGCAGCAAGGGCGGATAAAGTAGTGGGGCTAGAGGGCCCCGAACCTGCGGTGGCGGGTTTTGTATTCCTCGACGGCGGCGAAGAGGTCGCCCTGGCGGAAGTCGGGCCACATTTTTTTGACGATGATGATTTCCGAGTAGGAGATCTGCCAGAGGAGGAAGTTGGAGAGGCGCATCTCGCCGGAGGTGCGGATGAGGAGATCGGGATCCGGGATGCCGGCGGTGTGGAGGTGGCTTGCGAAGAGATCGCAGGTGATGTCCGCGGGGTTGATTTTTCCGGAGACGGCGGCCTCGGCGATGGAACGGGCGGCGGCGGTGATTTCCTCGCGGGCGCCGTAGGAGAGGGCGAGCACGAGGGTCATGGAGTCGTTGTCCTTCGTGTGCTCCTGGATGCGGGTGAGGCGCTCGCGGGTGGAGGCGGGGAGGCGGTCGAGCTGGCCGATGGCGCGGAGGCGGACGTTCTGTTTGTCGAGCTCCTCGGCCTTTTCATCGAGGAAGCGGTCGAGCAGAGCCATGAGGGCTTCGATCTCGGCTTCGGGGCGGTTCCAGTTTTCCGATGAGAAGGCGTAGAGGGTGAGGTATTTCACGTCCATTTCCTTGCAGGCGTCCATGACCTCGCGGACGGACTCCGCACCGGCGCGGTGGCCTTCGGCGCGGGGGAGGCCGCGTTCCTTTGCCCAACGGCCATTGCCGTCCATGATGATCGCGATGTGTTTCA
>JBGTDO010000043.1:0-9146 GCA_041748235.1 Akkermansiaceae bacterium | reverse complement strand
AAGGAGTCGGCGGCGGTGTCCGGCGACGAGGAAGCCCCGGCGGCGGAAGCAGGCGCGTGGGCTTCAGGCACAACCGGCTTCACGGGATCGTTCGGATCAAGCGCCAGCTGCTGGACGATGATGTCGCGCCCGCCTTGGCGGCTGACGCTGGTGTGGAGAACCTCGGCGGGCCTGAAAGCGGCGCGGCCTTCCGCAGGAAGACCCTCGCTGCTGTCCGGCGGATCTGAAAGAAGCGCAGGGCGCTGCTGCGCACTTGCAACGCTCACTAAATATAAGAGCGAAGTTAAAACGTAAACCGATTTCATGGGTAGCACCTTCTTTGGTCAGCCGAGGTTGCTGCGAATTTCAAGCGCGTCAACCTTAAATGCGTTCTGATATGACTATTGTAATGAAGCCCGATTCCGGTGAGGACGCTATGACTCTCCTGTTTGGAGGACTTCGAAAAAATCAGAGCCTGTTTTTCCGCTGAACTGCGGGAGAGACGGCTACGGGCGAAGATGAGTCAGGATGATTTGTCGGGCCGCACGGGCTTGACCCAAAGCTACATTTCCTTACTGGAAAACGGGAGCAGAATTCCAGGATTGGATGCATTTTTTAGAATCGCCAGAGCGCTTGAAATTAAACCCACAACGCTTTTGTCGAGCCTGGAAAAACGCATGTGATCCTCACCGCATCAATGCCTGAAGTGCCTGTGGCCGGTAAACACCATCGCCATCCCGGCAGCATCCGCAGCGGCAATCACCTCCTCGTCACGCATCGAGCCGCCCGGCTGGATGCAGGCCGTTGCACCCGCGTCGATCGCCGATTGCAATCCGTCCGCGAATGGGAACATCGCGTCAGAAGCCACGATAGAACCTTTGAGATCGAGCCCCGCCTCCCTCGCTTTCCAGATGGCGATCCGCGATGAATCCACCCGGCTCATCTGCCCGGCGCCAATACCGAGAGTGCGGTCGGCGTGGGTGTAAACGATCGCATTGGATTTGACGTTTTTCACAATTCGCCAGCCGAAACGCATCGCCCGCAGTTCCTCCTGCGTCGGCGGCCGCTTGGTCACCACCTTGCTCTCAAGGTCATCAAGACCGAGTGGCGTATGATCGCGGTCCATCACCAGCAGGCCTCCCGGGCTGGAACGAATCACCGGAGCCCTCTTCGCCACCAGATACGCGTCATTCATTTTCATGAGGCGCAGATTCTTTTTCTTCTGCAACAGCGCGCGTGCGTCGGGCTCGAACTCGGGGGCGATGATAACGTCCGTAAAGATTTCAGATATGACCCGCGCCAACTCGATCGTGAGCGGCCGATTCGTGACAATCACCCCTCCAAATGGTGCCTGGCGGTCCGTTTCAAAAGCCTTCTGCCATGCCAGACGCAGATCCTCATCATCCTGGCCGACTCCGCACGGGTTGGTGTGTTTTAAGATCGCAACCGTCGGACGGACGAAGTCCAAAATCAGATCAGCCGCCGCCTCGATGTCAATTACGTTGGTATAGCTCAGTTCCTTGCCCTGCACCTGAGTGAAGCAGGAGGCGAAATCCCCATACATCGAGCATTTCTGATGAGGGTTGTCGCCGTAACGGAGTTCCTGCTCCAGCGGCAGATTCAGGGAAAAAGAGCAGCCGGTTCCTTGGCGGCATTGGCCGAGGTAGTTTGTTATCGCGCCGTCGTACTGGGAGGTCCGCAAGAAGACTTTCACTGCCAGTTGCTCGCGCAGACCCTTGGTCGTGTCACCGCCGTTTTCCCGCATCTCCTCCAGCACCATCGGATAATCGCTTGGAGAAACCACCACAGTCACATGAGAGTGATTTTTTGCCGCGCTGCGCAGCATTGACGGACCGCCGATATCGATATTGTCGATCGCTTCATCCAGCGTCACGCCTTGCCTGGCCACGGTCTCCTCAAATGGATACAAATTCACCACCACCAGATCAATCGGCGGAATGCCATGTTTCTCCGCGTCGGCCACGTGCCGCGGATCATCGCGACGATGCAGCAGGCCGCCGTGCACCATTGGATGCAGCGTCTTCAGCCGGCCCTCAAAGAGCTCTGGCGCACCCGTGTATTCAGAGACATCGGTCACCTTGAGGCCCGCGTCGCGGAGCGTTTTGGCGGTGCCTCCGGTCGAGAGCAGGTCCACCCCCATTTCCGCCAGTCCTTCGGCAAACTCCACCAAACCTGTTTTGTCCGAAACCGAAAGCAACGCTCTTGTAATAGCCATAATGTATGTATTGGGTGAAAATCCGCAGGCAGCCGCCCGCAGGACACGCCTCCCCGTATCCAAGCCCCTCCTGACACGCAAGCGGGAATCCCGATCGGGCCCTCATCAGAGTCTCTCAATCCCTGATATCCAACAGGTTACGCCCTCGAAGCGGAATCGAATATTTCGCCCGCACAGCAGTGCTCCATACTGCTTTTCCAAAGCTTTCTCCGAGGCCGCGGGTCGCGGATCCAGAGCCAGAGCCTCCAGAATCACCTGCTGAGATCGCTCGTCGAGTTTCCCGAAGTCCTCGAGCGCCGCCTCCTCCACCCGCACATTCACCCGCGCAATGTCTTCACCAGCATAGCCGCTGGCCGCATCAGGAATCGCTTCCGCGTAAGGAAGATAGGGCTTCACGTCAAAGACCGGAGTCCCATCGACGAGATCGACACCAGAAAAATGAAGCACCGGCGGCTCCAGACCACCAGCCTTCTCCCGCACCACTTGATCAAGCTTCACCAGCGAAAGCCCCAGCCCGTTCGGACGGTAAGTTGAGCGGCTTGCGAACACCCCCACCCTTTCGTTTCCTCCGAGCCGTGGCGGCCTCACCGTCGGGTGCCATCCCGCCTCCACCGTTTCATGGAAGCCGAACACCAGCCACACGTGTGAGAAGCTTTCCAGTCCCCGCACCGCCTCCGCCGAGCGGAATTTTTTACTCAATTCCAGCACTCCCCACGCCGATGGGCACAGCCCCGGTTGGCGCGGCACCGCGAACTTGCTGCCAAAGCAGCTCCGCATATATCCGATCGGCTCGATTTCCATGGCGCTCTGAGACAAAAAAGCCCCCGCCCCGAACACGAAGCGAAGGGCATGATTAGGAGTTATAGGATCACTTGGTCTTGAAATGCACGCTTGTCCGGATCACGTCCCCGGCTTTCCGAGCGTCCCAGTGCAAGGAATCGAAATCACGGGAGGCCTCAACCAGCTCCTTGTAAGAGGCGCGGTTTTCCTGGAATTCCTCCAATGCGCTATCGTTGGGAAAGATCTCCGCCGCGTATTTGTCGATCAGCGTCAGTGTCTCATCCGCGTATTTCGATAGCACGTTGAAGTTCACATAGAACTCCACCCCATCACCAGCTTCACCACCGTCCGCAGCCTTCGCAATCAGATCCAAAGCGTGCGTTTTGGAAGTGGATGCCGCAAACCATTTGTCGCTCACCGTGACGGACGGGAGGAAGTCATCTTGAAAAAAGGGAAACGCGAAAAACCATGTCGTCATCCCGTCACGCTCCGAGCTGATCGGTTTTTGCATCGGGATTTTCTCCCCCCTCATCTCGCTGAAAGTACCCAGCAGCGAGGTTGCACGGACGTCCATCTGCTGCCATGCCTCGGCCAGCTTGCTCCGATCCTCCACCGGAGCGACCATGGTCACGCGGGGGGCCTTGCCTTCATCAACGACGCCCTGCGGCAAACCTGGAACCGCAGGAACCGAACCTTTCAAATCGACCACCAAGGCGATCTCGTTACCGATACCCTCGGCAAACTTTCCGCTCAGCGCCTCCCAAAGGCCCAGCACATCTACCCGGAATTTTTCATCGAACAGCTTGCCATACTGCTTCAGCTGCTCGAGCTCCGGTGCCTCGATCTCAAGTCCGGAAGCCTTCATGGTCACGGCGTAGGCGGTTTCAAAAATGGCTTCCACATAAGAGCTGAGCGCCTCGTCATAGACAGCGTTGCTCGGGATATTCAGGAACAGCAGATTGTCCGGATTCCCGCCCAGGTGGGCAAGGTCAGTCGGCCGACTCCAATCGACCGAGCCTCTGTCATATCCCCCGATGCTTTCGATCTTGAGTCCATCCTCCCCAAAAGCGACGAGGCCAAAATCATTTGCGCCACCGAGCGCGTTCAAAGCATCCTCACGCTCCGCGATGATCTGAAGCAGCCCCTCGATGTTGCGAGTATCGCCGAGGGCCTCGCCACCGGAGATACCCTCACGCAAACCGAGTGCGTAGATACCCAGGCCACCACCTTCTTTCGCAACGGTGTTCAACAACTGCTGGTCGCCGTAGATCATTGCCACCAAGTCCCGATCCGCATACGGATCAACAAATGCCATTTCGTCGAGGGCCACCAAGGACTCCCCCAGGTTTGGAGAGAGCACCAGCGTCTTCTCATCGCCACCGATCATCATTACCACGTAATCCCCGATCGTGCCGGTAACCACCACCAGGTTCTTCTTGCGCAATGCGGCCAGCAGCGCGTCAACCGTCTCGGGATTCATCGTCTCATCCATGCTTGCTCTTTCCGCCTCCAAGGTCTCCGCGATCTTGGCTCCAAGAAGCTTGTAACCAATGAAGGCCACTCCGCCCGTCTCGTACTCCACCGGAATCGCCATTTCACCGGCCATTGCAAACATCGCCATCGGGCCGTTGACCAGCTGGGCGTTTTGCTCCAGCTCGCCCTCGTTCGCCCGGAAAGCCATATAAAGCGGAGGAATTTCAGTCTGCTCCAGCAGCGCCGTTCCAGCCTCCGGATCTTCGACCAAAGCATTCATCAAGCCGTCGATTTCAAGCTCAGATGCCAAGGTCGCGGAGAATTCCTCCATGTTGCCGGTGCGGGCGTAGTCCTGAGCCGCCCGGCCCATTGCCCTTGCTTGAAAATAAGCCATCCTGCGGTTCATCGTCAGCAGCCTGCCGGTCTGCTCGGCGGCGGTTTTGCCAAGAGCGATTGTCACCTCGCGCCCGAGCAAGGTCCACGCCGAGTTCCTTTCGTCTTCTTCCTCAGGCCCGGCCTCGCCTTCCACAATCACTTCATCTTCTAAAATCGCATCGTCGTCCTCATCGGCCTCATCGGCATCCGGTGCAACCGTTTCATCCTCAAGTATCTCTTCATCCTCAAGCAGATCCTCATCCTCAAGCATGTCTTCCTCTTCCAAATCATCTTCCATTTCATCCGCCCCCATATCCTCCAGTCCGCCGACGATGACCCCGTATAGTTTCAGTGCCTGAAGCTGTTTGGCGGACTGCTCGGCGTTGTAGTAAGACATCACCATCTCCGTATCGGCTGGAAGATATTGTGCGAAGCCAAGCTTCGCCGCCCGCTCCTCCGCGCTCAGAGCCGGAACCGCAGGAGCCTCCCCGGTCACGGGTTCTTCCACAATCTCCTCCACCTGCTCGATCACGGGTGCATCTTCAGTCGGCGTTGCCGTTGGTTCGCTCTTGTCGCAGGAAACCCCGCCGAGAACCGTGGCGCAAATCGCCATCCATGCATTGTAACGTAATTTCATCCCTGCGAGTAAGAACTCCTTTCTAGCCCGTTCAAGTCCTAATACCCGTCATCAATAAAGTTTCAACGCGCCCACGGAGAACTCCCGCAGCTCATCCTTCTTGATGTTTTCCCCATTGCGTCTGAACGTCGTTGCACATGGATCTCTCCGACTTCAGAAAAGAATATTCCGCTCGCGGCCTGCACCGGAAGGATCTGGCTGAGAACCCGATCGAAGTCTTTGAAAAATGGTTTCAACAAGCGACTGAGCTTAAGGTTCACGAGCCAAATGCCATGACTCTGGCCACGATTTCCCGCCACGGAATACCCTCCCAGCGGACAGTCCTGTTGAAAGCCTTCGATGACAAAGGCTTCACATTTTTCACCAACTACCAGTCACGCAAAGCCGACGACATCATCACCAACCCCTCGGTTTCCATCCTGTTTCCATGGCTCCTCCTCGAGCGGCAGGTCAGCATCCAGGGCCGCGCTGAGAAAATCCCAACCGCCGAATCCCTCAGCTACTTCACCACCCGCCCCCGCGAATCTCAGATCGGCGCCTGGGTCTCCAACCAGTCCGAAGTAATATCCTCGCGAAAAATCCTTCTCCAGAAAATCGAGGAAATCAGGAGCAAATTTGAAAATGGCGAGGTCCCGTTGCCCTCCTTCTGGGGCGGCTACCGGATTGTCCCCAGTTCCATCGAATTCTGGCAAGGCGGCCCCGCCCGCATCCACGACCGATTTCTTTACACCCGCCAGTCTGACCACGGCTGGAAGCTCGACCGCCTTTCGCCATGACAATCCGGCAGCTCGCCAGCATCTCCCTCGCCGCATTGTCCCTCCTCTCCTGTGCCACCAAACAGGAAGAACCGGTGGCGAAAAAAGAAGAAGATCCGGGCAAACCCCGCATCGTCGGCCGCATCGCCTCAATTCCGGCGGATCGGAAGTTCGTCCTCATCCAAGCCTATGGAAAATGGATGGTCGAGACCGGCTCCGTCCTCACCACCCTCGGCCCCGGAGGCCGGGCAGCCAACCTCCGCGCCACCGGCGAGAAACTTGGGCAATACGCTGCGGCGGACATCCAGTCTGGAACTGTGGAACTCGGCGATGGCGTATACACCATTGCCACCCCTCCCAAGCCACCCCCGGGCGAAGGCGAAACTCCCCCACCAGACAAACCTGTGGAGGAGCCCGCAAAATCACCCGACACTCCCGACCCCGACGTTAAAGCTCCTTCAGCTTGATATTCCTAAAGGCCACCTTGTAAGGACCCTGACCCTTGGGGATCGCGTGGACCTGGAGACTGATGAAGCCTTTCGGATGAGTCTTGTAAACTTCCTCATCCGTCAGATCCTCCACCATCTCACCATTGATCCAAACCTGGATCCGCGGCCCTTCGGCCACGACCTTGTATGAGTTCCATTCGCCGTCTTTGATATGATTGTGAGGCTTGAGGCGCTCCGCCGGGGTCCTCCAGCCGCCAGCGAGCGCCTCGCCATAAATGTAGCCCGCTTCAGCCCCTTTATCACCACTTGCCTCGATTTCGACCTGTGGACCGTTGACCCGGCCGTCCGGTTTGCCGTCCGCCGTTTGTGAACGGATCATCACTCCTGAATTGAGCGCGTCGTCCACCTTCACCTCGAACTCCAGCTCGAAATCGCCGTAATCCTTCTCCGTTGAGAGGAACGAATTCGGGCTACCCTCCGCCGTGGTGCCGACGATCGTGCCGTCCACCACCTCGTACGTTGCCGTGCCGTTGTTTTGCTTCCAGCCGTTAAGCGTCTTCCCGTCGAACAGAGCAGTCGCCTCAGCGGCAAACACAGAACCCACGGCAAGCGCACCCACCACCACAATTGAAATCGTCTCTTGAATTTTCATTGGCGTCCAAGCTCAGACACCCTCACCCGCAAGGCAAGCCGATTCAGCAAATGGTCACCAGCGGCATTGGAATCGTGATGACCTGCATCCCGGCGGCCTGAGCCGCGATCACACCCGGAGGCGCGTCCTCAATCACCAGGCACTTCTCCGGCGCAACGCCCAGTAGTTCGGCGGCCTTGAGGAAAATATCCGGAGCAGGCTTGCCCTCACTGACATCGTCCGCAGTCACAACCTCGTCGAACCAGTCCGAAGCGCCGATCATCTTCAGCGTCTTCTCAATCACCATCCGCGAGCCGCCCGTAGCGATCGCCAAAGGCACTTTCCCACGCAGGGATCTGGCGAATTCAGCCACCTCCTCAATGAGCGTGACCTGGCTGAGCTTGCGGAGGAACGCGTCGCGCTTTGCCAGAGCGATCGCCTCAGGATCCAATTTCAAGCCATACTCGCTGTTGAGATCGACCACGATGTCACGGGTCGGCCTGCCGCCCATTGCAAAGAAAACATCCTCTTTGAAAATTCCGCCTGCGCCGAAATCTGCCAGCGCCTCGCACCATGCGTCGAAATGCGCCGGCATGGAATCGACCAGCGTCCCATCGCAATCAAAAATAACCGCCTCAAAACCGTCCTTCGGAAAATCAATTACGCCTACGCTCGCCATGACGCGGCAGGGCTTACTTTCGGCCCGGAACATTAGCAAGTTCGTAACACAAAAATTTTGATAGGTGATCCTCCTAGCAAGGGGGCATTCGGGAAAGGTAGTGCAGCTCCACCTGGCTCGTCCTACGGACACAAAAGGCAGGAAACTGAAAAGCTCCCGCTCAGCGGCAGCCATTTTACTCCGGCACGTATGTGCCACCAGACCGTCTCCAGCATTCTAATTGATCGAGCCCTCAACCCACTCCCCCGCCAGCGCCTCCGCCTGCTTCAGCACCAGCCCAATCGCCTCCTCATACCCCTCCGGCGGATACTTGTATTTCCGCAATAGCTGCCTAATCAAAATCCGCATCTTCGCACGCACGCTCTCCCGGAACTGCCAATCCACCGTCGTGCTGTTCCGCAACTTTTCCGTCAGCTCGCTTGCCAGCTTCTTCAACGTCGCATCGCCCATGCTCAGCAACACCTCCGGCCGATCCGCCAGGGCGTCGTAAAACGCCTCCTCGTCCGGATTCAGGCCCAGCTCCTCGTGGCGCTTCATCGCCTCCTGCATGTCCTTGGCCATCTGGATCATCTCCTCGATCACCTGGGCCGTCTCGATTATCCGGTTGTGATACTTCCGCAGGGCCTCAATCAGCCGATCGCTGTATTTCTTTTCCTGCACCAAGTTCGTCCGAGTTTGCGCTTTGATCTTCCCTTGCAGCAACCGCTCTAACAGCTCGACCGCCAGATTCTTCTTCTCCATCCGCCGCACGTCCTCCAGGAACTCATCCGACAGCAGCCCGATGTTCGGCCGCTCCAGCCCGGCCATTTTGAAAATGTCCTGCACGTCCTCCGCCTTCACCGCGTTGTCGAGGATCTGCTTCAGCGCGCTGTGCTTCTGCTCCGCGCTTCGCTTCTTGTCCACGCCATCGAATTTCCGCAGCACCGCGCTGATCGCGGATAGAAACGCCAGCTCCTTCTTGAGTTCCTTCGCGCCGTCCAGCGTCGAGCACAGCGAATACGCCACGTTCGCCGCCGCCATCGCATCGAGGAACCGCTTCTTGCCGTTGATCTCGTTCTTGTCGCCCAGGCCGAGGATGTGGTTCGCCGCCTCTGGCAGCAGGGCCAGCACCTCCGCCGGTGTGCCTTCGAACTTGCTGTAGTCGAAGCCATG
>JBGTDO010000042.1:0-13053 GCA_041748235.1 Akkermansiaceae bacterium | reverse complement strand
GCGCAAATCCCCAGATACTCCTCGTTGAAACCCCGCTCCGCGCCATCCCGCTTCAACCGGTGGGTGGCCGTCGAAGAGTGATCCGTCAGCAACCGCCGCGGCACCCGGCCCAAGCGCCCCAGCGTCGCCTTCAGGCCACCGCGCAGCGACAGCGACGACTCGCTCTGCGCCCGCACCGCCCACTCCCAGTTCGAATACGGCAGCACCGCATGGAACAACTTGTGCGCCAGAACCTTGCCCTCGATCATGATCCCCAGGCCACCCATGTCCGTCCAGTCCACCGCCAGCACCTCGCCGGGCTTGTGGTCCTGCGGGAAAAACACCTCCTTCTCCGGCCCCTCCGCCAGACGCCAGCTCCGCACCCGGCGCTGGAACGTCCGCAACAACCCGTCCCCGATCCCGCCCGGATGGACTTGCGCCAGATGCTCGAAAAGCGCCTTCGCCTCCAGTTCGGGAGCCTGCCGTAGCATCTCCAACGCCTGCGGCCAGACCGCTTCCAACGGGTCTTCCCGCGTCCTCCAGGTGTGCGGCACCTGCCGCTGCTCCAACACATTGTCCTGCCGCAAATAATTGCGCGCCGTAGTGCGGGACATCCCCGCTTTGATTGCACTCATGCTGATGTTTGCTCCTTGGTTGCGCTCGCTGACGAGCTTGGTGAGTTGGGTTCTTTTGACCACAACCCAGAGCAGCACCCGCCGCCCCGTCCGGTGTCAAACGGCATGCCGTCCCACCCCAAAAAACGCCCTCCCAACTGGGCAGTTTTAATTGTCGTCAGCGACCAGCTTTAATTGTCGTCGCACATTCCCCGCCGCAGACTGGATGGAGCGGGCGGCGGGACATCTGGCGGCGGCGAGGGAGTTCACCGCTGAGGTGCGGCACCGGCGGGACCGTGGAGAGGCGCATCCGGTGGAGGATTTCCTTTTCACCTACTACCCGTATAACATCTCATTGCTGGAGCAATGGCATCCGGGCCTGGACGTGGGGCTGGCTAATTCCGAAGAAACTCCCCTGCCCCAGCACCTCACCGGAAAACATTATCGCCTCGATCATGGGGTTTGTTATCTCGACAGACGTTTGTTGCTGGAAAAGGAGCGGGACCGGCTCCGCTGGACAATCGAGCTGCTGGAGGCGACGCAGAACCGCCTGCCGAATTTCGCCTGCCACGGGCTCCACGAGTGGGCGATGGTTTATCGCGCCACTGAAATACGCCATTCGTCACTGGCAAGGCTGAGGCTACCTCAGGAGCAAATTGACGCGCTGGTGGAATCGCGCTCGATCACGTGCTCCCACCACGATGCATTCCGGTTCTTTACCAAGGACGCGCGCCCGCTCAACCGGCTTCGGCCTAGTCTCGATACCCGCCTGGAGAACGAGCAGCCCGGCTGCGTCCACGCGAACATGGACCTCTACAAGTGGGGGGCAAAATCGATGCCCTGGATCGGCTCCGATCTGCTGCTGGAGATTTTTCGTCTCGCCAACCAGCTCCGCGATCTCGACATGCGGGCAAGCCCCTACGATCTTTCGAGATGGGGCGTGGTGCCGGTGAAAATCGAGACCCCGGAGGGTCGCCGTGAATACGAGGCGGAGCAGCGGCGTCTGGCGGTGCTGGCCCGGTCCTTGCGCGGGACTCTCATCCAGCGCCTCCGCAAGATCGCGTGCCAGCCGCCGGAGGCTCTCTGACTGCTGCGGTAATCCGCAGCTTTTACGTAGTAGGCGCGTCCCATCCCTTGGCTCCTGACAACCCGTGATAGCGGCCGCCCCCAAGAGCTGGGGATGAGAACCCCAGCAGTCCAAAAGCCTGCGGCGCTTGACCGGGCCTGGGTCGGGCGAGTAAAATGGTCCGCCTCTAGGAGAACTACACGCCCTGCCAACCGAGCTTCTGCCGCAGCGCCTCGTAAAAGGAGGTGCCTTGGAGGCGGAGTAGGTGAAAGGAGCGGACGGATTTTTTCACCATCACCCAATCGCCGGGATCAATCCGGGTGGTATCGCGGCCATCGACAGTGAAAATCATCGGACCATCGTCCACCCGCTCCGGGGAGATTTCGACTTCGACATCGTCCGAGAGAACTAGGGAGCGCTGACTGAGGCTGTGGGGACAGATCGGCGTAACAACCATCACCGATGACTGTGGCGCAATCAAAGGCCCTCCAGCGGAGAGCGAGTAGGCGGTGGAGCCGGTAGGCGTCGCGACGATTAGACCATCCGCTCGATAGCGGTTCAGCCACTCGCCGTTGACCATTGCATTCAGCGTCACCAGGCGGCCAGTTTCACCCCTGGCGAGGGTGACCTCGTTGAGGGCATAGTAAACCACTGTGGAGGTATCCTTCCGATGCACGGTGGCCTCTAGGAGCATCCGCACGCTGATCATATATTTCCGTTCCGCAACCGCGTCGGCGAATCGCTCAATATCGGAGTCGGTGCAGGTGGTGAGGAAGCCGAGGGTGCCGATGTTGATACCGGCCACGGGTTTTTCAAAAGCGCCCAGGCGGGAAACCGCGTGCATCATGGTGCCATCGCCGCCGAGGACGGCGGCGATATCCACCTGCTCGGCGAAATCTTCCGCCGGTATACCACCGCTCTCAGCAGCCATTGCGGCGGTCTCAAGATCAAGGACGCACTCGCAGCCGCGCTTCTCCAGCGCGGCCCGCAGCGCCAGCATCGTTTTCAAACCCCCGGCCTTTTTCGGGTTGAGGATGATTCCAATTTTCACCACCCGGCCAAGTTGTTAGGATTTGGTCCAAGTGGCAAGCCCCTAACTAATATGGGAGACGGGAGCCTTGTCGATCAGACGCATAACAGTCGGCACGATCTCGCTGAGCTCCTTGATTACGATGAACTCGCCATCGTAGCACCATTCTTCCAGCAGCTTGATCAGAGGCGTCCAGAAGCGTCGACCTTCGGTATCGAGGCGGTCGAAAATGATCACTGGCTTGTTTGCCATGCCCTTTACATTCTGGTGCTTGAAGATCATCAGCGCCAGCATCTCTTGGACCGTCCCCGCACCTCCGGGGAAAATGACGAACGCTTCGGAGCGCTCGATCATGATCTCCATGCGGGTGTAGATGTCGGGTTTGAGCCAGAAGCTGGAGAGGCCTTCAGGCAGCCCCTCGAGTTCGATGATATGCGGCACATTGGAACCGCCAGTCCAGCCACCGGCATCGACGGAACCTTTGACGACCTCTCCCATGATACCGGATTTACCCGCTCCCGAGACGCAACCGAGCTTGTTCTCCGCAAGCTGCTTCCCGAGTTCATAGCCATCGTCCAGATAACCCTGAATCTCGATGCTGGCGGAGCAAAAAACGCAGACGTTGCCGAGGTGGTCGTCCGGCAACGGAGTTTCGAACGACGGCCCGGCAATCTCCCCGGTCCTCTCCCTTCCGATGTCCGGCAAGCCGATGTTACGGGCATTTTCCAGCAGCTCGATGACTTCCTCCACATGAGCCGCCTCAAGCAGATACTCGCCGGGAATCTGGCGCACGGTGCCCATTTCGTTCAGGTGGGTGAGCAGACCGTAGAATTGGGTCCACGAGTGGTCAGAATTCAGCAACACGGTCGGCTTGTTCTCCAGGTTTTTGTCGAGCGTCTGGTAGCCGACGAAAATCGAAACCGCCTTGAAAAGGTCCTCCAAGGTGGCGCCCGGTGTGAAGACGAAGGCGTCGGCCTCAATGATCTTCCTTTCAATATTGGACAGCGAGATCCGCTGGTCGCCATTGGAATTGTAGATATCCCAACCTTTGCTGAAGAGTTGGTAAAGCAACCTCGCCCTGCTCTCGCGGTTTGGGTCCTTTTCGCCTCTTACCATCCCCGCTAATCTGACCTTTGGCATCTTCTGTTGTTCTAGTGGTGTGGGTTGCTGATACTGCTCGCCGGCTCCGGGTCTTTCTCTGGACGACCCGGCCCGCGGCGGCATATTGTCTCCTATGGACATATTTCTGCAAGCAGCAGTTGAGGAGGCGCTTAAAGGACTCCGGGAGGGCGGCATCCCGATCGGTAGCGTGTTGGTCCATGATGGCAAGATCGTCGGCTGCGGCCACAACCGAAGAATTCAGAAAAACAGCACCGTGCTCCACGGGGAAATGGATGCCTTGGAAAACGCTGGCCGCCTGCACCCCTCGATCTACCGCGAGTGCGTTCTTTACACCACCCTGTCCCCCTGCCCCATGTGCAGCGGCGCAATCCTGCTCTACAAAATCCCGCATGTAATCATCGGCGAAAACCGGACTTTCCTCGGTGCCGAGGAACACCTGCGCTCCAACGGCGTGAAGCTCGATGTCATCAACGAGCCTTCTTGCATCGCCATGATGAATGATTTCATCCGTGAGAAGCCGGAGCTGTGGAACGAGGACATCGGCGAGATCTGAGGAAACTTCCAGCACGTCCATGTTTCTTCAAGCCCATCACCTCCGCCTACTGCCGGATTCCGCTCTCTTGATCGAGCTGGAGAAAAAATATCTGGTCGCCGCAGACCTGCACCTTGGGAAATCCGCCACCTTCCGTGCACACGGTCTGCCGATCCCCGAGGGGGACACCGCCCGCGATCTCGCCCGTCTCTCAGGACTCATCCGGGAGCACCAGCCGGACCATCTGATCATCGCCGGGGATCTATTTCACGCCGCCTCTGGCTTTACCGACGAGCTGCTGGAAACGGTTCTGAATTTCACGGAGGAGATCGCCATACCCTTCACCCTTGTCCAAGGAAACCACGACGCGAAAATCAAAGCCCTCCCGCCCCTGTTAAAGGAATTCGACCATCTCGATGTGGGCTCAATTCGCATCGTGCACAAACCGGAGGACGCCTCAGCCGAACACTTCAACATCTGCGGCCACATCCACCCAGTCCTCAAGATCCCCGATGGTAAGAACACCTCGTTGCGCCTGCCGTGTTTCCACCTGCGTGAGAACGTGCTGACGATGCCGTCTTTCGGCAGCTTTACCGGCGGCCATATCGTCAAGCCGCAGTCTGGCGACCGCTTTTTCGTCAGCCATCGCGAGGCCGTCGTCGAGGTCCCGCCGGAACTGCTTTCCCGATAGCCAATCACTTTCCGTGACCCTTTCCGATACCGCTCCTTTCAATATCGAACTCGACCATGACTGGCAGATCCTCCTACGGCCGATCAATCCCAGCGATGTGGAGCGAGCGGAACGGGCGTACGCCATGCTCTCCGAGCGCTCGCGGAAAAACCGTTTCCTGCGCAACGCTCCTCACCTTGGCTTCGAACTCGCCCACAGATTAAGCGGGACCGGCCCGCATGAACATCATGGCTGGATTGCCCTACCAGTTGAGGAAACCATAGATCTACCCGGATACGGTGCCGCATCAATCTGGCCGGATCCGGCCGACAACGAGCAAGCGGAGTTCTCCATCACCATTCTCGACTCGTGGCAAAGGCGCGGGATCGGCGTGCTGCTTCTTTCGATCCTTTGGTTTGAAGGCTGGGGAATGGGGATCCGCCGATTCACCGGGATCGCCCGACTTGAAAATGCCGAGATTTGCAACTGGTGGGAAAACGTCGGCGGGACCGTCACCATTGGCAAGCACGCCCACGAACTCGTTCTGGATATTGAAGACCCTGCGGCGTTTCACATTCGCATTGGCAACGACCTGCACGCGAGAACACTTCAGGTCGAGCTGGCCAACTGGTTCGGCCACTGGATCGGACGCCTCGGCGAACCCTCCGAAAGCTGAGCTACCACCAGACCAAAAAAACATCCCTTGGCGAGCTTCAAACTCGCCAAGGGATCGTGAATCCATTCTATCGTGAGCCTTAGGAAAGCGCTTCGACAATGTGGTCGGCGGTCATGCCGAGCTCTTTCATCACGACATCACCAGGTGCGCTGATGCCAAAGCGATCGATGCCGAGGACCTTGCCTTCGGTGCCGACGTATTTCCACCACAAGGCGGAAACACCGGCCTCGATCGCGAGACGCTTGGTGCAGGCTTTTGGAAGCACGCTCTCGCGGTATTCGGCCGACTGCCGTTCGAAACGCTCGAGGCACGGCATCGAAATGACGCGCACGCCCTCGCCGAGCTGCTTGGCGGCCTCAACGCAATGCTGAACCTCGGAGCCGGTGCCCATAAGG
The DNA here is from genome assembly GCA_041748235.1 of Akkermansiaceae bacterium. GTDB lineage: Bacteria > Verrucomicrobiota > Verrucomicrobiia > Verrucomicrobiales > Akkermansiaceae > Luteolibacter. The sequence goes on along the minus strand of JBGTDO010000042.1, from coordinate 6,969 downwards.
ATCGTCGTGAGCTCGCCCTTTTCTTTCACTGCCACGTAGCCACCACGGAGGACGCCATCGCGACGCTCCTCAGCGGAAAGGTCGTTCATCAGAGGCACCGTCTGGCGGGTTAGGATCAGCGCGGTCGGGCCATCGGTGCGGTGCATCGCGGCGATGTAGGCACCTGCAGTTTCCTCGGCATCGGACGGCCGGATCACGTCGAGACCAGGGATCACTCGAAGGCCGCTCACCGTTTCCACCGGCTGGTGCGTCGGGCCGTCCTCACCGACGCCGACGGAATCGTGGGTGAAAATGAAGGATACGGGCAGTTTCGAGAGCGCGGCCAGACGAATCGCAGGCCGCAGGTAATCGGCGAAGACGCAGAAGGTCGCGCCGCTCGCGCGGAAGATGCCATCGTAGGCGATGCCGTTGCAGATCGCGCCCATCGCGTGCTCGCGGATGCCGAACCAAATGTTGCGGCCGGTGGGGTTGAGGCGGGAGAAATCGCCCTCACCGGTGAGGTAGTTTTTCGTCGATCCAAAGAGGTCAGCGCTGCCGGTGAGAAACTGCGGCATCGCTTTCGCCACATCGTTGATCACTTTACCGCCCGCTCCGCGTGTCGCGTCTTTATAATCGGCAGGGAACTTGGCGATCTTGTCTGTGAGATCAGTCGGAGTCGCGCAAGAGACACCCTCGGTCAATTCCTTGGCGAGTTCCGGATTGGCCTTTGACCAAGCATCGTAGGTCGCCTGCCATTTGGAAAACTGTTCGATCTGAGTTTTTTTACGCTCCGAGAAATATTCCCTGGTCTCTTTGGAAACGTAGTAGGATTCTTCAGGCAGACCGAGTGCGGCGCGGGCCTCGGCGGTGAACTTCGCACCACCTTCGCCGTGGGCTTTCGCGGTGCCGGCCACTTCAGGAATACCCTTACCGATGAGAGTGCGGGCAATGATGACCTTCGGCTTGTTGTCGTTGTTAGCTTTCGCGACCTGCAATGCCTTGGCGACCGCCTCAAGATCGTGACCGTCAACTGTGGCCGCATCCCAGCCCTGGGAGGTGAAATACATGGCCGCGTTCTCGCTCTGCGTGAGCTCCGCCATTGCGTCGAGGGTCACCTCGTTGCAATCATAAATGAGGATCAAGTTGTCCAGGCCGTTGTGGCCGGCGAAGGAGATCGCCTCTCTCGCGACACCTTCCTGCAGGCACCCGTCCCCGTGAAGCGCGATCACGTGGTGATCAAAAAGCGTGTGTTCCCCTGTGTTGAAGCGGGCGGCGGCGCGTTTGCCGGAAAGGGCGAAACCAACCGCGTTGGCAACACCTTGACCGAGAGGACCGGTGGTCGCCTCTACGCCTGCGGTCTCTTGGAACTCCGGGTGACCTGGAGTGATCGAGTGAAGCTTACGGAAATTTCCAACCTCCTCGATATTCAGCTCATAGCCGGCGAGGTGCAGCCAACTGTAGAGAAACATCGAGCCGTGGCCCGCCGAGAGAATGAAACGGTCGCGGTTAAGCCAGCGTGGAGCGTCCGGGTTGAAATTGAGGGACTCTCCGAACAGAACGGCACCGATTTCGGCGCAGCCGAGCGGAAGTCCGAGGTGGCCAGAGTTGCAAGCGTGGACGGCGTCCATGGCAAGGCCACGGGCCTCGTTGGCAGCGGTAGATAATACAGTGGTGTTCATAAGAGGAGAGCCGCCGCGTTTTTTCCGCAGGCGAAGAGCGCAAACCCTAAGAATCTGCTCCCGCTTGACAAGCCTACATCGCGATTTTTCACGACCGTTCCAGTAGAAACATTCATGGCGGGTAGTTCCGACGAACATCCGTAGCGGCGAGCTCCGACCGGCTTTCTCTTCAGCCCTTGTTCATCGCCACCAGCTCCGCGTAAGCGATACCCGAGCCGCCGAAAAGGTCCAGAGCACTACCCACTGTCACGTCCACCAGCCCCCTCCCCGCGTCGTCCACTTTCCGGACATCGTCCATCGTCGCAGCCCCTCCGGCGTAGGTGACCGGGCATTTTCCCCAGCTCCCCAAAAGCTCAACCAGCTCCTCGTCCACGCCGCGGCAGAGCCCTTCGACATCGGCCGCATGAATCAGGAACTCATTACAAAACGGTAGCAAGCGGTCCAGCGTCGTTGCGGTGACCGGGAGATTCGTCAGCGTCTGCCAGCGATTCATCGCCACCACCCAGCCATCGCCAACCCTGCGGCATGACAAATCTATGACAAGCCGATCTCGGCCTACCGCAGCAACAAGATCATCCAGAGCGGCTTGTAAAAATATTCCCTCAGCGTCAAAGAGCGCGGAAGTCACGATTACGTGGCTTGCCCCCGCCCTTAGCCACTCGCGCGCGTTTCCCGCGTGAATACCACCGCCAATCTGGAGCCCTCCCGGCCATGCCGCAAGCGCCTCACGGGCCGCCGCGTCGTTTCCTCTTCCAAGCTTGATAACATGCCCGCCGGTCAGCCCGTCACTACGGAACTTAACCGCGAACCACTCCGGCGGGTGTTCCGATACAAAATTTTCCGTCGGCCCAGGGCCCTCGTCCTTCAGGCTGCCACCGACGATCTGTTTCACCTTCCCCTCGTGGAGATCAATGCAGGGACGGAAGCGGCAACTCATTTCGTGACGATGATCTCCTCATGGACATGGATCGGGCAAGAGGAAGGTATGCCATGGTAGTAATTCTGCGGCATGCACTTGCACGATGGCTTCATCGTCTCGGGGTCCAAGGGCAGCTTTGTGCGGCATGAACTCGAAATCATCACCACTCCCATCGACACCATCGCAATCATTACTCTCATACCGGTCAAATTAGTTACGATCCGGTGAATATCAGGCAACCGAGATATTGGCCAGTATTAAAATCCTCTTCAGCTCAGGCGTTTACCAGCTTGCCAATCGTCAAGAGCCCGCCGGGTGCCGCTTCCGATTCTGTCTTTGCAAAAAACGAGCAATATGTTCTGTTAGACACCTCTCCATCAATCCCCCGAAATCCTTATGCAACCAGAACCCGCCATCGGCATCATCGGAGGCAGCGGCCTTTATGAGATCGATTCTCTCGAGGAGATCACCCGCCGCACAATCTCCACACCATTCGGTCCTCCCTCGGACGAGATCATAGAAGGCCGGCTCCACGGTCGGCGCGTCTGCTTCCTCCCACGCCACGGCAAGGGCCATCGCCTGTTGGCGAACGAGATCAACCACCGCGCCAACATTTGGGCCCTCCGTTCATGTAACGTTCGGTGGGTGGTCTCCGTCACGGCGGTCGGTAGTTTGCGCGAAGATCTCGCACCCAGGGACGTTGTCGTTCCAGATCAGCTGGTTGACAAAACCGGAAAGGGCGACCTCCACACGTTTTTCGGCAACGGCATCGCCGCGCACGTCAGCTTCGCGGATCCCTATAGCGAGCACATGCGCAAGCTATTGTTGCAGGCGGCGGCCAGCCACACGAAAAAATTTCACGACGGCGGCACCTACGTCAGCATGAATGGTCCCGCCTTCTCCACCCGCGCCGAATCAAGCATGCACCGCGCCCTCGGCTTCGACCTTGTCGGCATGACCAACGCCGGAGAAGCCCGTCTTTGCCGCGAGGCGGAGATCGCCATGGCCACACTTGCGCTTGTCACTGATTACGATTGCTGGAAAGCGGACGAAGCCGCTGTCGATGTCGCTTCGGTTGTCGCGAACCTTCAGGCCAACAGCAGCCTAGCAAAGGAAATCATCCGCACTCTCATCACCACCGTGCCGGAGGCCCCTGATTGGCCGGAGCACCAAGCACTGCAGACTGCCATCATGACTCCCGTTTCCCTCTGGCCACCAGCCACACGCAAAAACCTGGAGCCCCTCCTTTCCCGTTTCTCCTGAACCTTTGTGCGTCAGTGGCTTTCGGAGATTCGGAGGCCGCTGTTTTTTTCTGCGTGACCCGCACCCCCTGCCTGCTAGAACCCCGTCACGGAAATGGCAGGCAAGCTCACATATCAACAAGCAGGAGTGGACACGCGCAAAGCGGCAGCACTCGTCGGTGACATCAAAGGTCATGTGAAGCGCACACAGACGCAGCGCAAGCTTCTCGGTGCGTTCGGCCTCTTCGCCGCCTGCTACGACCTCAGCGATTACGAGCAGCCCGTCATCGTCACCGGCTGCGACGGCGTCGGCACCAAGCTGGAGCTATTGCTCGAGCGCGACATGCTCGAGACAGCCGGCAAGGACTTGGTCGCCATGAGCGTGAACGACATCCTCACCACCGGCGGCGACCCCCTCCTCTTCCTCGACTACATCGGCATCGCCGCCCTTGATGAAGACAAGATCACCCGCGTCATCGGCGGAATGGCTGACTACCTGGAAGCCTGCAACTGCATCCTCGCCGGCGGAGAAACCGCAGAGATGCCTGGCATCGTCCCCGCCGACGTGCTCGAACTCTCCGGCTTCTGCATAGGCTGTGCCGAGAAAAAAGATCTCATCGACCCCACGACCCTCGCGATCGGCGACGTGCTCGTCGGGTACAAATCCAACAGCATCCACGCCAACGGCTGGTCGCTCGTCCGCCGCGCGCTTAAAGAGATTGGCCCCGGTGTTGTTACCGATGAAGAACTCGCCGCATGGCTAGAACCGACCCGCCTTTACGACGATGTGGTCAACGATTTGAAAAAAGCAGGAGTTAAACCCAAGGCCATGTCCCACATCACCGGCGGCGGCCTCCCGGAAAACCTGGAGCGGCTCTTCGTCGGCATGGGTGCCGATCTCGTAATTCCAAAGTGGAACCTTCCCGGGATCGACAAGCTTCTGGAGCACGTGGATGCGGAGGACCGTTTCCACACCTTCAACATGGGCATCGGCTGGGTGGTCATCGTGGACGGCGCGGATGTTGAAAAAGCTCTCACCGCCGGTCCGGGTGGAACAGTTCTTGGGAAAATGGTTGCAGAAGAAGGAGTTCGAGTGACAGTGCAGGCCTGAGCCGGAACGAACACAGTTTGTCACCGCGATAAACAAACGCATGAGCGACTTTTTGAAGCATGAATGTGGGATCGCCGCCGTGCGGTTGAGGAAGCCTCTGGCCTACTACTACGATCGATACGGCACCTGCCTCTGGGGCTTGAACAAGCTTTTCCTCCTCATGGAGAAACAGCACAACCGCGGCCAGGACGGCACCGGCATCGGCTGCGTCAAACTCAACATGCCCATCGGCAGGCCCTACGTCCACCGCCGTCGCGGCATCGAATCCGACGCGCTCGCCCAGATTTTCCGCAAGGAGGTCAAATCCTTCTTCAAGATGGATCGCAAGGGCCTGATGGACAAAGGCAACCCCGGGAGCGTCAAAGACAACTTCGATTTCGGCGGAGAAATCCTCGTCGGCCACCTCCGCTACGGCACCAGTGGTGAGTTTGATGAAGGCTCCTGCCACCCCTACCTCCGCCGCAGCAACTGGCCCACCCGCACCCTCATGGTGATGGGCAATTTCAACATGACCAACGCGGTCGACCTGAACAACGCCCTCATCCAGCGCGGTCAGCACCCCGTTTTCGGAACCGACACTCAGACGGTCTTGGAAGAAATCGGCTACCACCTCGATGAGGCGCATACCAATCTCTACCACAAGCTCCGCGATCAGGGCGTTCCCGGAGCGGAGATACCTGACCAGATCTCCGCCGCACTCGATGTGCCGGATCTCATCGCGCAATCCGCCGGCTCCTGGGATGGCGGATACGCGATCTGCGGTGCCATCGGCAACGGCGACATGTTCGTCATGCGCGATCCTCGCGGTATCCGCCCCTGCCACATGCTCATCACTGATGAAGTCATCGCCTTTGCCTCCGAGCGCGTGCCCTTGATGACCGTTTTCGAAGCCGATGCCAAAGATGTCAAAGCCATCGATCCCGGCTCCGTCATCACGATCAAGGCTGATGGAAGCATCACCGACACCCAGTTTCACTCGCCGCAGGCCTTCACACCGTGCTCCTTCGAGAAAATCTACTTCTCCCGCGGAAACGACCCGCAGATCTACCGCGAGCGCAAGGCCATGGGCTCCGCGCTGGTCGATCAGATCGTCACGTCCATCGGCGATTGCTTTGACAAGACGGTTTTTTCCTTCATCCCCAACACCGCCGAGACAGCCTACCACGGCCTTATGGACGGCCTCCGCCTGTACCGCCGTCAACAGGTCCGCATGGAGATCCTGGATGGCGCAAAGGACGGAACGCTCACACCTGAGAAGGTCGATGAATTGATCCTCCGCAACTGGCCGCGCGGTGAAAAGATCGCTCACAAGGACATCAAAATGCGCACCTTCATTTCCCAGGAAAAAGGCCGCGACCAAATGGTTTCCCACGTCTACGATATCACCTATGGAGCTGTGAAGCCGGGCGATAACTTGGTCGTCCTTGATGACTCGATTGTCCGCGGGACCACGTTGAAGAAATCAATTCTCAAAATCCTCGCCCGCACGAAGCCGTCTAAGATCGTCATCTGCTCCACCGCCCCGCAAATCCGTTACCCCGATTGCTACGGCATCGACATGTCGGAGCTCGGCAAGTTCATCGCGTTCAATGCCACCGTCGCCCTTCACCGCCGCGCCGGCCGCCAGCATCTGCTTGACCGCATTTACGATGAGTGCCGCGAGGAACTCGAAAAGCCCGCAGCCGAGCGCCGCAACCGCGTCCAAGGCATCTACGAAGCCTTCACACCCGAGGAAATCTCCGCCGAGATCAGCCGCATGGTATATCCCGAAGACATTGAGTGGAGTGGCGAAGTGGAGGTCATCTATCAAACCATCGAGAACCTCCGCGCCGCGATCAAGGGCCCCTGCGGTGATTGGTACTTCACCGGCAACTACCCCACCCCCGGCGGCTACTCCATGGTGAACTTCGCCTACATCCGTTGGTATGAAGGCCTCGGCGGCCGCTCCTACGACCTCCTCTGAGGATCCGCGTGGCGGCGGATTGCATCCGCCGTGCCCAGCCCTCCTACTCCCGCTCAATAGCTGGCACCGTGGGGGGG
>JBGTDO010000041.1:0-12113 GCA_041748235.1 Akkermansiaceae bacterium | reverse complement strand
TCATCAAAGCCCCGCCGAGTCGGCCAACCGATGCTCCGGGAAGTTGAAATGCTTCGTCCCGCCCAGGAGTTCCTCTCCCCGAAACGGCTTGTGGAACAGCGGAAAACTCTCATGCTAACCGCCGACATTCCTCTCCCACCCCATGCCTAGCGATCACCCCTTCCAATTGCTTTTTGAAACCTTCGGGCAACTCCCCGTGAGCCACTCGGAGGAAGTCAATCGGCAGGAGCGGGAGGAGCTTCGTGGCTGGCTGGAGGTGCCGTTGGAAGACCGAGGCCACTGCATCCTTTTAAAGGCTTCCCGCGCTGGCTACGGCAAGACCCACCTGCTGACCCACCTGCAGCACGAGCTCGGTGGCAGCCACGAGTTCGTCCCCCTGCACGCAATTGGCGGCAGTCGCATTGATGCTGCGACAGTCCTTAATGACATCCTGCGCCGCCTGGTCCGGGCGCTTCCTGCCGCCGGTGGCCTTTCGGTCCTCGACTTGGTGACCCGCCGGCTTTTCTCGTCATCGCTCCAACCGCTGGTGAACTCGGGCGAGGTCCCCTGCCAGGATCGCGAAGGAGCGCTTGGCGCTTTGAAAAACCGTCCGATTGAGACCTTCGACTTTCATCACCCCGGAGCGGTCACAGCCCACTGGGCACGCGAAAATTTCGAACTTGTAGGCCCACGCCTCGCCTTGGAGCTCTCCCAGCGCAACGGACTCCCCCTGCGGGAAGTTTCATTCTGGGTGGACGCCCTGTTCCGCTTCGCAGCAACGCCTGTGGACAATCCAGGCCGCGTTCAGACTCTTTCGGCCACCGTCTTCGATGATCCATCGGCCGAGGCTGTCGCCCACGAGCGCCTCATCGCTCTCCTCGGAATGCTGACCGCGCTGATGCGCCTAGTGCTGGTTGCAGACGAGCTCGAAGGCTTTTCCTCTGATGAAACGGCTGCCCTGCGCTTTGCCTCCTTCTTCAGCTCGCTGCGCCAGTCGGTCGATCGCGTGGACGTCATCCTTTCAATCAACCAAGACGTCTGGGAGAGCGCCTTTCTGCCGCGCTTGAGTAGCGGACTTGCTGACAGGCTTACCGAAGTGGTCATCGAACTCCAACCTCTGGACCACCAAACGATGATCGCCATCCTTGAATCACGCTCGCCGGGGTTCGGGCAAAAGATTCTCGACCAGACGGATGCCAGCGCGATCGCAACCCATGCCCGCGGGCTGTTGCGCGAGGCTGGCGGCACTTGGGAAAGGGCGGCTGCGGAGAAAAAAGCACAAGAGGAGAAAAGCGCTGAAAAAGGGTCTTCGCTCGACCAGCTCCACCCGGGCGAAGCCCAGCAGGTAGACGCTCCCAAAGACCCGGTGCGTGAGCCCGCCGCACAGAATCTTGCAGAGAACTCCGCCAACCCCGCACCATATCCAGCTACTGATCGCGCTCCTGCCCCTGTTCCGCAGCAAACGTCCCATGAGGAACCAGCGGAACCAAGCCGATCGGTATCAAAACAGCAGGAGCTTCCCCCCACAGCAGACCGTCCGCCCCCGCCTGAACAGGTCCGCCCTGTCCCGCAGCCCGCTTCCGATGAATCCTCCGAGCGGGTGGACGACCTGCTCAATCAGTTCCGAGAGCGCTACGGCAAAAGTTCGGCATAGCATTCTCTAGGAGATCTGATCCTCCACAACGATCATCAATCCATCCGAAGCCCCTGATCCGGATGATAACGAACCTCGACAAGCACAATCAGCTTGCTCAAAGCTCCCCATCAAGGCATCTAGCCGCGTGCGCGATCTGATTGCAAATCCTGCCTGGCAAGAGGAGGATCTCGGCATTCCCTTGCCGGATTCCTCCCATGCCTGCTCCGTATGCCTCCCCACGTGGGATGCGGTCGTCGGCTATGAGGAAGGGCGGGAGAAAATCACTAGACGATTGCGCACCGGCTACCCGCGGTTTTTCAAACATCCGACAGTGGAGCGGCTATTTGAAACAGCACGCGCCGAGATAGGCTCCGATGGCGAGGAAGTGCTCATTCTGCCCACGCGCATTTCCGCGCAGCGCGCGCATCGCTGGCTGGAGCGTCAAGCGGAGACCGCCGTGCGCAGCACCTCCTACAATGGCTTCCAAGCTCTTGTTTTCCCCAGTAAAGCCAAGCCGCTAGCCGATGCCTACTGGCGCTTTTCCGGCGAAGTCGTCTCCTCGCGGCAGGCACAAGACTACTTCGATACCCAGCTACGGGAGGGATCGAAATCCCATCTCGTCTCCCGCGCCGTCGCGAAGCTCAACGGTGGCGATCCGGAGCACACGTTCATTTTTTCATCGGGGATCGCCGCTGGACTGGCGGCTCTCCGCTCGCTCCCCGGCCTCCGAGAAGGTAAAAAAACGCTTCAGATCGAGTTCCCCTACGTGGACTCAATGAAAATCCAAGACCGGTTCGGAAACGGGCTCGTCTATCTCAATGACGCTTCAGGCGAGTCCTTCGACGAAGCGCTGCAACGCATCCGCGCGGGCGAGTTCGCAGGGGTTTTCACCGAGGTGCCGTCGAACCCCCTGCTGCGCACCCTGGATCTGCATCGGGTGTCGGAGGCCTGTCGTTTTTCCCGCACTCCCCTAGTGGTAGATGATTCGGCGTCCGGGCCACTGAATGTCGAGGTTCTGCCTCACGCCGATGTCCTCACTTCCTCACTGACAAAATGGGTGTCCGGTGCGGGTGACGTGATGGCAGGTGCTGTGACAGTCCGCGCGGATTCCCCTCTCGCACAGGATCTGCTCGAATCCATCTCTACAGACGCGGCCGAGTGCGCGCCTCTCTACATCGCCGATGCGGAGGTACTCCTCTCCAATCTCAAAGGTTACGCAAAGCGGAATAGCGACACCAATTCAAGAGCCTTGGCTCTGGTGGAATTTCTCAAAGGCCACCCGGCTGTCGCCCAAGTCTGGCACCCCTCCACCACCCAGAGCGCCAATTACGATGCCCTAAAAAGGAAAAACGGCGGCTATGGAGGACTGCTCTCGATCGTCCTAGCAAACCCGAAAAGGGCACCCAAGGTTTACGACTCACTCCGCCTTTCCAAAGGCCCCTCGTTTGGGACTCCCTTCACCCTAGTCTGCCCTTACACTCTCCTTGCCCACTATCACGAGCTGGACTGGACGGAAGACTGCGGTGTCCCCACCAACCTGCTGCGGATCTCGGTCGGGCAGGAGCCAGTGGAAGCCATCATCCAGGCTTTCTCTGACGCACTTTCCTAAACCTCAAAAACAGGCGGCAGATTTGCCCGCACGGGTCCCGGTGGCAAAGGCAGCCTGGAGAAGGTAGCCGCCGGTCGGTGCCTCCCAATCGATCATCTCCCCCGCGAGGTAAACCCCCGGATACTTTTTCAGCATTAGGTTCTCGTCGAGTTCGCTCCAGACCACGCCGCCAGCGGAGGAGATAGCCTCCTCGATTGGCCTCGGCCGGAGCAGTTCAATGCGACATGCCTTCGCTTCGGTCGCCAGTTCCGCCGCAGAGGTATAGGACCTACGCGAGAGGATCGCGGCTGCCGGGGCGCTCAGCCTCCATCGCCGAACAGCTGCCTGTAAGAAATCTCCTGACCCATTTCCCAGCTTTCCCACTAGCTCCTCGCAAGAGAAAGTGGGCTTGAAGTCGACGACCAGAGCAGGTGTCGCCATCGCTCGAAGTTCGCGTCCTAAGGCGTAAATTGCTCCACCCTCAAGGCCGTAGCGGGTGAGAAGCAGCTCTCCTGCAATAGAGACGGTGCCAGCGGTGACGACGAGATTCTTGAGAGGCATACCCTCGGCCCTCTCGAGAATCTCCTGGGTCCAATCGCACTCCCAGCCACAGTTCGCAGCTTGGAGGCTTGCACAGCCAATGCCGAGCTTCTCAAAATGTTTGATCCAAGCTCCGTCCGAGCCGGTCTTAGGCCAAGAGCCACCGCCGAGGGCGAGGACCACCGCCTTCGCCCGCACCTCCGGCTGGTCCTGAAACTGAAGAACTTTCCCCGGCAGCAAGCCCGTCCAAAGATGACGCGGCCTGATGGTAACGCCAAGGGTTCGCAGCCTCGCCAACCAGGCCCGCAGGACTGGCGCACCTTTTAAAGCCTTTGGATACACGCGGCCGCTGCTCGCTTGAAATGTCTCCTGACCCAGTCCGTGGCACCACTCACGTAGTGCGAGCGGATCGAAATCGTGGAGCAAGCTCTCCCACTGGCCACACCCTTTATAACGGGTCACGAACTGATCAAACGGCTCGCCGTGGGTAAGATTTAAACCGCCCTTTCCAGCCACTAGGAATTTGCGTCCCACTGATGGCTTGCCGTCGAAGACCGTGACGCCGCGACCAGATTCCGCCGCCACCTCGGCAGCCCTAAGTCCTGCGGGCCCGCCTCCGATCACCGCGATGTCGAGATCCTCCATTTCAAACAAGCTTTAGCCGCGCCAGATCCTGAGCGTCGATGAGGCCCACGGGCTTGCCGCTTTCATCGACGACAACGATGTCGTCAATCCGCTTCTCGCCGACCTGCTTGACAGCCTCTGCCGCCAACGAATCCTCTGTCAGTGAAATCGGATTCCGTGTCATGAGATCGGCGACGGGAAGAGCTCCAAGTTCAGGATCGCGCTCGTAGCCCCGCGCGAAATCTCCATGGGTGAAAATGCCAGCGAGTTTACCACTCTCGTCAAGAATCAGGCAGGCTCCGGCGCGGCTGCGGTTCATTTCGGCCACAGCGTCGATGACCCGGGCGGAAACGGGGACGGTCGGCATTTTTTCCTCCCGCCGCATGACATCACCCACTTTCAACAACAGCGCCCGGCCGAGCGAACCGCCCGGATGATATCTTGCAAAGTCCTTTTCCGAAAAACCCCTCGACTCTAACAAAACCATCGCTAGGGCGTCGCCCATCACCAGCATCGCTGTTGAGGATGAAGTTGGTGCGAGATTCATGGGACAGGCCTCGCGGGCAACCCAAGTGTCGAGCGTGACATCTGCGGATCGCGTCAGAGAGGAGCCGGGGCGGCCACAGAAGGCGACGACCTTCACATCAAAGCTGCGCAAAAAAGGCAGAAGCTCCAGAAGTTCCTGGGTCTCGCCAGAATAGGAAAGAGCAAGTATGACATCGCCATCATTAAGTAAGCCTAAATCGCCGTGGAGGGCGCTTTGCGCATTCATGACCACGGCAGTCGCGCCGGTGGAGTTGAGCGTGGCAGCGATCTTGTGACCGACATTTCCTGACTTGCCCACTCCTATGACCACCACCTTTCCCCTGTTCTCCAAAGAATGTTGGATGGCCCGGACGGCCTCGCCAAAGCAGCCGTTAACGCGAGCCGCCATTTCCTGCAGACTCGTCGCCTCCATCTCTATCACCGACCTGGCTTTGGCTTCGAAATCCATGGCAGCCAGTTCAACCCGTGCGATGCATCATTTCAACTCGTAATAGCGCACGCCAAAGGGAGGAACATCGCCAAGCGGCAGTCCTGTCTCCTGAAGCTCCGCAGGAGTCGCCGAGACGCTGGACTTGCTCCCGAGTTTTTCCTTAAACGAAATCTTCTTCGCTCCACTTTTGCCGAGGAACGATATCGCGTGCGGAGGGAGAAGCACCCTCACGTCCGAGAGTGTTTCGGTGGGATTGAAGTTGGCGATGACGAGAAACGCCTGGCTCGTGTTTTTGTCGAAACGCAGAAACGCATAGAGCCAGTGGCCGGAAACCGGGTCACCGTCGAGTCTTCCAAAGGCGGCGTTGTTTTTGTTCGCGTGATTCAGGCCGTAGAACTCCCCCTGGGTGAACGCGGGTTCCTTGAGGACCGCAAGAAGCCTTCCATACCAGTCGCGCAGGTCTTTCTGCTCGGGAGACAACTGATTGCCGTCGTACTTGTGGCCGTTCACCCATTTTTGAAACTCCGGCATCGAGGTATAGTCGAAAATGGAAGTCCGCCCGTCATCATCGCTGAAGCCTTCCGCGCCGATCGCAGGCTCACCAATCTCTTGGCCGTGGTAAATCATGATTGCCGCGCGGCTGATGCCAAACATAACCGCCGCAGCCGGACGCCCGGCGTTCATTCCGAAGCCTCCCCAGCACTGAGGATTCGCGATCCGGACCTCATCGTGATTTTCCAGATAGCGGATACAGTGGTGAAAGCGCGCGCCTCCAAAGGTGAGCGGATCGAGGTCATTCGCCCATTTTCCCGTTTCGTAGATACCCTGTAGAATCTTGTAGGTGGGATGTTCGTAAGCGCCGTCGAAACCGGCTTGCCATAGCGCTTCGAGCACGTCTTCGTCCGTGAGCTTGTCCGGATCACTATCGTAGGCCTCGGCACCAAAGAACACTTCTGGATTACGGCTCCGCGCCCGCTTCACCTCCCATTTCCAGAATTCCATCGGCACGATGTGGGCCATGTCCACGCGAAAGCCGTCGACCCCCATCTCCTGCCAGTAAGCGAGGACTTCATCCATGGTGCGCCAAGTTCGGGGCACCTTCGCAAAAGCAGCCCGGGAACCCGGAAGATGCTCTGTTGCACGACCCTTGGTGAAGTCGTGGCCGTAGTTCAGTTTCACGGTCTCATACCAGTCATGGATCGAAGGCTCCCAAGTGATCGCGTTGTTTCCGGTGACTCTTCCAAAATGGGTCTCGACTTCGATCAGGCCACTACAGCCGCGCATGTCCTTTGTGGGCAGGCGCATGGGGGGACCACCGCCGGGATAGCTCTCGTCGAGGTAATAGAAATGGTTTTCCCTATCGAAAAAGACGTCATGCTTGTCGCCCTCGCCGAAAGACCTATCCGGGTGGACATCGGAGCGATAGCTGCGGGCGACGTGATTCGGGACGAAATCGATGAGCACTTTGAAGCCATGCTTGTGGCAGCGCTCTACAAGCTCCCGGAATTCCTGGATGCGCCTCTCCGGATCAACCGCGTAATCCGGGCATACGTCGAAGTAGTCTTTGATTGCATAAGGGCTTCCCGCTTTTCCTTTAAGGATATCTGGCACGTCCGCAGGCCGCCCCGGATATTCGGTGCCGCTTGCCTGCTCCAGAACACCAGTCAGCCATATGTGGGAGAATCCCATTTTGCCAATCGACTTCAGAGCCGCATCATTGACATCTCTAAATTTTCCGGAGCCATTTTCTTCGATGGTTCCTCCTTCTTTCCGGGTTGTGTTGAGATTTCCGAAAGTTCGAACAAGGAGCTGATAGATCACGGGCCTTTCCGTTGCGTTTGAAATGGTCATCGTCGCGATCCTTGCAGAGATGAGCCTGATTTTCCAGTTCCAATCACTCCGAATCGTCCCGCTCCTCGCGGACCACCGCAGCCGCGTCATAAAGCGCAAAAGCCATCAATCCGCAGGCCAGCAGCGCGCAGATTCCCCACCAACCAAGGAAACGCCACGGGCTATCCGCCAGCCAGCGATCGAAAATCCATAGCCCTGTGGCCATCCACGCCACCGTAAGCAGCAGCCACCGCCCAAGCCAGCGGCGCCGCATTCTCCGGTCGTGCAGGATTGCTCTCGCCAACGATTTGCTCCTATCCCAATCCGTTTCCAGCCGGCTCATCCGATGATCATCCAGATACATGCCTGTGCTCCAAGTCGGAAATCGATCCCTATTGGGCAATGGCCCCTGATGAGATCACCCCAGACGCATATCGAAAAGAAAGTCCTGCGGCCGTGAAATCTTGAGCTTGGAAATCCCGTCAAACAGAGGATTCAACATCAGCGTGTGTTCCTCGGGGATCACCGCGCTTGGCAGCCGGATCGCCGCGTTGAAGCGCCCGGCCAGCCAACCGGCTCCCAGCTCGCGGGCTCGGAGTGAGAACGGATGCGAATTCCATTGCTGCGGCAAATCCTTGGCTTCAACGGTATCCACCAAATCATCCGGCACTTCCACCTCGACGACCGACCACTCCAACCGCAATGCATCCGCCGAGGCGTGAACGAGGATTTCCAGAGCCGCCAATGCCCGCGATTCCGCAAGGTAAACGGCTTTGACGCCCACCGGATTCCACCTACCGCCAAACAACCGAGAGCCCTCGCCATCCATTGCCGTTGCGGCGCGGTGGCTCTGGCAGATTCTGAACCAAGTGGCCATTACGAGAAGACCCCGTGTTCAATCCTGCCCAAAAGCGCTTCCACCTCCCTTGCACCAATCTCAGTGTCCGCATAATCTAGCGGACTCTCCCGGTTGAAAGCCACTGCCGGACTCCGCAGCCATTTGCTGGCGGGCTCATGCCCACCTAGCACTTCCGAAGCGCGATTAAACAGCCGGGCGAAGCGAACCAGCCTATCCGATTCCGAGCGATCCAGATGCCCCGCCTTTTTCCGGCGATGCAGTGTCGCGCGGGACATCCCGAGCAAAGCTCCGAGCCGCTCCTCTGTCACCTCAAGCATTTGTCGCAGGGCGTCGAACTCGGCAAAAACCAAACCGTCCCGCACGCGGTCCACCATATAGACTGCCTCACACTCTTGCAAGACGCCCTCCTTTCCTTCTGCCGCTTTATACTTCATATGAATCAACTTATTCCTACACTTGAATCACTTCAAGCTTTTTCCCCAAAAAAAAGACCAGCCGGAATTCCCGGCTGGTCGTGGATTTTTCCAAGGCGTCTGCCGAATTAATAGCGATAGTGATCGGCCTTGTACGGCCCTTCCGGCGTAATTCCGATGTAATCCGCCTGCTCCTTGGTGAGCGTGGTGAGCTTGGCCCCGATCTTCGCGAGGTGCAGACGGGCAACTTCCTCATCTAGGTGCTTCGAGAGCACGGTCACCTGGCCAGCCTTGTAAGAATCGCGGTTCTCCCAGAGGTCGATCTGCGCGAGCGTCTGGTTGGTAAAGCTGTTGGACATCACGAAGCTCGGGTGGCCCGTGCCGCAGCCGAGGTTCACCAGGCGACCTTCAGCGAGCATGTAAATGCTGTTCCCGGTCGGGAAGGTGTATTTATCCACCTGTGGTTTGATGTTCAGCTTGGTCACGCCCGGAGCCCTATTGAGCTTGTCCATCTGGATCTCGTTGTCGAAGTGACCAATGTTACAAACAATGGCCTGATCCTTCATTTTCTCCATATGGTCCAGGCGGATGATGTCCTTGTTACCAGTCGTTGTGACATAAATGTCGCCCCAGCCAAGCGTGTCCTTGATCGGCAAAACGCGGAATCCTTCCATTGCGGCTTGGAGCGCGCAGATCGGGTCGATCTCAGTCACCACCACCTGCGCACCGGCACCACGAAGTGCTTGGGCGCAACCCTTGCCGACATCGCCGTAGCCGCAGACAACGCCGACCTTGCCGGAAATCATCACATCAGTCGCACGCTTGATGCCATCAAGGAGCGATTCGCGGCAGCCGTAGAGGTTGTCGAATTTCGACTTGGTGACGGAGTCGTTGACGTTGATCGCAGGAACAAGAAGCGTGCCCGCTTTCGCCATCTGATAGAGGCGGTGCACACCGGTGGTCGTTTCCTCGGAAACTCCTTTCCAATCTTTCACGATCGTGTGGAAAATCCCTGGCTGCTTGACCTTGACGTCCTTGAGGAGGTCCTTGATGACCTGCTCCTCTTCGCTTTCGCCGGGGCTGTCGATCCAATTGGAGCCATTCTCCATTTCGTAACCCTTGTGGATGAGCAGCGTCGCGTCGCCGCCATCGTCAACGATGAGTTGAGGGCCGAGGCCGTCCTTGTTGACGAGAGCCTGCCAAGTGCACCACCAGTATTCTTCCAAGGTTTCACCTTTCCAGGCAAAGACAGGAATTTCCTTTGCGGCCATCGCGGCAGCCGCGTGATCCTGGGTAGAAAAAATATTGCAGGATACCCAGCGCACTTCCGCACCGAGATCAACAAGCGTCTCGATCAAAACTGCCGTCTGGATGGTCATGTGCAGCGAGCCCATGATGCGCACGCCTTGGAGCGGCTTGGTCTTGCCATACTTTTCCCGCGTCGCCATCAGGCCCGGCATCTCGTGCTCAGCGATGTCGATTTCCTTGCGGCCGAAGTCGGCAAGGCCGATGTCTCTTACTTTGTAATCTGTGAAGCTCATGATGTTATCTATTGAAATTTGAAACGGTCTATCAGCCGACCGCCTTCTTGAGTGCGGCAGCCTTGTCGGTTTTTTCCCACGTGATATCGGCGTCTTCTTTTCCAAAGTGACCATAGTTGGTGGTCTTGGAATAGATCGGACGCAGCAGGTCGAGCTGCTTGACGATATCGGCTGGATTGAAGGAGAAGACTTCGAGAACCGCGCCCAGGATCTTCGAATCCTCAACGGTGCCTGTGCCGAAGGTGTCGATGTGGACGCTCACCGGCTCAGGGTGCCCGATCGCATAGGCAAACTGGACCTCGCACTTGTCAGCGAGTCCCGCAGCAACCACGTTTTTGGCGACCCAGCGGCCCATGTAGGCTGCAGAGCGGTCGACCTTGGAAGGATCCTTTCCAGAAAATGCGCCGCCGCCGTGATGACCGCTGCCACCGTAGGTGTCAACGATGATCTTGCGTCCGGTCAGACCGCTGTCGCCCTGAGGTCCACCGATCACGAACTTGCCTGTCGGATTGATCAGATACTCGGTGCTGCTAGTCAGAAGCTCGGCTGGCAAAACTTTCTTGATGACTTGCTCGATACAGAATTTTTCGATCTCAGCATGAGTAACGTTGGCGGCGTGCTGTGTGGAAATCACGACATTAACGACGCGAGTCGGCTTGCCATCCACATATTCAACAGACACCTGGGTCTTCGCGTCCGGACGGAGCCACTCTGCCAGCTTGCCTTCCTTGCGAATCCGCGTGAGCTCGCGGCCGAGGCGGTGGGCGAACATGATCGGTGCTGGCATCAGCTCCGGCGTCTCGTTGCACGCATAGCCGAACATGATCCCTTGGTCGCCAGCGCCTTGCTTTGCCGTCTTTTTGCCTTCCGCAGCCTCCGCGTCGACACCTTGCGCGATGTCCGGGCTCTGGATGGTGAGGTAGTTATTGATGAAAAGCGTATCAGCATGAAAGACATCGTCAGCATTGGTGTAGCCAATCCCACGAACCGCGTCCCGCACGATCTTGCCGACATTGATCACCTCGTCGATCGGTTTGGTGGTACCTTTCTTTTTGTCCTGAAGCGATGGGATGGTGATCTCGCCACCGACTACCACGATATTGCTTTTAACGAAAGTTTCACAGGCCACCCGGCTCTTCGGGTCGACCGCAAGGCAGGCATCGAGAATCGCGTCTGAGATCGTATCCGCAACCTTGTCGGGATGTCCTTCGCCAACGGATTCTGAAGAAAAAATATAGGTGCTCATGTTGTTTTTGATTTTCGTATCGTCAAATCGTGATGTGTTGATGTATCGTGCAACCCGTGCCGTCAATCATCAAATCCCTGAAACTTCTTTCCGACCCGACCCGGCTGCGGATCCTCACGCTCCTTCACCAGGACGCGCTCTCCGTTGCCGAGCTTCAGGAAATACTCGCCATGGGCCAGAGCCGGATTTCGACCCAGCTTTCCCAGCTCAAGGCAGCCGGACTAGTGACCGACGAGCGCAGCGGGAAAAATAACATGTATTCAGCCGCCCTACCCCCCGAGCTGACCGCCCTCACCATACGCGCTGCGTCGGAGATCCCGGAAGTTCCGGCCGATAAAACCGCCCTCGACCACCTTCTGCGCAAGCGCAAGGACGTTGCCCGCGCTTACTTCGACGAGCTCGCTGGACGCTTTGGCAAGGACTATGTCCCCGGCCGGTCATGGAAAGCGCTCGCCGAAGCCCTAATCAAGGTTCTCAACTACCGCAGGGTTGCCGATCTAGGCGCAGGCGAGGGCACGCTCTCCCAACTCCTCGCGCAGCGTGCAGAGAAAGTCATAGCTATCGATATCTCCCCGAAGATGGTCGAGTACGCCCAGAATCTCGCCATCAGCAACGGGCTCCACAACCTAGAGTTCAGGATAGGCGATATCGAGAGTCCTCCTATCGAGGAAAACAGCATCGATCTCGCAGTCCTCAGCCAAGCGCTCCACCACGCGGAGCACCCTCAGAAGGCCATTGATTCAGCTTACCGCATCCTCAGCCCGGGTGGACGCATCATAGTTCTGGATCTGCTGCAGCATTCCTTCGAAGAAGCTCGCGAACTCTACGGTGATCGTTGGCTCGGTTTTTCCGAAAGCCAGCTCTCCACGATGCTCAGAAAG
>JBGTDO010000040.1:0-24894 GCA_041748235.1 Akkermansiaceae bacterium | reverse complement strand
CATACCGCGAAGCGCACACCGCATAGCCGCCAGAGCGGCAATCCACGGCAGGCCGAGCGCGGGGGAAATGCTGCCGAGAATCTGGGTCGAGATCCAGTCAAGTCCGGCCTTTTCCCCGATGCGACCTATGCCGAGCCGCACGGCGTCCTCGCTGACAACCCCTTTCATGCCAAGCAGGCCGGGGTTGATGCCATCGCCGCGAAGGTCGTTGATGTGGGCGTAGCGCCAGTGGCCGGCAAGCGCACCGGGCATCACGGTTCCCATGATGTTGTGGGCACCGCTGCCGCGGTTGCCGGTGTAGTGGAGCGGGCAGTCGCGCAGGAACTCCTCCCACCGCCCTCCGGCCTGGAGGAACTGGAAGAAAAAGATGAGCTGGCCCTCGCGGGTGACGGGTGCCTGGTCGTCCCACTAGGAGTAAAAACGACCTCCAGGGGTGTCCAGAGGCCAGGTTGACGAAGGGTTTGAAAGGGTGTTTTTCGGTTCACCCGCAGGGTTAGCGCAAATCAAGGTTGCTGTGGCTTCCATGCCCTTGTGGTTACAACACTTGAGGGGATTGGGCGATCATTTCATTTTCCTCTTTAGGGTAAATGGTGCGGAGCGATGACATGGATGACACAAGGCCACGAACCCGGCCCTCAACCCCGCCTCCCTACCTTCGGCACCACCTCCCAGCTCTCCCCCACTGCCACCAAAAAAGGCGCGTGGTGCCGGACCTCCACCATCACCGCCGCAGCCTCCTTCCGCCCGCAGCGCAGCGTCACATCCAGAAAGCCGCCTCCAAAGGAGACCCGCTCCACTTGACCTACCAGCCCCTCGCGGCCCTTTACCGGCTTCACCAGTTCCAGATCCTCCGGCCGCACCCACAATCCGGCATCGGCGCTTTCGCCCAGCCGTGGCGGGCCAACGTGACAGGTGACGCGGGCGCCACTCGGATGGCTCAGACTGTGAAACGGCAGGAAATTGCATGTTCCGAAAAATGAAGCAACATAAGCGTTCGTCGGCGCATGATAAACCTCGGGAGGCGCTCCAATCTGTTGCACCAGCCCCTTCCTCAGCACCACGATCCCGTCCGCCACCGCCAGCGCGTCGCCAGTGTCATGGGTTACGAAAACTGCCGTCGTGCCGCGCTTTTTCAGAATCGTCCGCGTCTCGTCCCTCACCGTTTGCCGCAGCCTCGCATCAAGGCTGCTGAACGGCTCATCCATCAGCAACAACCGTGGATTCGGTGCCAACGCCCGCGCTAGAGCCACCCGTTGCCTCTCGCCCCCGGAGAGTTCGTGAGGAAATCTACGCTCAAATCCTTTCAGTCCCACGAGCTCCATCAGCTCCATAAGCAGCTTCTTTTGCATTGGTGCCGCATGTTTCCTCACCCCGAACAGCACGTTCTTCTCCACAGTCAGGTGCGGAAAAAGCGCGTGATGCTGAAATACTAGGCCGATCCCGCGCTTCTCCGCCGGCAGTCCTCCGCCCGCCTCTGCGATAATTTTCCCATCCAACAGCACCTGACCGGAATCCACCGTCTCCAGCCCCGCAAGGATCCGCAGCAATGTCGTTTTCCCGCTCCCACTCTCGCCGACCAACGCAAGAATCCGTCCCTCGCCGACATCGAAGCTCACTCCTTTGACCGCCGGAGCGTCTCCGGTCCGATAGGTCTTCGCCACGTTTCTGACTTCTAGGAGATTCATTTTTCAGAAGCACGCATCCATCGTGTCAGGGGGATCAAACCCGCAAGGCTGAGAATCACCAAGCCCAAACCGGGCAGCGCCGCCTCCGCCATCCGCCCCTCATCAGTGAGGCGATAGGTTCGCGTAGCCAGCGTTTCAAAATCAAAAGGCCGCAGCACGAGTGTCAAGGTCAGCTCCTTGAACACATCAATGAAACACAAGGTCGCCCCCGCAATCATCGCCGGCCACACCAGCGGAAAATCCACCCGCCACAGCGCTCCCAACGGACTCTCGCCCAAAGTCCGCGCCGCCTCCCGCAAGCTCCCCGGAACCCGCTCGAACCCTGCCACAACCGGCTGGATCCCCACGGCGAGAAAGCGCACCCAGTAGGCGATCATCAATCCACTCACCGAGGCGCTCAAAGCCAGGCCTCCAGCACCCGGAACATTTTGCGAAGCCCACAGCACCACCGCCCCCACACCCACCGCCACCAGCGCGCTTGGAAAGCCATAGCCCATCAATCCAATCTTCTGCGCCACCACCAGGCTCCGCGAGGCGAGCACCCGCTGCCCCGCCACCAGCAGCAGAGCGGAGACCATCACTAGCAGAACCGCTCCGCCAGCCAGCGAAAAAGAATGGAACCCAGCCCGCACGTGCGCCGCCCACTCCGCCGAATCCCGAGACATCCAAGCCCACCCCCCGAGCCGCCAGCCCGGCAGCAAAAAGCCGATAGTCAGCGGCAAAAGACACAGCCCCAGCGCACCCAGGCCACGAACGAGGGGCAGTTTTTTCCGTCCCAAAAATCCTCCTGCGGCATCCACCGCGAACTTCCTGCGCCCGCGTTGCCACCTCTCGAATACCAGTCCAAGCCCCAGCAACAGAAGCAGCACCATTGCTAGCCGCATCGCCACCACCGGCTCGCCCTCGCCCCACGCACGGAAAATCCCCGGCGTTAGAGGCGTCAGACCAAAGGCACTGACCACACCGTAGTCGTTCATCGACTCCATCGCCACCAGGCTCCCGCCCGCGACCAGCGCCGGCCGCGCCATCGGCACCCCGACTCCGAAAAATCCTCGCCAGCCGCCCGCTCCCAACAGTCGCGCCGCCTCCAGCGCACCAGCCGCCTGTTTCGAGAAAACCGCCCGGCAGCTCAGAAAAACATACGGAAACAACGTGCCCCCCAGCACACCAACCGCGAACACCCACGGCACTACCTCTTGCACTCTCAGAAAGGCATCGATCCCCCAAGTTTTCCTAACCCATATGTAAAAGGGTATCAGCCCTTCAAGCACATCAACATAGGCCACCGCCGCCACAAACCCCGGCATTGCCATCGGCAGCAGCAGCAGCCAGCGCATCAGTCGCCGACCCGGGAAATCATATACGGAAACCACCCAGGCCGTCGGCACCCCGAGCAGCAGCGCCAGCACCACCACCGCACCCACCAGCAGGACCGTCTGCCACACGTGGTTCCAAAGGCGGCTCTCCACCACCTCGTTCCACACGTCCCCGGCCGGTCCGAGTGAGCGCCAAAGCACCACCATCACCGGCAGCAGCACGAGCAGGGCCAGCAACCACGCCAGCCCCCTGATCAACCAGCCATCCGGACCCTTTTCCCTCATTCCTCTTATTTCCAGCCGGAGCGATCAAACAGACGCGTCGCTGTGGCTGAAAACTCGCCGAGCTTGCCAAAGGTTTCCTTGTCGATCTTGAACTCGCCCCACTTCTGCAGCTGCGGGTTCATACCAAGATCCATCGAGATGGGATACTCAAAGGAACCTTCCGTCAGCATCCGCTGGACCTCATCACTGACTAGGAACTCGAGATACTTTTTCCCAGCGTCCACGTTTTTGGAACTCGCAGTGACACCCGCTGCACTGACATTCGAATGCGCGCCGCGTCCTTCCTGGTTTGGGAAAATGATGCGCACGCTCTCCGCCGCCTTGCGCTCCTCTGGATCGGGCGAATTCAGCAGAAGGCCCAAATAATAGCTGTTGGTTAGCGCCGCATCCGCTAGGCCCGCAGAAACCGCCTTGATTTGATCGCGGTCGCCGCCCTGTGGAGGACGGGCGAAGTTTTTCGCCATCCCTTCGGCCCACTTTTCCGCAGCCTCCTCACCATTTGCAGCGATGATCGAAGCTAGAAGCGCCTGGTTGTAAGCACTCGTCGAAGAGCGCGCAAGCACCCGCCCACGCCACTCCGGCTTCGCAAGATCTTCGTAATCCTTCACCTCTCCCTCTTTCACCCGATCCTTCGCCACCACGATCACACGCGAGCGAAGCATAAAGGGATACCAGCGTCCCTCGGGATCGCGCAAAGCTTCCGGCGTCTTCTCCTGAAGGATCTCTGACGTCACCGGCTGAAGCAAACCCTCCTCCGCCGCCCGCTGCATTCGCCCGGCATCCACCGCAATGAGCACATCAGCGGGGCTGCTCGCTCCCTCCGACTTCATCCGCTCAATCAACTGATCAACCTCCGCGTTCACTACCTTTACCTCAATCCCCGTCTTCTCAGTGAACAGGGCGTTCACCTTCTGATCCACCTCGTAATGGCGGTGCGAATACACATGCAGCACCTCACCAAAACCAAGCGAGGAAATACCCCCAAAAGCCAGCAAGCCCAGAACCCACTTATTGCGAATCATTCTCATTAGGTCTTCACCGTAGCTGCCCGCCTTCCTCCGGCAAGAAAAATTCACAAAATTAGGCGATGACATCCTCCCCGGAAGGCAAAAATGAAAATTTAGGGTTTCATACCCGCGCGCTCGTACCTACGTTCCCGCCCCGTGCCCACCACCGCCATCCTCGCCCTCGAAGACGGACGCTGCTTTTCAGGAACTTCCTATGGAGCCAGCGGAACCACCACTGGAGAAATCTGTTTCAACACCTCGATGACCGGCTATCAGGAGGTGATCACCGATCCCTCTTATCGCGGACAGATCGTCGCGATGACCTACCCGCAGATCGGCAACTATGGCGTGAACCCTGAAGATGACGAATCAGCCGGCCCGCACATCCGAGCGTTTGTCATCGGCGAGCTCTGTGAAGTTCCATCCAACTGGCGTTCCACCCAGAGCCTTTCCTCCTACCTGGCTGAACACTCGATCCTCGGCATCGAAGGCATCGATACCCGCGCCCTGACCAAGCACCTCCGCTCCCTCGGAGCCATGCGCGCCTGCGTCACCACTGAACTCTCAGAGGAAGAAGCCGTTGCCGCAGCCAAAGCTGCTCCGGGCATGGAAGGCGCGGACTTCGTCAAAGAAGTCACCACCCAGAAATCCTACACCTGGTCCGAAGAATCCCGCCGCTGGACGCTCCCCAATGCCTCGATCGGTGAAACGGAAGCCTATGTCGAACTCCCGCCGGCGAAATACAAGGTCATCGCGATTGATTTCGGGCTGAAGTACAACCAGCTCCGGATGCTCCGCCAGGCAGGCTTCGAGGTGGAAGTCGTGCCCGCCACCACCTCCGCTGGGGAAATTCTCGCAAAGAATCCCGACGGCCTATTCCTCACCAACGGCCCTGGGGATCCGGCCTCCCTCGACTATATCCACAGGGAAATCCGCGAGCTCATCACCAAACTCCCCACCTTCGGCATCTGCCTCGGCAACCAAATCCTCGCCCACGCCTACGGAGGAAAAACTTTTAAACTCAAATTCGGCCATCGCGGCGGCAACCAGCCCGTGAAAGATCTCCGCACCGGGAAGATCACGATCACATCGCAAAACCATGGATTCGCGGTCGATCCCGATTCGCTCCCGCCGGAGATCGAGGTCACCCACGTGAACCTCAACGACAATACGGTCGAAGGCATGCGCCACAAGACACTCCCCGTCTTCTCCGTCCAGTATCACCCCGAGGCCGCCCCCGGCCCCAACGACGCCTCATACTTTTTCGAAGAATTCGCCGCGCTTATCGAAGAAAATAAAAAGAGTTCAACCGCGAATTAACGCAAATGGTCGCGAATTTGCTGTATCCGAACGAGGTCTATCAAATCATAGGAGCCTCACTGACCATTCTGAATGGCATCGGACACGGCCTTAACGAGAAGCCCTATGAGAACGCCCTCGCTGTCGAGCTCGTTCACCGAGACATCCCTTTTGAGCAGCAAAAGCGATTCCCCGTAACATGGCGGGACACGATAGTAGGTGAGTATATCCCCGACCTAATCGCCTACGGTCAGATCATTGTTGATACCAAAACAATCGATCGGATCACCGATCACGAACGGGGCCAGATGATCAATTACCTCCGCATAACCCGCCTCCAATTAGGACTCATCATCAACTTCAAAAAGCCGACGCTGGAGTGGGAAAGAATTATCCTGACCACACAGTAGTTCCCAGGAAAAATTAGTGAAAATTCGCGTCCATTCGCGGTTAAAAAATCTCAAATCATGAACACAGTTATCACAGGCCTCCAATGGGGCGACGAAGGCAAGGGCAAGATCGTTGATTACCTAACAGAATCGGCCGATGTCGTCATCCGCGGCCAGGGCGGCAACAATGCCGGCCACACTGTCATCGCCAAAGGGACGAAATACGTGCTGCATCTGCTCCCTTCCGGCATCCTATGGGACGATAAAATCAACGTGATCGGAAACGGTGTTGTCGTCGATCCAGTCGGCCTCTGCGTCGAGATCGAGCGTATCGAGGGTCAGGGGGTGAAAATCGGGCCGGAGAAACTTCTCATTTCAGATCGCTCTCACGTCGTCCTTCCATTTCACAAAGAGCTGGATGCTGCCCGTGAAATTGCGCTTGGAGATCAAAAGATCGGCACCACCAAGCGCGGGATTGGCCCCGCCTATGCGGACAAGATCAACCGCTGCGGCCTCCGCATGGCCGATCTGTTGGACCGGCCTTTCGCCGAGGCCCAGATCGCCCGCCGCGTGTCGGAAGTGAACGAGATTTTGAAGAAACACGATCTCCCGACATTCACCGCAGAGGCAGTGATCGAGGAAACCTATACCGCCTTCGAGCGCCTCCGACCGCACATCACAAACACCATCCCGGTGCTCCACAAGGCGTGGAAAGAAAAGAAGAACCTCCTTTTCGAGGGCGCGCAAGGGACTCTGCTGGACATCGATTTTGGCACCTACCCCTTTGTCACTTCTTCCAACACCACCGCCGGCGGCTCAACCACCGGCACCGGCCTCCCACCGACAGCCATCGAGGCAGTGATAGGAGTCTGCAAGGCCTACACGACCCGCGTTGGCTCTGGACCCTTCCCAACTGGGGACGAGGGCCTCTCCCAATATCTCCACGATCTCGGCCGCGAATTCGGTGCTACCACCGGACGCCCGCGTGGCTGCGGCTGGCTCGATACGGTGCTGCTCCGCTTCGCCTGCATGGTCAACGGCGTCACCGGCCTCGCCGTCACCAATGTTGACGGGCTCGATGAATACGAGGAGCTCAAAATCTGTGTAGCCTACGAGATTGATGGTGAGCGTCACGAACTCCCACCTGCCGACCGCTCGTTTTGGGATCGCGCGAAGCCGATCTACGAAACCCTGCCGGGTTGGAAAGAAGGCACGACCGCTTGCACCTCCTACACTGAGCTGCCGGAGAACGCCCGGAAGTACCTCGACCGCCTCTCCCAACTTTGTGACGCCCCACTCGCCTTTATCGGCGTCGGGCCCGACAGAAAACAGACCCTTCCCGTGTAAATCCTCAAAAAGAGGGGAATAATGTCTTGTTTTGATGCTTTATGAGGCTATTCTCACCACATGAGGATCACTGTTGATATCGAGGAGGACATCCTCACCGACTTATTGGAAATCACCGGAGACAAAAACAAAAGCCCGGCCATTGCCCGCGCGGTGACAGATTACGTCCGGCGGAAAAAGGCGAGCGAGTTCGGCAGGCTGATCCGCGAGGACGCGTTTGATTATCCAGATGCCCCTCTGGATGCCGAAGGTCATGATCTCGCCAATCCCGTTCCACCACTTTATCCGGAGTAGCCATGGTACTCGTGGACTCGTCCGTGTGGATTGAAGGCTTCCGGAAGAACGGGAGGCTGGAGGTGAAACTCGCACTACAAAGCCTTCTCGAGGCATACGAGGTCCAGTGGTGCTCACCCGTGCGACTGGAGGTCTTGGGAGGCGCCCGGAAGGACGAGCGGGCTCGCCTTGGTAGGCATTTCTCCGTCATCCCCTTTCGTCCATGCCGCGAGGATGATTGGGATCGGGCCGTCGCACTTGCGTGGCAATTGAGAGGAAACGGTCTCAGCGTGCCGTGGCTTGACGTCGTGATCGCGGCAATTGCTATACACGACGGTGTCCGGCTCTATGCCGTTGACGCACATTTCCAAGAAATAGCCCGCCTCAGCGGCCTCGCTCTATACCGCCCAGGCTATGGTGGGATGTTCGCCCCCGCTGACGAGGCCTGAGCGGCAATCTTCCGCAGAACCAATAGATCCTTGCAGCCCGGGCAAAAGGAGCCTTGGATTCGCCCGCTTCAATCTATTTATGCATATCGCGATCATCATGGACGGCAACGGCCGCTGGGCAAAGGAACGGGGACTTCCTCGCGCCGAAGGCCACAGGGCGGGAGCTGAGTCAGTCCGCGAAGTAATGGAGGCATGCAAGGAGCTGGCCGTCGATTATCTCACCCTCTACGCGTTTTCCTCGGAAAACTGGAACCGACCCGAATCCGAGATCGAGGCACTCATGGCCTTGCTCGATCGTTTTCTCGATGAAAAAGCCTCCGAGCTGCAAAAGCAAAACGTCCGCCTCAAAGCCATCGGCCAGCTCGACCGCCTTCCCCAATCCACCCGCGAGCGCTTGCAACGAATCATCGCCGACACCGCCGCCAACGACTCATTGACCCTGGTCCTCGCCCTCTCATATGGCTCCCGGGAGGAAATTGCCAACGCGGCCAGATCGTTAGCAGCGGATGCCGTTGCCGGGAAGATTGATCCAGCGGACATCGGAACTGAGCTGTTTTCATCGCATCTTTACACCGCTGAAATCCCGGACCCGGACCTCATGATCCGCACATCCGGCGAAATGCGCCTCTCCAACTTTCTCCTCTGGCAGCTCTCCTACTCCGAGCTCGTGATCGTGAAAAAATACTGGCCTGACTTCCGCCAAGGCGATCTTTTCGCGGCCATCCAAGAATACAAAAAGCGCCACCGCCGATTCGGCGCACTCTAAACAATCTCACAAGGCCGACAAAAAGCGACGTTTTCTACCCCAATGCTTGCCAACGAACCTTTCAGCCGATAATCCCCACTAACACTTCTCAAACCCCTATGAACAACACAGACGCTATAGCACCAAACGCCAAACGGCTCCTATGGGCCGGATTCACCGCAATTCTAGCCGCCGGTGTCGGCTTCGGCGTCCGTGGCGGGCTCTTCGGAACGTGGGAAACCGCATTCAATCTCAACGGAGCGCAGCTCGGCGCGATCAGCCTCGGAGCCGGCTTCATCAGTTTCTGTTTCGGCATCATTATCGGCGGCATCGTGGTCGACAAGGTCGGATACGGAAAACTGGTATTTGTTGCTTTCCTACTCCACGTGCTTTCGGCGTTCGTCACATTCGCTGCAAAGCCCGGCATGTCCAGCGAGACCGCATACCAGTTCCTCTATTGGGGCACCTTCCTGTTTGGCTTGGCTAACGGCGTTCTCGAAGCGGTCGCTAATCCGCTCGTCGCCACCCTATATCCGAAAAACCGGACTCATTACCTGAACATTCTCCATGCCTCTTGGCCACTCGGAATGGTTTTTGGCGGACTTATCGGCTGGACTCTTGGCTCCGGCGACAACGCTTGGGACTGGAAATGGCAGCTTGCCCTGTATCTGGTGCCAACACTCGCATACGGCATCATGTTTTTCGGACAGAAATATCCAAGATCTGAAGCTTCCGCAAAAGGACTGAAGCTGGGAGAAATGTTCAAAGACGTCGGCATTCTTGGAACGCTCATTGTTTCAGTCATGCTCTTCTTCTTCCTCCGTAGAGACTTTTTCGGTGGTTTGATCGGCTTGGATGAGACGATGTCGAACATCCTATCTGCGCTGGTGGCATTCGCGCTACTTGCGTGGGTCGCCACATTGACCAAGTTCGCAGTCGGACATTGGTTGATCTTCGTGTTGTTCATCACCCACGCCCTTGTAGGCAGCGTCGAACTCGGCACTGACGGCTGGATCCAAAACATTACCGGAACCATCCTCACCCCCGAACAAGGCAAGATCCTCTTCGTGTTCACCTCGCTGATCATGTTTGGACTCCGCTTCAGTGCACACTTCATCGAAAGCAAAGCAGGAGTGAAACCAATCGGACTGCTTTTTATCTGCTCCATCCTCGCTGTCGTCGGCCTTAACTTGGTGAGCGCCGTCACGAGCTTCGGCGCCGCGTTCGGTGCCCTCTTCGTATACGCTCTGGGCAAAACCTTCTTTTGGCCAACCATGCTTGCCGTGGTAGGCGACCGTTTCCCGAGAACTGGTGCTGTTGCTATGAGTTTAATGGGAGGAATTGGCATGCTTTCCGTTGGTCTCTTTGGCGGCCCCGGCCTCGGCTACGCCCGTGACAGGTTTTCTGCTGGTGAATTGATTGAGGCCAATCCAACTCTCTACGCTGAAGTGCAAAGCGACGGACCTCCGAGTGAGTTCCTCGGATTCGAACCTGTAAAACCAATCGACCCGAAGATCCTCAATCCTGCCAAAGACGTGTTCGCCGCAAAGGCGGCTGTTGAGCGGGGATCAAAAGACGAAGCGGTCGTTGGGAAGGCTTCATCGATCACAACCGCGCAGGAAGTAATTGCCAAAGCGGACATCCAAGGTAACCGCGAGGTTCTGCGTGTGGATTCGCTCATTCCAGCGGCGATGGCGGTCATCTACCTTTTCCTGATGCTGTACTTCCGTGCAATCGGCGGCTACAGGCCCATCGGCATCGAGGAGGCAACAGGCGGTGTCGAAGGACCCGTCCGCTAGAATCGCTCTAAACAGTTCATTCCGACGGCGCGTCACCAAAAGGACGCGCCGTCTTTTTTTGCCTTGCCCCTACTTGCCAACCGGAGGTCAACTGGTTGCGGATGCTCGATACTTCAAGAATGCGGAACATATTCGCTTCAGTAATACGCTCCGGCTTGCCGACTTCTCTATGCATGCTGCTGCTGGTTTGCGCAGTTATGTCGCCCGGCCTTGCCCAAGGCGTACAGGTGAACTTGGCGGATGGTTTTGATTTCCCGGTAGGGAAGCCGAACGCGGCTGGCTACTACAAGGCCCGCGGCCTGCGCTTACGGTCTCCACAGCACTTCGGGGAAGACTGGAACGGGCGCGGCGGTGGCGACTCCGACTTGGGCGATCCGGTGAGTTCAAGCGCGGATGGCGTCGTCACCTTCGCTCACGATGTGAAGCAAGGCTGGGGAAACGTCGTTATCGTCCGCCACGCCTACAGGGATCCCACCAACGCCCAGGTCAAGTTCATCGATTCGCTTTACGGCCATCTGGACCGGGTCATGGTCAAAGTAGGTCAACAGCTCAAACGGGGACAACAGCTGGGCACCATCGGCAGCAACCGCGGCATGTATCCCGCCCACCTGCATTACGAGATGCGACACAACATCGCCTTGGGAATGGACCGCAGAGGCGCCCCGGCAACTTTGGAGCACTGGGCCGACCCGACGATTTTCATCAACAAGCACCGCCGGCTGAACCGGGAATGGCGCCAGGTCTCCGTCCCCACCGGCACCTACAAGCCCTACGCTGGCTTCAACGGTCTCTGAGGGTGCGGCACCACCTAGCGGCATAGTCGCACGTTCAAAAATGTCCAAGCCGCCTCTCAGGTCATCGCTTTTTCCCATCCTGCTCATCGGGGCGGCAACCCTTCTCTGGCTCTATGAGTCCGTGCGCCAACTTCCCGCCCCGGCGGAAGCTCCCACTCCGGCGGCAGGTTCAAGAGAGCCTCCGGCTGCCGGGGAGACGACCGGGCCGTACGAGACCTTCCGGAATTGCACCCTCCTCGAGCATCGCAGCAACGACGGCGACTCCTTTCTCATCCTCCTCCCGAATGGACGCAAAAAGATCTTTCGCCTCTACTTCGTGGACGCTCCAGAGAGCGACTTCAGAACATACCGGGGTGGGAAAAACAACCACAGACCCATTCATGAGCAGGCAACAGCCCTTGGCGGCATTACTCCCCGTCAATCTGTGAAAATCGGAAAAGAAGCGAAGAGTTTCACGCTGAACCTCTTGAAGACGTCTCGCTTCACCTTACACACCGTCTGGCACAGCCCGTTCAAAGATGGCCGCTACCAAGCTTTCTTGGAAATTCCCCAGGAAGGACGCCTGCGGCTGCTACACGAGCTCCTTGTGGAGAATGGCCTTGCACGCATTTACACGAGGGGCGCGGAGCTGCCGGATGGAACGTCCGTTCCCGCGCAACGGGCGCGGCTCGTAAAGCTGGAGAAATCCGCGAAGACAGCCAATCAAGGTGCATGGAGGTTCTGAACCGTCTTTTTACACAATGCAGATTTACACGCTTAAAACCTGTGACTCCTGCCGAAAAGCTGTCAAATGGCTCAAGGAAAACCAAATCCCGTACACTGAAAAAGCTATTCGCGAGACTCCCCCCTCCATCCCGGAGTTGCATCTAGCTCTGGAGGGCGCTGGTGGTGATCTTAAAAAACTTTTCAACACCTCCGGCCAGGATTACCGGCTCCTTGGCATAAAGGAAAAGCTTCCCACCCTCACCAAAGATGAGACCCTCGCGCTGCTCGCTTCCAATGGCAACCTGATAAAGCGGCCTTTCCTCGTCTCCGGGGGTAAAGCCTCCGCAGGGTTCAGTCCCGACATCTGCCAGTGAACGCTCAAGTAGTCACTCCGAGCCCACACACACTCCTGCGGCTTCTTCGCAAAAACGAGGTTGGACGCCTCTTGCCCGATGCTGCTAATTTAAGCCATGCCGATTGCCGATCATGCCAATTCATTCGTCTGCGACCTCGTCGCCTATGAGCCGGGGAAACCCATTGAAGAAACCGCCCGTGAGCTCGGCCTTGACCCGAAAACCATTGTCAAGGTAGCATCCAACGAGAATCCACTTGGCCC
Source organism: Akkermansiaceae bacterium (assembly GCA_041748235.1). GTDB lineage: Bacteria > Verrucomicrobiota > Verrucomicrobiia > Verrucomicrobiales > Akkermansiaceae > Luteolibacter. The sequence continues at coordinate 12,185 of JBGTDO010000040.1, read as the reverse complement.
CTCGCCTCTCGCGAAGGAGGCCATGCGCATCGCGATTGAGCAGGCGCACATCTACCCGGATGGCGGCGGCTACAAGCTGCGCACCGCCATTGCTGCAAAGCTGGACCTTGATAGCTCGAACATCATCCTCGGCAACGGCTCCAACGAGATCATCGAGCTCCTCTGCCACACCTTCCTTAACCGTGATGCCGAACTCATCGCAGCCAAACACGCCTTTGTGGTCTACAAGCTGATGGCCACCCTCTTCGGTGCGAAATACGTGGAAGTCGATGATCCGGATTTCATCCATGATCTCGATGCCATGGCGGATGCGATCACGGAAAACACCCGGCTCATTTTCATCGCCAACCCCAACACCCCCACCGGGACCGAGGTCACCCACGAGGCCATCGCCCGCTTTGTCTCCCGCCTCCCGGAGCATGCCATCGCCGTTTTCGACGAGGCCTACTTCGAGTTCCTGGAAACTCCGCCGGACACCCTCAAATACGTCCGCGAGGGCAAGAACGTGGTCGTCCTCCGCACCTGCTCCAAGATCCACGGCCTCGCCGCCCTCCGCATCGGCTACGGCATGGCTCCGAAATCCATCGCCGATCTACTCCAGAAGGCGCGCCAACCCTTTAACACCAACGCCCTCGCCCAAGCTGCCGCGCTTGCCGCCCTCGACGATCAAGAGCACATCGCCAAGACGAAAGCGATCAACAAACAGGGGCTAGCCTTCTACGAAAAAGCCTTTACCGACCGCGGCATGAAATACGTGCCCTCCGTCGCCAATTTTATCCTCGTGGAAGTCGGCGACGGCGACCGGGTGTTCCAGGAAATGCTGAAACAGGGGGTTATTGTCCGGGCAATGCGCGGATACAAGCTGCCGGAATGGATCCGGATTTCCGTCGGCACTCCCGGGGAGAACCAGCGAGTGCTTGATGTGCTGGATGCTGTTCTCCAGCCTGCTTCCGCCTAATCTTTGCCATCCCTGCCGCGCTGCGGGGGGAAGTTCCTGTTTACTTTTTATTTCACATCCTCATCGTCTCCCGCAGCATGAATTTCACCGGCATCCATACCGCCCTCATCACGCCTTTCCGCGATGGCATGATCGACGTGCCCGCCTTCCAAGCCCTGATCGAGCGTCAAATCGCCGCCGGTGTTGACGGCGTCGTCCCCGTCGGCACCACCGGTGAATCCCCCACTCTCGACACCGAAGAGCACATCGAGGTCATCCGCCTCGCCATCGAGACCGCGCAGGGCCGCGTGAAGGTAATCGCCGGAACAGGTGCCAACTCAACCGCTGAGGCGATCGAACTCACACAAGCTGCCGAGAAACTCGGAGCCAGCGCATCCCTTCAAGTGTGCCCTTATTACAACAAGCCCTCACAGGAAGGCCTTTACCTCCATTTTCGCGCGATTGCCAACAACACCTCATTGCCGATCATGCTCTACAGCGTCCCCGGCCGCTCATCGATCGAGATCGCTCCGGAAACGGCCGCCCGGCTCGCCTCTGATTGCAAGAACATCGTCGCCATTAAGGAAGCCGGCGGCTCGGTGGATCGCATCAATCAGCTCGTCCAGGTGCTCCCCGAAGGTTTCGGCATCCTCTGCGGTGATGATCCCTTGACCCTGCCCTTCATTTCCTGCGGCGCAAACGGCCTCGTCTCCGTCGCCTCAAACCTCATCCCCGAGGTGATGGTCAAGCTCGTCGCCCACTGCCTAGCCGGTGAATTCGCCGAGGCTCTCGCCATACAAAAGGAGTTTTACCCGCTGATGCGCGGTCTGATGAGCCTGGATGTCAACCCCGTTCCCGTCAAAACCGCCGTCGCCTTCCAAGACTTCTGCACCGACGAACTCCGCCTCCCCCTCGCTCCAATGGCCGATGAAAATCTCGTCGCCCTCAGAGCCTTGCTCAAGTCTTACAAGATCATCTGATCAACCGGAGCGCACCTCCATTTCCCCCAACCCTTCCACTCACATGACACCTAAACTCTTCAATCCAGGCCCAATCGACGTTTCCCCGGAAACCTTCGCCGCCATGTCGCACACGATGATCGGCCACCGCGGCTCAGAATTTGAGGCACTCTACGCCTCGCTGCAGCCGGGCCTGAAAGAAATCTTTGGCACACAGCGCCCCGTTTTCCTCTCCACCTCCTCCGCATGGGGCGTGATGGAAGGTGCCCTCCGCAATCTCGTCCGGAAAAAAGTCCTCTGCCTCTGCTGCGGCGCTTTTTCCGACAAGTGGATCGATGTGGCCAAAAAATGCGGATTCGAAGCGGAAGCCATCCAGGTCGAGTGGGGTGAAGCCATCGATCCGGAATCAGTCCGTGCCAAGCTCGCCGAAGGCGGTTTCGACACCGTCACCTTCATCCATTCCGAGACCTCAACCGGCGTTCTCAATGACCTGGTCGGCATTTCAAGAGTCGTCAAATCCTTCCCCGACACCATGCTGATCGTGGACACGGTTTCCTCCCTCTCCACCGTCGATATGGATATGGACGCCAATCAAATCGATGTCATGCTGGCCGGCGTGCAAAAAGCCCTCGCGCTTCCTCCGGGGCTTGCTGTCTTCGCAGTTTCCGAGGCCGCCATGGAGCGTGCCAAGACGATCCAGAACCGCGGCTACTACTTCGATTTCGTCGAGTTCGCCAAGAACGACGCCGCCAACAACACCCCCACCACTCCTTCGATTTCGCTGCTCTTCGGCCTCCAATACATCTTGGGCGAAATCCAAAAAGAGGGCTTCGGAAAACGCAAGGCCCGCCACACGAAAACCAACGCCATGATCCACGCTTGGGGCGAGAAGCACCACTTCGAGCTTTTCGCACCGGAGGGCCGCCGATCCACCGCCCTCACGTGCTTCAAGACACCCGAGGGCTTCGACCTCTCCGGCTTCATCAAAGCCTTGAAGGCCAAGCACAACTTCCTAATCAACGGCGGCTACGGCAAAATCAAAGGCACAACCTTCCGGATTTCTAACATGGGCAACGAAACCGAAGCCACGATGCAGGAACTCATCGATGCCATGGACGACGTCTTGGCCGACATGAATTGAGAGGGAATACGGAGCCATCGGGCAGCCTCAGCCTCGATCTTCAGAAAATCTCCTCGAGCTCCTCAGGCTCCCTCAGACTCATCATCACATAGACGTAGCGGTCGTTTGCCCAGCTTGCCTTCGCCCAGTCACCGGATTGCTCGATCAGCGGGTGCTCCATGTCCGGCAATTGGCCCTCGACATCTCGGCGCATGAAAATCACCAGGTGCACGGTCCCTTTTTTTTCGTCAAAGCAGATCAGCGAGCCTCTCTTTCCGTCCACGACCAACTCCCTGCAGCCAAGGCCGCTGGCATCCTTCAGCCCTTCGGGAAAATTATGTGCCCCGCACGGAAGGCCGTGCTTCCTGAGATAAGCGACCAATTTCTCCTGATCCCGGCTCATCTCATCTAGGCTGAAAATTGGTGACTCAAATGACCTGACGAACCCCGCCTGCACTGCCTGCACCGGCAACCGCCCGCTGCTCCGCGCGAACGTCCGTGGTGCGTCGTCCCTCATCAGTAGGAACGCCATTGCGATCCCAGCCGCAGCAGCCACCGGATAACCGAAGCGCTTCCATCCGAAGTCTACTTTTTTTACCTTCGCCGACTGTTCCATCGCCTCCAGCACCCTCTCACGCAATCCCGTCGGCACGGCAATCTCCCGCATGGCAGTGATAAATTTTGCTTCTCCAGCCAGATCAACCACGGGAAAACTCGTATCCTGGACCATCGCTAGCAGCACATTCTCCCGCAGTCCCTCGGGAAGATCCACCCGCGCCAGCGCCTCCGCGAATTCAGCATCAAACGCCCGCTCCCGCATCAGCCACTCCCCCAGCTCACGGTCTCTCGTCGCCAGTTGCAGCGCCTCGGTGAAATCCACGTCTCCGGCGTCCGCGCCATCCGGCCGGAAGCTCCGCAGAACAAATTTGGCTCTTTCTTTATCCATGACTTTTCGTAAATAGCTCAGGGTTCATCTCCACCAGATTTTTCGGCCCGGTCGAAGGCTCCGATACCATCCGCTTCCTCAGCATCTCTTTCCCACGCGACAATCTCGACATCACCGTTCCGATCGGCACGTCCAGAATCTCCGCGATCTCCTTATAACTGTGCTGTTGCAAATAAAACAAGGCCATTGGCGCACGATACATCTCATCCATCTCGCCCAAAAGCTCCACCGCCCGCTGCGCATCCATCTGGCGCTCCGCTTGGTCATGATCCCCCACTTGTTCTCCCACAAGACCCTCGTCCAAAGGCTCGTCCGAAAAACGCGCCATCTTCCGGCGCTGCCCCAGAAACTCACGGTGCAGGGTCGTGAACAGCCAGGTCTTCGCCTTGCTACGATCCCTCAGCTGCGTATTCTTTTCCGCCCAGATGCAGAAGGTTTCCTGAACGAGATCCGCTGCTCGGTCAGGACTACGGGTCAACGAATACCCGAAGCGATAAAGCGCCTCGTAGTAAGAGTCGACCAGTTCTGCAAATTCACTCATTCCTACTCCTAAGAGGGCTTTGCTCCAATGGCTATTCCGAATAAGGCCTTTGGCGCGATAAATAATCCCATGCAACCATCTAACCTCCCGCTGAACCTCATGCAAAACCGACCTGCTTTTTTTGCCTTCACCGCCTCCCTCCTCGCCGCTCCACTCTCCCTAGCCCAGCTGGAAAATCACAGAAACACGATTCCGTGCACGTCCATGATGGCGACCAGCTCGTCACCGCCCTCCGCACCGGTCAGAAAAAAGAATCCGGCAATCACGTTTTAAAAGGGCAAGACGCTCACCCTCGTCCACACCGCTGTCATGCATCACGGCATCCTTGAGAGCGCCAAGCTCGACGAACTTCTCGCCGCCCTCCCCGCCTCCAACTAACCAATCCTAAAACCCAATTACACCCAGTGAAAACAAGCCGCCGCCATTTCCTCTCGACTTCCGCCTTCGCCGGAGCCTTCGCTTTCTCTCCACCCCTCGCCCGCGCCGCAAGTCCCAATGGCGACCTTCGCGTCTGCGTCATCGGCTTCCACGGCCGCGGCAAGAACCTCGCCGAAGACGTCATGAAGTGCAAAGGCACCAAACTGGTCGCCCTCTGCGACGTCGACTCGAAAGTTATGGATGCCTACGCCGCCGAACTGGATAAGAAAGGCGTAAAGATTCAGCAGTTTGAAGACTACCGCAAAGCCTGCGAGTCCAAAGACATCGACGCGGTCGTTATCGCCACGCCGAACCACACCCACGCCCTCATCGGAGTCACCGCCGCCGCCAATGGGAAACACGCATATGTGGAGAAGCCCGTGTCCCACAATGTCTGGGAGGGCCGCCAGCTTCCCGATGCCGCCAAAAAGTACAAGACGATCATCCAGCACGGCTTTCAGCGCCGCTCCGAACCAGCCTGGTATGAAGCCGCCGAATATATCCAATCCGGCGAACTGGGGAAAATGACGCTCGCCCGCGGCCTCTGTTACAAGCCCCGCCCGTCCATCGGAAAAGTGTCTAGTCCTCAGGAACTGCCCGCCAGCGTGAACTACAATCTCTGGTCCGGCCCCCGCGAGCTCATGCCGGTCCAGCGGACCAAGTTCCACTACGACTGGCACTGGCAGCTGCCTTACGGAAACGGTGATCTCGGAAACCAAGCCCCCCACCAGTTGGATGTCTGCCGCTGGATGATCGGCAGCCCCACCCTCCCCGTTTCCACCGTCTCCGTCGGTGCTCGCCTCGGCTATGAAGACGATGGCGACTGGGCCAACACCCAGTTCTGCTACTACGATTACAAGCCCGTCCCCGTCCTCTTCGAGGTTCGCGGCCTCCCCTCCAAGCCTTTCAAAGGGGAATCCATCGGCAACATCATCGAGTGCGAAGGCGGCCACCTCGCCGGCGGCCACAACGCCCAATGCACCGCCTACGACAAGGATGGCAAAAAACTCAAAGTCTTCAAAGGCGGCAACTCCCATATGCAGGCGTTTGTCGACTCCTGCCACTCCGGCAAAATCGATGAAGCTCACGGGATCGAAAGCGGTCACATTTCCTCAGCCCTCGCCCATATTGGCAACATCTCCTGGAAACTCGGCGAACCGTCTTCCCCGGAAGCCATCAAGGACGCCCTCATCCATGCCGCTAGCACCGATGCCCTTGAGCGCACGCTCGCTCACCTCGAAGAAAACGGCGTCGATCCCACCAGGGATCTACTCTCCCTCGGCAAGACGCTCACTCTCGATCCCACCACCGAGCAGTTCACCGGCGAGTTCGCGGAGAGCGCGAATCTGCACCTCAAAGGCACCTACCGCAGCGAATTCGAACTACCAATTTAATCCACGAACGCCTCTACCACCGGCTAAGCCCACTCGGAAATCTTTCTCACCAGCCGCCCTTCGCTCTCCGCGTCGGGCGGCTTTTCTTCATACCTCACACCGTAATGGTAGCTCATCAGCTCCCTGGCGAATTCCGGTGCATCTTCCATGCCCTCAAGCTGCCGCTTAAGCGAAACTCCGCGCCGCCTAGGCACGCCCTTCTTCTCGCAGGCTCTATCCCACGCTATCAAATAGCCGCTTCTCTTGCCTCCCTCCGGCTGACCTTGCTGATCCGTCCCCAGCTCCACCCGGCCTCGTCTTCTCAAGAAAATCGTCCCCACAGCCACTACGCCGAACCCGGACATCAGACCGAGCGCCACCCGCTCAACATGCTTGCCGCCCGCAGTCGCGTAGACATCCCCCTCTTCAGCCAAAGCATCTTGCGGCTTTGGCAGTGACTCCCCCTCGCCCGCCACCCGCGGCGCACCTCCGCCACCAAGAACCACCGGAGGCGTCGGCTCCATCACCACCCACCCATGGCCCTTCAAATTCACCTCCACCCACGAATGAGCCTCCCGCGCCCGAAACACGAACATCCCGCTCTCCTTGAAATACTGGCCGCCTGCCCAGCCGTATGCCACCCGCGACTCCACCCCGAGCTCCCGTGCCATCAGCGCCCCCGCCGTCGCAAATAACTCACAGTGCCCCCGCTTTTCCTCAAAAAGGAAATTCTCCAACGGATCGAGATTACGCGGGTTCTCTGTCACCAGCGAATACCCATACCCGTCCCGTATGAACCTCTGCACGTTGAGCAATTTCTCCCACAGCCTTCCCTCGCCAGCCGCCTTCGCGGTCAAAGCACTCAATCTCCCTCCCAATCCTGTAACGACTGTCACGCTCTCCACAATCTCTCCCGCCAAATCCTCAAGCATCACCGGCAGCGAACTCGCGAGATACTCGAAGCCCGTCGGCCCCGCCACATCCGGCAAAAAAAACAGCCCATCCGCAGCCACCCGCAGACTCGGCAGCCTCACCGCCCGAGCGCCTTGAAGAGCCGTGAGAACATCGCCCGTCGCCACATCCCTGCCGTGGAAGACCTCGTGCAGCACTTCGCCGTCGTTCTTTTCATGAAAACGGATCCATCCGTCATCATCCGCAGTCAAATTCTCCGCGTTACCCTGCCGCGAACTCCACACGCCATCCTGATAATCATCGAGCACAAACGCCCGCACATACACCTGCCTCTTCAGCAGCCTTTCCGCGTCCCTCTCATTCACCAGCCTCACGAACACCTCCGGCTTCACTCCCGGCTTCAGATTCGTCCGCGCCGGCAGCACCCTCTGCCGCGCGTCATCCCACAGCCAATTTCCGCTCTGCGTGCCCCTCCCGGTTTCTCTTCCCCTGTCCGCCGCCGCCTGCGGTTGAAATCTCTCCTCGATCAATATCGCCACCTCTTCCAAAGGACGGGGCGCCACACTCAGCAGCCACAGAAAGCCGCACTCCAAGGCCAGTATCCCCATCCCAATCGCTAAAAAATCCAGCCACCCTGGCTTCCTCGCCCCCACCGCCACTTGCACCTGATTCTTCGCGGCGGCGTTCCGCACCGACCACCAGCCAAGGCCACCGACCAGCAGCAAGACCGCAAGGCACGCCCTCAACAGAACCGGCAAGCCCTCCGGCCAGCCCCGCAGCAACGCGTACGCCCCCGCTCCCGCCGCAGCCAAAATCACCAGCCGTAAGATCATCTAGCACCTCCCTTTTTACGTCCGCCCATCCTACTAGATCCATCATAATTCGTAATGTCCACAAGCACCGGCTTCAGCGGCGTCCGCGGAACCGCCCCCTCCCAAACCGCCAACGGCATATCGGAAATGATCACCACACACTCGCAATCACGCGCCTTTTCCACCGCAGCAACCACATCATGCGCCTCCGTTCCAGCCGTCCTTTGCACACCGATTAGGGCCTCTCTCATCTGCCCCACCTGCCTCCGGGTCTTGATCTCATTCTCCTCCCAATCCGTGAAATCCGCCACCCACCGCACCGGCATCCCCAACCCCTGCAGAAAGCCCAAGGTCCCGCCCAGCAAAGCCAACGCCCGCTCGAATCGATCCGGGCGGATCAAACTTCCATCCCCACCATACGAGTGGAAGATCACTAGGCATCCCTCCGCCTGAGAACCCGGCGGATCGTCCTCCCGCACCAGCAGCCCCCCGCCGGCCGCCTCGGATTTCAAGCTCGCCGTCCACGCGATCCGCCTCACCGCATCCCCGCCCCGCCACTCCCGCAGCCCCTTCCATTCACCGATCCCCCCGAAATTTCTCGATCCCCCCAGCGGCGTCCCGTCCAATAGATATCCGCTCACCCGCATCTCACGCGGCACCTGATTCCCCGGCAGCACCCCCATCTCCGCCTCCACCGCAAACTCCCGCCGGAAGGTCAGCAGCCCCAGTGGGAAAATCGACTCCAAGTAGCCCCTTTGCGTCATCGAGGATCCCCGCCGGGAAAGGTTCACCCGCCCCTCAATCTCCACCGCCCCGCCTCCATCCAGCCACAGCACCCGCCCCACCAGATCCTTCTCCCCCATCACCACGATCCCGAAATCAATCCAGAACCCGTCCAGCAACCGCCCCAGGTTTCGCAGCTTCAGCCGCCCCGCGAAGCTCCTCCCCGCCGCCACCCTCCTCGGAGCCCGGAACTCGAGAAATAACCCACTCAGATTCCCCCGCCCCAGCACCCAAGCAACCAGAAAAAGCCCTCCCACAGCCAAACCCATTGCCGCCATCACACCATCGACCCTCCACATCCCCACCAGAAACAGGACGATGCCAAGCCCCATCAGAACCAAACCTCCCAGCGTCCATGAGACGCGAATCCGCTCGCTCTCCGCCGGCCCCTTAATGGGTGAAATTGGACTTTCGCTGATCCCCATCGCCTCGACCGGTTCCAGCGCCAGCCCACTCAAGCTCCTTCGCATCCGCCCATAGCTCCTCCAGACCGTAAAAATCACGCATCTCCTCGTGCATCACATGCACCATCACATCGATGTAATCCAGAACCACCCAGCGGGAATCCGCCTTGCCTTCCGAATTAACCGGCTTCACCCCATGTTCGCTTTCCACGACACCTGCAACGTCCCGGATGATCGCACGCAGATGCGGCATGGAAGAGCCCGCGCAAACAATCATAAAATCAGTTAGGTTGGAAACCCCCCGCATATCCCACACCCGGATATTCTCCGCTTGGATCTCCTCTGCCGCTTTTACACACGCCTTTGCTAGCTCTTCTCCTTCAATCGCCATAAATATTTCTTTCGGACAAGCACCATAGCGCCATCCGCCCCTGCTTTGCAACCTGCTTTCTCAAGCTCCCGATTCCCCTAGAACCCGATCAGGCTCGCCAGCTCCTGATCACTAAACTCATCCAGATGGTCCACCGCTGCCCATAGCATCTCATCCTCCGCCGCCGCCTGGACCTCACCCCACGTCTCCTCCGCCTTCACCGCCCTCGCTTGCGACCCACTGTCACTCTTGCCGGATCCACTGAAAACCAACAAAGCCGCCAGAGCGCCACACGCCGCCAGCGGAGACCACCGCATGAGCACCTTCGGCCACCACGGGTCCGCCTCTGGCAACAGCTTCGCAAGCCTCACCGTATCGTCCGCGAAACTTGCCCGCGCCCGTTTTGGAGCAGCCTCACCGAGCAGCTTCCAAGTTGCGTCATCCTCTTTCCACTCCTGATCGTCCGTCATCCTCATACCTTTCAAGCCCTCAAACACCTCTCCTTGTGGAAAGTTTCAAAAAAATCATTTCACTGTCAAACCCCTCGCTTGTCACCCCACAGCCTCACATGCAGGCGGTCGGAAAAACGAAAACCCAAGTCCCGGCAACGCTCCGCCACCCACCCCGCCACCTCGTCCAAGTCAGCCACGGTCCGCCCTTCCGGCATCAGTATCACTCTCTCCCGAGGGAGTCCCACCTCCTCCAACAGTCCCAATACCTCCACCACATCCTCCTCCCCCTGCACCACGAACTTGAACCAAGCCTTACCCGTCCCCACCAGCGCTTTCAGAGCCTCCCGCTTCACCCTCAGCCCCTCCGCCATCCCGCTGTTACCCAGTTTCGGCGAAACATTGAACTGCCCCATCCCCGCCACCAGCACCTCACCCGGCGATCTCGTCCCATTTGTCTCCATCTCAAAAAACCACTCCGCGCCGTCCTCCCGCAGACATGCCATCAGCTCCACCAGCTCCCCCTCCTGCAGCAGCGGCTCCCCCCCGGTCAGCACCACCCGTCGGCAACCAAACCCTCGCACCACCTTCGCCACATCCCGCACATCCATCTCCAGTATCACCTCTTCCTTCCGATGTTTCGCATAACCCGCCGCCCCATCCTTTTCATGCTTCCACGGCGTCCCCTCAAAATTCCACGTATGATCCGTGTCACACCAAACGCAGTGCAGGTTACATAGCGACAGCCTAACAAAGACCGCCGGTGCCCCCACACTCACCCCCTCGCCCTGCAGCGTGTAAAAAATCTCCGCCCCCTCCCCCAGTCGCGCCAACTTCATCCCCCACCTTCACCCCCCGCCCCCAAGCTGAAAACGCAAAACTACCATCCTCCCACTCTTTCAGTGCTCACTCGCCACTGCTCACTGCTCACTGCTCACTGCTCACTGCTCACTGCTCACTGCTCACTCTCCACTCTCCCTCTTGCCCCCCGCCCCGTTTCTGCCACCCTGCCCCCATGGGATTGCACGCGCTCGGAGACTCCGCATGGCTCTTTAAAGCCACGGCAACCTCCCCGGAAAGCAAGCTCGACCTCGTCCTCAGCCTGCGCCGCATGCTCGAGCTCCATCCCCTCCCCGAGATCGTCGATATCGTCTCCTCCTTCGATACCATCGCCGTTCATTTCCATCCCGCCGATGGCCCGAAAGTCCTCGACCACATCACCTCCCTCCACCCCGATAACAACGCGGACCTGCAACCCCCACAGCCCCGCACCATCGACATCCCCGTCGCCTATGGCGGAAAAAACGGCCCCGATCTCCCCGCCCTCGCCGATGCCGCCGGCCTCAGCGTCCCGGATTTCATCGCCCTCCACCAAAATGCCGAATACACCGTCGCCGCCATCGGATTTTCCCCCGGCTTCCCCTACCTCCTCGGTCTGCCCGCCCAACTCCATCAGCCTCGCCTCTCCAGCCCGCGGGAAGTCGCCGCCGGCTCCGTCGCCATCGCCGGCACCCAGGCAGGCATTTACCCCTTCGCCTCCCCGGGCGGTTGGCACGTCATCGGCCGCACCCAGTTGAAACTCTTCGATCCGCACCGCCAGCCCCCCACCCTGCTGCAACCCGGAGATAGAGTCCGCTTTATGGAAGTGGAGATCCCGGAAAAAGACCGCCCACCCGCTCCCCCACATGAGACCCCGCCCGTCGGCATCCACGTCCTCGACCCGGGTGCCCTCAGCTCCATCCAAGATCACGGCAGGTGGGGCCGCCAGCATCTTGGCGTATCCCCCGGCGGTGCCGCCGATCCCGTCCTCGCCTCCATTGCCAACCGCCTTGTCGGCAACCCCGATGATGCCGCCGTTATCGAGTGCACCATGACCGGCCCCCTCCTCAGCTTCGATGCCACGGCGCACGTCGCCTGGACCGGCTGGTCAGGTGACACCCCCGGCAGACCCCACCTGATCAAAGCAGGCCAGCTCATCGACCTCCGCCACCGCATGAGTCACCGCAGCGGCTACATCGCCGTCGCCGGCGGCATCGATGTTCCGGAGGTCCTCGGCAGCCGTGCCACCGACCTGCGCGCCGCCTTCGGCGGGCACCACGGCCGCACCCTGCGCACCGGCGACATCCTCCCCCTCCGCCAGGCACTCTCCGCCCCCGTCTCCG
>JBGTDO010000039.1:0-6145 GCA_041748235.1 Akkermansiaceae bacterium | reverse complement strand
AAGCCCGCCGCCGGGAACCGCCCGAACTATTTGGAACCCGCGCCCACCGTCGCCGGCACGAGTGCCTCCCGACTTCCGCAAAAGCCTACCGTTTGAAGTGTGGCACGGCGAGGAAAAAGCGTCCAGAGCGAAGCGAACTAGGAACGTTGTCCGCCGTTGCCACCACTGACTTGTTGTGCTGGTTTGATCCCGGAGTAGGTGGCATAGCGGTAAAATTGATACCAGCAATTCAACGACTCAAAACCACTGCTTCCGAGAGCATTTAGTTGATCCGAGAGAGTGGAAGTTCTATCAGCCTTCATTCGATCGATCGCTACTCGTATCTCCTCATCGGTGCAACCAGCCAACCTAGCATGGCGAAGCCAAGCTCTCTCATATCCTCGCTCGATCTCTTGGGTTCTCCCTAAAATCTGATCAGCGTTCACAAATACCCCACCACATTTCAGGCAGTTGAAAACCTTATCAAATACTAGCTGTAACCGATCCAGAGGTGAATGATGGAGAGCAAGGGCTGAAACAACTACATCATAGGAGCCGTCTATCGAGCCGGACTCAATGTCGATCACCTCATAGGCCATGTTATCCAAGTCTTGAAATCGCGCTTTAGCCTTCTCGAGCATTTCTGCGGAAACGTCTGCCAAAGTAAACCTAGCATGTGGAAATGCCTTCGTGATCATTGAAGTCAATAAGCCTGTTCCCGCGCCAAGATCTAAAACATTAAACTCATCCTGAGGATTGAAAGGAATTTGCTCGATCAAGACACCGTAAAAATCAGCGATACAAGGAATGTATTTCTTCCTAGTCGCGTCGTATGACTCAGCAGCCTCGTCAAAAAGTTTCGCGATATTCATTTAGCACAACAATTTTGTTTATCGGAAGTTTGAAAATACCTCAATTTCTTTATAGCCGTCAAAGTGAAAATAACGGGTGGTGAATTTTCACATTGAAAATACCGCCTAGTGCGTGGCAGGGTGCGGATTGTGAGCGATGAGATCAAGCTGGAGAAGGTCTTGCGCACGGCGGTGCGGCGACGGGGCCTTTCATACCGGACCGAGGAATCGTATGTGGGATGGTATCGAAGATTCGTGAGATTCCACCAACTCCGACATCCGGAGACGATGGGGGCGGTGGAGGTGGAGGCGTTTTTGAACCACTTGGCGATCAATCGCGGGCTGTCGGGAGCGACCCAGAACCAGGCCTTCAGCGCGCTGCTCTTTCTCTACGGCCAGGCGCTCAAGATCGAATTGAAGGGGATCGACGCGAAACGGGCTAAGACGAGGAAGCTGCTGCCGGTGGTGCTGTCGGTGGCGGAGGTGAAGGAGTTTCTCAGGGCGGTGCCGGAGGGGACTCCCAGGACGCTGGTCGGTCTTCTGTACGGGTGCGGTCTGCGGGTGAGCGAGGCGTTGCGATTGCGGGTGAAGGATGTGGATTTCGGAAATGGACTGGTATGGATACGCGACGGGAAAGGGGGGAAGGATCGCTCGCTGTCGATGCCGGCGAAACTTGCGGAGGCGCTGCGGCGGCAGGTGGAACGATCGAGGATTCTTTTCGAACAGGACGAGGAGCGCGGAGGAGCGCGGGTGTGGGTGGAGCCGTCGCTGGACCGCAAATACGGACATGGGCCGAGCCGGAACTGGACTTGGTTCTGGGTGTTTGCGGCGGAGGGCCGTTCGGTCGATCCGCGGGACGGGAAGAGGAAGCGTCACCATCTGATGGAGGTGTCGGTGAGCCGGTGGATCTCGCGGGCGGTGAAGGAAGCGGGGATCGAGAAGAGGGTGTCGGCGCATACTCTGCGGCACAGCTATGCGACGCATTTGATTCGCTCGCTCCACCCTGCGGGCTAGCTATCGCGAGTCTATCTCGCGCCGCCTTCGGCGCTCGGTTGCTGCAGAAGGGTGTGGATCTGCGGACGATCCAGGAGGCGCTGGGGCACGCGAGCGTGAAGACGACAGAGGTCTATACCCATGTGCTGCACGCGATGGCAGGGAAGGCGGCGAGTCCGCTGGATGATTGGTAGTCAGGGGCTGGTTCATCGGTCGGCAACCTTACGCTACGGGGATCTCTCGGGAGGCGATGTTTCACGGGGGTGTCCGGCGGCGCGGCCGTAACGGCAGGCGGGGCGTCGGCGACGTGTTGCCTCAAGTTTCTCTGGAGCGCACTCTGCCATTTGCTGGCTCCGGCCTGTGCACTCCCGGTGCTCCCGGCGCCCGTGCTCGCTCGCTCGCTCCCCAGGCAGCGCCAATTCCGGTAGTGGTGGAAGATTAAGCTGATGAGCGAGTTAGGGGCTGAGGCTGGACATTGGCACCCAAACTTTTCATGCTCGGAGGATGAAAATGTCTTCCGTACGACCCACCGCTGGCCAACAGCACATCCTCACTGGCATCGAAGTCCGTCTGCTGGAAGCGGATGAGTGGCCTCGCACCCACCAGGTAGCGCCTCGTTTGGGCGAAGCGAAAGATCTGCTGAAGCGCGCCGCGGTAGCTGTTTTTCGTTCGAGGGCCGATCTTCAGATGAGCAAGCCACAAGTCGATGTCTTTGGCGGTGACGCGATCAATCCGACAATCGAACTCCTGTGCGAAACGGTTCAGGCGCGATTGACGGTATTCCAAGTGGCGTTTGCTCACGCCTTCGAGTTCCTTCGCCGTCAGCAACTCTGCCACAATTTCCGGCACCGGCTTCGAAACGATGTGTGCGGATTTGGCCTTGAAGGAAATCCATTCCTCGACGGCGGTCAGCAGCGATACGCCATGCGCCGCCAGTTTTTTGCCTTCGCGAGCCGATGGTCCTCCGCTTCCCCAATGGACAGGAGCGTTTCGTCTGGGCGTCCCGTCGAAATTTGACACAAGAGCCTTCGGGCCTCGATCTTCGCGGCATCCAGGGAGGCGCGCGTAGCTCGCTTCCGCCTCCCGCCGAGCATCGCATCGACGCAGTAGCGACCATCGGAAAACTCGTAATCGAGAGGGAGATACTGCCTTCCCTGACTTCATGGCGTTTCGTTTTCACAGCATAAGAGCATGCCGGTTTGTTACGCCAAGACGCCGGTGGTCGCCGGATTCTCATGGAATCTGGCGGAGCCTACGGGACTCGAACCCGCAACCTCTGCCGTGACAGGGCAGCGCTCTAACCAATTGAGCTAAGGCTCCTCGAAAGGGAGCGGGAACATATCCCGCCCGCTGTGGGCGCGGCAAACACTTTCTCGGGTTTTTTGCGATCACGACAGCGTTCCGAGAGCCGATAGCTCGGGTATTTTGCTGAAGTGATGATCGCCTTAATGTTCCTGGCATCTTCATACCCTGCTCAGCATGGTAGCCGGTTTCAGAGGTCAAGCCCCGCCATCCGAGAACGGATCAGTAACTTTTCCGCATATTACTGGGGAGGATGTTCAGCTCGTTGCGGTATTTGGCGACGGTGCGGCGGGCGATGTTGATCCCGCGCTCGCTCAGGATCTCGACGATTTCCTTGTCGCTCAATGGCTTCTTGGAATCCTCGGCCTTCACCAGATCGGAAATGGCGTCCTTCACACTGGTGTTGCTCATGGTTTCGCCCGAATCGGTCTGGTAGCCCGGGGTGAAGAAATATTTCATCTCGAACACGCCCTGCGGCGTGGCGATGTATTTGCCGGAGATCGCGCGGCTGACCGTGGTTTCGTGCACGCCCACCGCGTCGGCGACTTGCACCATGGTCATCGGTTTTAGAGCGGAGGAACCTTTTTCCAGGAAATCCGGCTGACGCTTCACGATTTCGTGCGCGATGTTGGAAATGGTCTGCTGCCGCTGGTGGATGCTCTTGATCAGAAATTTGCCGCTCCGGATTTTCTCCCGGATGTAATCCTTCACATCGCCCGTATTGCCATCCTGCGACATCAGATCCTTGTAGGTGTTGCTGATGCGCAGATGCGGAATCTGCTCCCCATTCAGCGTGATGAGATACTCGCCGCCCACGCTTTCCACGTGCACGTCGGGCAAGACGTAATTGTTGGGATCGGGGGAGAAAATTTGGCCCGGCTTCGGGTCGAGGGTGGCGATGAGATTGGCGCTGCGCTGGATCTGCTCGACGGTGGTGCCCAGCCGCCGGGCAATTTCCGGGAAGCGGCGTTTGCCCAGATCGTCGAGATGCTGGGCGACGATCTTGTATTCCAGCGAACCTTCCTTGCCGAGCCGCCGCAACTGGATGAGCAGGCAATCCGCCAGGTCGCGCGCGCCGACGCCGACGGGATGAAAGGTCTGAATGACCTTGAGCACGCGGTCGATTTCCTCTTCGTCGATGCCGGTATTGCGCGCCATCTCGGCCGGCTGGCTCTGGAGAAATCCGTGGTCGTCCACGTTTCCGATAATCAGCTCGGCCGTCTGACGGTCCGATGGATCGAGGTCCCCGCTGTTAACCTGCTCCAGCAGGTGCTGCTGCAGGGTTTCCTGGCCGACGATGGAATCGAAGAAAAATTGCCGGCGTTCCTCCTCCTCCTGCGAGCGACCGCTATAGCTCCCGGATTGCGCCATGTAATCGCGCCACTCGTCGTCCAGCTTGGCCAACTGCTCGAACTCCTCGTCGAATTCCTGCCGCTCTTTCTCGCGATCGATTTCCTCGGGGGTCGAATCCGGGCCGTCTTCTTCGAGCGTCGGATTGAGCTCCATTTCCTGATGCACCAGATTGGAGAGCTCCAGCATGGGAGCCTGCAGGATCTGCAGGCTCTGCTGCAGTTGTGGTGCAAGAACTTGGGATTGATGGAGGGCAATGTGTTGCCCTTGAGACATTCCGCCAGCCATAGATAGAGGGGAACCTAGGAGACCGCCGCCCTTATGTCAAGCAGATTTCGCGCCAGTTTTTATAAAAATACCATATTCACCGAACCTTGTCGAAACGGGTAAGTCCGGGAACATTTACTGCTTAAAAGAATTCCATGTTTACAAAAATCGCTCTCCCCACTCTGGCCGCGGTCGGCCTTGCGACGGGTCTCTGGCTCGCGCCCCTGCGGGCGGCTCCCGCCCCAGCCGCCGATCACAGCGCCCTGATCGCAGCGCTGGCCGCGCAGCAGGAACTGGTCGTCGCCAATCAAGATAAGATCGATGCCACCTTGGCGGAAGTGAAAGAGGATCTCCGCCTCGCCCGGCTCTTCAGTGCGCGCAGCGGCGGCAAAGCCAGCACCCCATGAAAACCACCCTCGCCTTTTTGTGCGCCCTTTTCCTCGGTCTGGGGATCCAGGCCCAGATGCCCGCTCCCGCCGCCCCGGAATCCGCGGCGTTGGTGAAACTGAAAGAATCCAACGCCGAACTTCTCGAAAAGCAGGCCGCGACCCTCGTCGTCCTCGAGGAAATGAAACAGACAGCTCAGCAGCTCAAGATCTACAGCCGCCGCGGGTAGGATTGGGTTCACCTGGTTTTTCCCGGACAAAACCGGAGGTCGGGCGGGTTCCCCGAGAAGGGTAAAAAAATCAGCGAGTGGAGGCGTTTGAGATGACGGAAGTCCGCCCCCGAGTCCGCTTCTTCTGTTTGTAAACCTGGGCGACTGAATGAGTCGAAACGATGAAGCCGCGGCAAAATGGAGGGCCTACTCCACCGCCTGCCGGCGGTGATTTCGGTCGGGCGGCTGGAAGCCGCGTTTACGGGTCACCCGCCCCTTTGAAAGCCTCGTCCGCATCCCGCTCTGCCCGGCCATCTTCCCGCATCGCGCGGCCTTTGATCTCGCGGACAGCCCACGCGGCGTGTTCCGCGATCAGCGGTTCCGGGTCCACCGCGGCGACTTTGAGCGCGGGCAGATCGGCCGCGGTGCCAACATTGCCAAGCGCGACGCAGACGTTGCGGAGGAGGCCGCGGCGCTTGATGCGCTTGATCGGCGAGCCGCGGAAAAGTTCGCGGAATTGGAGGTCGTCGATACCCAGCAAATCGCGCAAGCTCAAGTCGCGCACCGCCGGACGCTGGGCGAAGGCGGCTTCGTGCGAGACTTGCGCGAACCGATTCCAGGGACAGGCGGTCAGGCAGTCGTCGCAGCCGTAGATGCGGTCGCCGATGAGAGGGCGAAGCGGCTCGGGAATGCTGCCTTTCAGCTCGATAGTCAGGTAGGAAATGCAGCGGCGCGCATCGAGGTGAAACGGCGCGTCAATCGCGCCGGTGGGACAGGCGCTGATGCAGCGCGTGCAGCTGCCGCAGCG
>JBGTDO010000038.1:0-7670 GCA_041748235.1 Akkermansiaceae bacterium | reverse complement strand
ATACATCCTCACTCTCCGCCTGATTGCCTCCACTCCGTTCCGGCCATGCTAGCTTGCATTTTCCTCCTCCGGAAAATGATTCAGTAGGGCGGCAAGCCGCTGGTGCATTCACTGCGACAAGTCTTTCACCTCGCTAAAGGTGTTACTGAGCTTATAGTAGTTGGGCCAGCCACGGACGTAGAGACGGAGTTCGTCCTTGGCCCGGTGCCCTCGCCGTCTGGCGTTGTCGGTGGGCTTGTCCGTGGCGGGGTCGATCCCCTCCTCATTGGTTCGGCCCTTCATCGGGTGAATGCATGAATGCGATGGTATCCCTTTATACAAAGCGAAGCCTGACCGCATGGACGGAGCGCACCGTAGTCAGACCTCCGGTGTCGATGTTTAGACGGGCATCTTCCAGCCCCCGGCTCATTTCCTCGATTACTATGGCTTCGGCTGACTTCTCACGGGCCGAGGCTCGTGAGATCTCCCCAGGTAATTGCACGTTGCTCCACTGCACTGCCTGCGCCCTGCTCCGGCCATCCCAGTCAGGGCTTCGCCAGAGGATGTCGCCGCTATGGCGGCTTCCCGTATTGCCGCCGAATTTACCTCCACAGGCATACCAGACGATTTCGTTGTGTTGTGCCAACTTATCGCTCCATGTCGGCCTTCTATTCGGTTCTTGTCCATCAGCTCGCAGTTTTGACTACGCTGCGCTCCGTCCATGAGGCGTGGCTCAGCATTCGGTGAAGGCCCGCTAGTGCGGCCAGGTCATTCCCCTTAGCCTTCCTTCACGCGGTCGGTCGCCCTTCCGCGCTTGGCCTCTGGTAGTAGTTTCTTTCATTTTCATATTCTGGTATTTCTACAAGGGACTTGAACCCCATTTACAACGTGCACATGCTGGGCACACACAATCCGGATATGGCGACGCCGATGAATGCACCCAATTTATTTTGAGCTTCCCACCCGCGCGCCATTCCTAAATCGTTCGGTAAAAATGGACGCTATCACCATCACACAGAATCGCAGCAATAGCTGGACCGGCTTCGGCGTCCTGATGGCGTTGGTGCTGCTCATCATTTCCGGAGGATGGATGATTGCTTCATGGCCCATTGAGCTGGCCTTTGAGTGGGTACTCTTACCATTGCTATTCGTTGGCGCGTTGCTTTTAGGCAGCAACTACGTTTATTGGTTTTTCTCCCCACGGAACGCCTTGTTTTCAGTGAGCGACGACGAGATTCGCGTCGAGGATCAGCCGGCTATTAGATGGACAGCCCGGACGTTCTCACCATCGGAAGTCGTCGAAATTGTCTACGGCAGTGAATCGGGATCCTGCCTCAAGACCCGAGATGGGAAGGTCCACATCTTGAGCGATATTCTAATGATGCAGAGAGCGGCCATTTTTTCTGCAGTCGCGGCCCGGCATCCTCATATCGAACTCAAAGGAAACCATTAACCGACCAGGTCGGCACATACGACGGCGAGGAAGCTGTCTCATTGAATCGGAGCTTCCATTCCGCCGCGCATGGCCTATTACGTTGTGCAAAAAAATGAGGACAGAACGTGACACATCATTCCGCTACTTTCCGTGGGATATCGCGTTTGCTAGCGGAATCCCGCTTATCTTGCCCTTTCTGCTTTTGGCAGTTCTCCAGAGTATTCCGAGTATGGGAATACTCCTTTTGGTGATCCTCAGTTCTTGCGTCGCGTTCGCTGGAGGTGTCGTGATGAGTTTGGCGAAGTTGCCTTTGTATCGCCAAGGTCGATTCCTGACCCTCGGATACACTGGTCTCGATGAACGTGGTATCCGATTTTACAGGATGGGACTTCGACTAGCTCTTCTGGGTCTTATCCCTCAAGCGGTTCTTGTTCTTGCTCTTTGGATGCCGGGGTAGCCATGGAAATCAAGAAGCACTACCAGGCGTGGGTGGACAACCCGCTACCCCGCCGCGAGTCGGAGATTGAACCCTAATGAGAAGCCTTTAACCTGAATCAAACTGGCGCTCCCGGTAGCGGGTGCCACCACTTCAACGTTAGCCCAGAAAAACACCCCCATGCTCAAGCTCTATAAGATTACCGATACCGGCAAGCACTACTGGGAGACTTGGGAGAACAATGGTGTTCACACGGTGCACTGGGGCGAGCTTGGAACCAGAGGGCAATCCAAAGAACTCAAGTCCACGTTGTTCAAGAAGGCAGAGAGCGCGATCCAAGCCGAGGTCCACGGCCTCGTTGCGCAGGGCTATGCCGAAATCGAGGACGAGTTTACTCTGTTGATCGAGTATGCGGTAGACGGCATGGGCAGTGAGGCAGACGTTGCCAAGAGGCACCGTTTGCAGGACCGCATGAGTGAGACCCTGGGATGGACCGGGCTAGGCAACTGCGACGGAGGGAGTATCGGAAGCGGAACGATGGAGGTATGCTGCTTCGTCGCAAATTTTGAGGTTGCCAAGGCCGTGATCGAAGCCGACCTCAAGGCCACTGAATTTGAGAACTACACCCGCATTTACGACGAGAATGAAGAGGGCGAATCGGTTCCCGGGAGTGATTAGCTCCCCGGTCCCACACCACCCTGCGTACGGCTCCGTACACGGCGGTTCCAATCAGACTCGGGCATCAGGCCCGTAGTGAAGAACGATCCAGATGGCTCTCATGTCGGGAACTCCTTGTTCCTCTAGCCAACGGTTGTTCAGTGCGAATCGCACGATATCGGTTTGGCTCATCTCGCCAGTAGCCTTTGCGGCTGCGAGTCGCCATATGCACTTTCTTGGGATTTACTCCCAAGGCCGCAGATTACGACGACGCGTGCGTGGTTGCTTGCCTACCATCGGCCACGCAGAGTGCGCCCTCCGGGCCGCTTCTTGGAGGCGTCCTTCGGACATGGCGTTCCAATGCTTCCAATAACACATCCTCACTCTCCGCCTGATTGCCTCCACTCCGTTCCGGCCATGCTAGTTTGCATTTTCCTCCCCCGGAAAATGATTCAGTAGGGCGGCAAGCCGCTGGTGCATTCACTGCGACAAGTCTTTCACCTCGCTAAAGGTGTTACTGATCTTGTAGTAGTTGAGCCAGCCACGGACGTAGAGACGGAGTTCGTCGATGACGCCCTTGGCCCGGT
Organism: Akkermansiaceae bacterium; assembly: GCA_041748235.1. GTDB lineage: Bacteria > Verrucomicrobiota > Verrucomicrobiia > Verrucomicrobiales > Akkermansiaceae > Luteolibacter. The sequence goes on along the minus strand of JBGTDO010000038.1, from coordinate 4,576 downwards.
GCTGCTCATTTCTCGCCGAATCGCTCCCGCCAGATCTCCCTGGTAAAAGCGTCATGCTTCCCCACCACCGCCGCATTTACCTCCACGGGTAAACCAGACGACTTCGCTGTGCTGTGCCAGCTCGTCATGCCCGTATCGGCCTTCTATGTGGTTTTTGTTCATAGGCTCACAGATTTGACTTCGCGGGCTCCGTTTACGTGGGTTAGCTTCGCATTGGTTGTATAGGCTGCCACAGGCGGCCGGGTCACACCCTGGGTGATCACAAGGTGCGCGAGGAAACCCGCTATTATCTGAGCAGCCTGCCGCCCGGCACCTTGAGTTCAGCCGGCGTGCGCTGGCGGCTTGAGAACTCCTGTCGATGGGTGCTCGACGTCGTCTTCCGCGAAGTCCAGTCCCGCGCCCGTTGCGGAGACGCGGCGCGGAACTTCTCGGCGTTGCGGCGCATCGGCCTGAACCTGCTGAAGAACGACGAGGTCCGGCGGAAGGAGCCCATCCGTGGCAAACGCATTTACGCAGCCTTGGGTCCCTAATACCTAAAATCCCTCCTCAACATCCGCCAATTGTAGATGCCCTGAGATTTTATGAACGGGAGATTGACATTTCGTCTCAGCCTGATCATCTGGGATGGTTGAATCCTCCGTTGCTACCGCACAAGACTGCTCTCGTCCTGCTGGGTTCCTGCCTGCTCTGGATTGCGGGCCTGTGTGCTGCTTTGGTCTTTGTGGTAGGTGCGCCATCGCTGGTCGGCTGGATTGCTGGGGCCGCGTTGGTTCTAGGTCTCGCCGCCGGAATCAAAATTCTCAAGAAAGAGATCAAAGACGCGCCGGAGCAAGCCGGGGAGGACATGCCGGATAATGCTCTGCAGGTGCTTTGGGGTCGTCTCAATCTGCGATGTACATCCTGCCAGGTTTCAGAGAACCTCAAGCCGGGCGTTTTTGATAGTGACTGCCCCAACCGCAGGCGAGGCTCATGGAGGAAATCACGTTTGTTGCAGAAGCGGCCCGCAGCTTCCACAAGAGCACGACCGGCACGAAAAGCCGGGGCATAATCAGCTTCTCGATCCGAGACACCCATCTGTGGGTAAACGATCGAGCATTGTCTTTGGTCCTGACGCTGAGGCTGGGAACCGCTATACCTCCCGGAGCATGCCTTGCCTACTATCTCAAGACGAGCTTGTCGCGACGGTTTCTAGAGGAGGAGACGTTAGCAGCTTCAGGACATTATACTGGAACACCCGGGCGGTGGAGGGCATCCCGTGTTCTCCAGCCTTTCTGCAGCTGGTAATATTCGCTTTTTTTGCGGGATCTGCTATCATACGCCTCGTTTCTCCCTCCCCATGAAATCCAATCGCCGACTGTTATTTATCACTTGTGCTCTGCTAGTCACCCTGCTGCCGAACTGCACTCAGGAAGCCAAAGCGGAGAGGAAACTCAGTGCCGCCCAAAAACATTTCGAAAATGGGGACTTAGCGGCTGCGGAGATTGAATTGAAAAACGTTCTTAGCTTGCAGCCCGGTCAACCGGATGCACTGAAGACGCTCGGATTGATCTGGGTTCGCCAAGGGATGATGCTTGATGGCGCACGAATACTGACCTCCGCGAAACAATACCTTCCTGAGGATGACACGGTCGGTGTGCAGCTTGCTTATGCATTACTAGAAATGGGCTTCATTGATGACAGTCGCAAACTACTTCTGGAAGTTCTCGACCGCTCGCCCGCTGACGGGGAAGCATTGGTTCTATTGGCGGAATCGACCCTCACCCCGGAAACGCTGGCCGAGACAGAAAAGCGGATTGAGAAGTCGACGGCCACCGACAAGCCCCTCATTCTATTAGCTACTGCCCTACTCCAGCTTCGCCGCGGAGAACTTGATTCCGGCATTGCAACCGTGGAACGGGTGCTTGAGCTCGATCCGAAGAATGCCCGGGCGCACGCACTTCGCGGGACGATTCACAAGCTGGGCGACGCCCCGGAAGAAGCCGTTCAATCCATGAAAACAGCCGCAGATCTTGCCGGACCCGCATCCCGTGAGATCGGCCTTTACGCAAAGCTGCTGATGGAGCTGGAGCGCCGGGATGAGGCGGTCGCGGCCCTCAAACAGGCCACCGAAGCCGCCCCGGATTTCCTGTCCAACTGGGAAATCCTTGGCAAAATCGCCGCTTCTGAATCGGAGGAGGAGAAAGCTGAGGAGTATCTTTCCAAGGTCCTCGCCAGGAGCCCGCTCGATATCGAGGCCGCCCTGCTGATGTCCCAGGTGTGGGTGTTGGGCGACGAAGCTGCGAAGGCGGTGGAACTCTTGGAATCGGTGACCCGGGAGTTTCCCTCCCGTCCGGTTATCGATCTCGCGCTGGCCAAGGCCTACTTGGCCAAAGGAGATTTTCCAAAATCCACCGAAGCGCTTGACCGCGTGCTGGCAATGGTCCCCGGTGCCTCGGAAGCCATCCTCCTGCGGACCCGCCTCCATCTCCAGAACAACGAGCCCGAGGAGGCGATCCGTTTCATTGATCCCTTGGTCACAGCGGAACCCTCGAACCGACTGGCACAGGATCTTCTCGTGCAGGCGTACGACGCCGCCAGCAAACCCAATGACGCCATTAGCCTGCTTAGAAAACAGATCGAAACTTCCCCGGAAGATCCAGCGCCCCTGATGCGGCTCGGCCTGCTCCTTCGCTCGCAGAACCGGCCGGATGAGGCACGGCGGGAATTTGAAAAGGTGCTGGAACTTGCTCCCGGCAATCTCGGGGCGGTTTCCCAGCTCGCGGCGATGGATCAGCAGGAAGGAAACCCGGACGAGGCGATGCGGCGGGCCGATGCCTATCTGGAGAGCCATCCAAATTCGGCGGAAGCACACCTCCTCAAGGCAGGAATTTTCTTCGCCCTAAAAGATTGGAGCGCGGCGGAAGCCTCACTGGAGAAAGTCATCGATCTAAAGCCGGACGCTCTTCCCGCCTACGGCATGCTCGTCCGCATCTTAGTTGATTCTGGACGCCCGGAGGAGGCAGTAAACCGCCTCAACCGTCTGCTGGAAGCTAGCCCCGACGACAATATTGATATCTGCATGCAGTTGGGCGACCTGCTGATCAACCAGGAGCGGTTCGAGGATGCACAAGGCGTCTTCGAAAAACTGGCCGAACTCCATCCGGATCATGCTCCGGCTTACAACAACCTGGCCTATCTGTATTCCAAACATCTGGAAGACCTAGAGAAGGCGCACTCCAATGCGATCAAGGCCCGGGACCTCGACCCCCGCAATCCTTTCATTGCCGACACCCTCGGCTGGATCGAATCGCTCCGTGGCAATCATTCTGAGGCCCTTCCGCTCCTGCAGGAAGCCGTCGCAGGTCTGCCCAACTTGCCCTCCGTCCATTACCATCTCGCCACAGCCCAATATCTCGTTGGAAACTCAAAGGCAGCGACTGCCGGATTTGAAAAATCGCTCTCGATCGAGACTCCCTTCCCGGAAAAAGCCGATGCTGAGAATCGTCTCGCGGCACTACGCTCCGGGGAGGAGGATCCTGCGGTTCTGGAGCAGAAAGCCAGGGAGAATCCGGACGACGTGGTAACTCAAATGCAATTTTCCGAAGCTCTGACGCGGGCAGGCCCCTTCAAAGAAGCCGTCGCTGCATACAACAGGGCGCTCGCCCTTAATCCCAATCTGGAGGCGGCCCACCTTGGCCTCTTCGAACTGTATGCAAACAAATTGGGGGAGCCCGCCAAGGCTTTGGAGGCAGCCAGTGAAGCCCGCCGGGTAGCACCCTCAAGCGCCACCGCCTTGGCAGCGCTGGGGCGCGCCCACTTCATCAACCGCAATTATGACCAAGCCTACGGCTTCCTTGCCGACGCCACTTCCGGCTTGACCGCCGAAACCGATCTCCTCGCCGATTTCGCGTGGACCGCATATAGCTTGGGCCGTGTCGAGGAGGCTCGAAAAACCATGGAACGCGCGCTTACTCAAGAATTGGGCGATCGCGAAAACGATGCCAAAACGTTTCTGACTCTCACCGCGCCGGGCCGCCTGGAGGATCCTGCGGCCAAGGCTCTCGCGGAAGCCACTCTCGCCCGTAACCCCGATCATGTCCCCGCCCTGATGGTGACCGCCACACACGCGGACCGGGAGAGGAATACCGCCGTCGAAAGGTACCAAAAGATCCTCTCGATCTACCCGGGCTTCGATCCGGCTCGCAAGGCTCTCGCCCGCCACTACCTCGACGACCCTGCAAAGCTCGGCGAGGCCGAGAAGCTGGCCAATGAGGCGCGCCGACGCCTGACCGATGACCCGGAATTGACGAGCTTGCTAGCGATTATCAGCTACCGGAAAGGTGATCATGGGCCTGCCGCTCAGCTTCTGCGGGAACTAGCTACCCAGCGAACGCTCACCGCCCGTGAACTCTTCGCACTCGGCATGTCTCAAGCCACCACCGGCCAACAGGACGACGCCCGCCAAACACTCGAAAGATCACTGGAAGCCGGACTCAGTGAGGCGGAGGCGACCGAAGTCCGGGCCACACTGGAAGGCCTCGACGAGCAGGCCGACTGAAATCACGCCTGAGATCGCAGTGGTTAACGCGGTATCGTT
>JBGTDO010000037.1:0-7584 GCA_041748235.1 Akkermansiaceae bacterium | reverse complement strand
AAGGTCACGCAAATCGCGTGCTTCGCATTACCAAGATCGATTCCGATCACATGTTGGGTAGATGGTGTTTTCATAGCAAGGCAGTGTATCACATTGCGCAAGCGCAACCGAACCTGCCTTCTCATCTACTCTTGTTCTCCTGATTTATTGCTCTTGGGCGAGACTGTTACGAGATTGGGTTCGAAGTGTGCGTAGTAGCCAGTCCAGCAGTCAGAAACAACCGTCACAACCGCTTCGCCACAACTACAAATCCGATTGGCGCCATCACCGCCGTCCTCTCCACAGCATCCATTGTGTCGCTTCGGGTCTGGGTGGTTACGTAGGTCAACAAGATCATCTAGGTGGACGACAATATGTGAGTTCACGAGGTCTGGCAGAAAGTCTTGAGCTATCCAAAATCTGCCCTTCGGAATCAGGTTCTCGCAGTCGGTCACCTCGGGCTCGAATCCAGTCTCGACTGGCTCCAACGAGAGAGTCAGTGGCATTCCACATTGGCGGCATCGCACAGACATCATTTCTTGGAGAACGTAAAAGGAATGGCGCGCCGACGCAAAGGCCAAAATCAAACCTACAGCTTCCTCGGCGTCGCCATATCCGGCTTGTTCTGCTTCTTGGTTAAATTATTTAAGTGTTCACGGATTGGATTCCATTCAGAGGATTTATAGTGCCATCGCTTCACTCGGTATCTGCGATGACCACGAGCAACTAGCACGATCTCACTGTCCCCCTCTTCATAAACGTCCTCAATTTGCTGGCCTGTTAAATTAGTAAAACCAAGTTTAACTCCTTGTTCTGTGAGTTTGGTATCAACTCCAATAAATGCAATCAACATACCGACAAAAGCCAGCAGATCACCAAAGACAGGAACACTCCAATACGTCAGCGAAATACCCAGAAAAATCAGCGTGAGGCCAGTCACCCGGAGGTATGGGTTCGGTCTTATCGTCTTCATTTTTGCAGAACAGTATTTATTCGTATCCCTCATCATGGTGATATCCGGCAGGGAAGTCATCCCGGAGGAAAGGGGAAATTCGTTGTGGATGCAAGGATTTCTGCGGGGATGGGTGCGTATATCAGACGGGTGGTGGGGGCGGCAGGAGGGGATGGGTGCCTTTGCGGATATCACGTTGCCGGTAGCCAATCCGGGCCGGCACCAGAGATCCCCTCCCGCCGCCGGAAATTTGCTTCCTCACGCCATGAGATCAGTCGCCACGGGCGGAACCGGGTTTTCCCCCGTAGTGATCTCGCTTTCACCGTGCGAATCCATGTTTCCCCGGCGGGTGATGACAGTTCCCCTACAGGCACCACTTTCTCCAACAGAAATCGCCGAATCCCCGGGCAATAAAATTACCCACAACCCATCGCCTCCCCCCGCCCCTTGTGCAACCCTCCTGCTTCCAAAGCCCGCGGTAAAGGAGAATAAAACCCGCGAATGATCGCCAGTGGGCGCGAATACAAATTTTGTTCAGATTCACAAGCACTGGATTCGCGTTCTTTCGCGGTTGAAATCTTGGAAGCAGCCACCCCGAACTTTAACGTTTAGCTTTTGCAAATTCCTCGCCACTCTCCTGTCACGTGAAAGTCATCGCAGTTGCCAATCAGAAGGGAGGAGTCGGGAAAACCACGACGGCCATCAATCTCTCCCACGCCCTCGCTCTCCTTGGGCAGCGGGTCCTTTTGATCGATCTCGACTCACAGGCGAACTGCACAAGCGGCCTCGGCATTGAGGCTCCGCCGCTCGCCAGCCTTTATTCGGTACTTTTGGGCCACGCGACCGTGCAGGAAAAAATCCTGGATTCCGGACGCGAAAACCTTTCCTTCATCCCGTCCGAAATGGATCTCGCCGGACTCGAAATCGAGCTCGCCCGCTCCGAGGATCATCTCACCCGCCTGCGCGGAATCCTACAGGCTCTAAAGCCAAACGATCTTTTCGAATACTGCATCCTCGATACCCCGCCCTCCCTCGGCGTGCTGATGACCGCCTCACTTGCCGCCGCCGATGAGATCCTGATCCCGCTGCAGTGCGAGTGGTTCGGCTTGGAGGGGCTGGCAAAAATAGTCGGAGTCCTTGATGAAATCCGCTCTTCCGGCGCCAATCCTGATCTCGTCCTCGAAGGTATCGTCATGACGATGTATGACGGCCGGACCCTGCTTTCCCGCCAGGTCGTCGAGGAGGTCTCAAATTATTTCCCCGATGAAATTTACAACAACCTGATCCCGCGCACGATCCGGATCGGCGAAGCTCCCAGCCACGGCAAAACCATTTTCGAGCACGATCCCACCGGCCTTGGCGCAACCGCATACCGCAAACTCGCCGATGAGTTCCTGACCCGGCACGCACGGGTCGGCCCGCTGCTGGCCTCCTCCTAATACTCTTCTTCCTCTTCCCCGGGCACCGGCGGGATCACATCCTCGCGCTGCAGCAGGCGCTCCAGATCAAGGTCCTCCACGAGATCCGCAGGCGTGCTGCGGACGATGCCGGCGTAGGGCACAATCCGATCGAGTTCAGCGATCGCGCAGTGCACCATTGAGGAAACGATGTCCCCATCGTATTTCTCGCGCTCAAAAAGGTTGGTCACGCGGAAGACCAACATCTCGCGGTCCATATCGTATTCGAAGCTACCCAAGGTGAGCTGCTTGTTGGCGCGCATCAGCAGCTCCAGCAGGGCCGGCATCTGCGGCTCGGCGATAAACATCGGAGTCTCGGAGACGACGCTGAGGGCGTTCAGCTCCGGATAAGCCTGTGCAATCAGGTCGACGCGGGTGTGGTGGGCTTCAAACCCAGCACGCAGAACCTCGCGTCCCTCGACCAGCTCCACATGCCAGCCGTTTTTCCCAAAAACTTCCTCCACCGATAAAATCTGCCTCGAATGCGGTCTCATATGCCCGACTACATCCGCCCTGCACCTCGAAGTTTAAAGGCTAAAGTTTCACAAGTTCACCCGCCCAAGCACCGCCCTGCTGAGCAAGCCCCGCAACTTCCGCCGGATCGGCCCGAGCGAGAGATGCATCCCTGCGGTCCGCTCCTGATTGAAATGCAGGGTGATCCATTTCTGCTTTTCATCCACCTCCGCAGCCGCGATCTCCTGCCACATCACCATTTGCATGCCCTGCCCCGGTCGGAAAAACGGAAAAATCTCTAAGCCCAGAGGCGTCAGGATGAGATAAGCGTGGCGGGTCAGATGCCTAGCCGTCCAAAATCCAGCAAGAGCGAGGAGGAAACACGGCAGCGCCCAGGCAGGGTGCGGCAGCCCTGGATTGATATCGCGGTAGATCCCAGTAGCAAGGAGGGTGACACCGATCCCAACAAACACCGCGCCTCCCACACAAAAGCCAAGCGCCTGCCCGGAGCGGGTGAATCTCAGTTCCTTCTGCGGCTCGCTTACCATCGCAGCGATTTAAGCCGGTTCGAGCAAGGCCGCAAGCACCTGCTCCACAAGCTCAATCTTCTGCCGGACGATCTCCTCCTGGAACTCGAAGACTCCCCTGGAGAAGCCATTGCCCCATAATTCCTGCCAATGAAGAATTCCGCTTCGGACCTACTCCAAATATTCTGAAAAATCGGTTAGAAAAACAGCACCCCCGGCGGCAGACGAGACCATTACCGCATGGTGTTGATGCGTTCAGCCTCCTGCAGCACCCGCCGTAGATCAGTGGCAAGCTCTTGATCGCCCGTCTTTTCCGCCAGCGCGATTCTCACCCGAAGCACCCGCTGTGATCCGAACTGCCCGCTATCCATCTGTCCCAGCATTGCCTCGACCTCGTCGTCGTTCCCTGCCTGTAGCGCCAACTCCAGACGGGAGAGGTCGCCATCAAGCTCGCTCTCGTCAAAATCAACAAATTCGTCACCTTCCCTACTCCGCCGCCAGATGTTCAGACCGATGACGATGAGCAAGCCCACGACGAAGAAAGTCGTCTCCATAAAGAAGGGCGTGGTGATCACCCCCGCCACAATGCCGAGTCCCTCACCAACCCAGCCTGGAAGGAGCCTCCAGCCGAGCAGCAGTGAGACGACAAGGACCAGCAGCGATCCGGAGATGACTCCGCCAACCAGTGCCTGCCTGCCGCGGTTATCTTGTGATTGATGCTCCATCGCTGACAATGAGAGACTCTATGGCCTCAGGATCGGCCCGACCACCAGAACTTTTAATAGGTCATACGGATCCTGCCACAACCGATACGAGATCACGCAGCGCCTGCCGGTGGAGATCATTTCTTCGGACAAGCCTCCGAAGTGGTTGTTGATCCCCACCCCGCAATAGGAGCACGGGGAGATTCTGTTTCCCCGACTCCTTCTACTCATGTCTAATCGCCGTATGACGCACGAGGAAAACCTGCCCCTGAACCGGAAGCTCCGTCAGGAGATTTTGTTCGCACGGGAGCGGGTGTATCACTTCGGTCAGGCCACGCCGCTTGAAAGACTGACGCTCCCGGGCCAGCCAAACGGGCCGGAGATCTGGGTGAAACGAGAGGACGTTTCCGCGATCAAGGCTTACAAATGGCGGGGTGCGGCCAACCGCATGTCGACGCTGACGGAGTTGGAGGCGGCGCGAGGAGTCGTGACCGCTTCCGCAGGAAACCACGCTCAGGGAGTGGCGCTGGCCGCTAGAAAGCTCGGCATACGCGCCCGAATCTACATGCCGCGCTCGACCCCGAAGGTGAAGCAGAACGCGGTCCTCCACCACGGTGCCGAGTACGTCACAATACACCTCACCGGTGACAGCTACGACGAGGCAGTCCAAGCCGCACGCGCCGACGAAGCCTCCACCCAATCCCTTTTCATCCACGCCTATGATGATCTGCAGGTGATGGCCGGCCAGGGAACTCTCGCCGATGAGGTCGTGCTCTCGGGCCACGGTCCGTTCGATGTCGCCTACTTGCAGATAGGAGGCGGAGGCATGGCGGCCGGAGTCTCCACATGGCTGAAAACCTACTGGCCGGAGATCGAGATCGTCGGGGTTGAAGGCGTCGGTCAGGCTTCCATGAAGGCTGCGATTGCCGCAGGAAAGCCCGTCCCGCTCTCGCAGGTGGATCTTTTCTGCGATGGGACCGCCGTGAAACAAGCAGGCTGCCTTCCCTTCGAAATCTGTAACGAGAGCCTCGACCGCATCGTCACCGTGACCAATGCGGACGTCACCGCCGCGATCCGGACCCTTTGGGAGGTGCTACGTTGTGTTTCCGAGCCATCGGGTGCCATGGGCTTGGCCGCGGCTCTTGGCGAAAAGGAGACGCTTTCGGGTAAGCGGGTGCTGGTCGTGCTCTGCGGAGCGAACATCGACTTTCTCCAGCTCGGGTTGATTGCTCAATCGGAAGGTTCCGCTAAAAACCATCAGCGGACTCTCCGAGTCCAGATCCCGGAAACTCCCGGCGCGATGCTGAAGCTTCTCGACACCTGCTTTTCCGCGATCGATATCACCGATTTCCAATACGGGAAAACCGACGAGGCCTTCGCATGGCCGTGCTTCACCCTCACCGCAGACCGCCCGGAGGTGCTAGAGGCCATCCCCGGCATGCTCGACGCGAGCGGACACCCGTGGGAGGACATCACGGGAGCAACGGACATTATTTTCCGGGCCATCCCCTTCCGCGGCGATCTGCTGGCGAACCCGGCTTTTCTGCGGCTCGATTTCTACGAGCGTGCCGGTGCGCTCCACGATTTCCTCTCCACCAGGATCACCGGCAACGCCAACCTGACCTACTTCAACTACCGGCAGTCGGGTGAGCGCATCGGCCGGGCGCTGATCGGGCTGGATTTCCCCTCACCCTTTGAACGGGAAGCATTCATGATGTCGATCCCTCCGCAGGGAGAGGGATACCGTCTTTGCGAGCCTCTGGATCCCGGGACATCGTCCCGTCTGGCATCCGGCAAATAATCATTCCCCGAGCACCTTGATTGCAGCCGCCATGGACGGATCGCTCCATGCGGCAAGTGCCTCCCGTTCCTCCGGCGTCAGCGAAGTGGGGCGGCCGGCCTTTTGAAAAAACAAACGATCAGCCTCGGAGATGACCACCTCGACATCGGGGACGATGCCTTTCAGATGCGGCGTCTCGCCGGATGGGGTGTGATAGGTGGCGATCGTCAGCCGCAGCGCGGTCCCCCCGCCCATGGGCACGATGTCTTGCACGGAGCCTTTCCCGTAGCTTTTTTCACCGATTAAGGTCGCGCGTTTGAGATCGCGGAGTGCGCCTGCAGTGAGTTCGGAGGCGGAGGCAGAGTTCCGGTCCTGCAGGATCGCGATCGGGTAGCTCCGCTCACGGCGCTGGCGCTCGGGAGTTTTAAGAGCTTCCACGGACTCACCACGCTCCCGGACGGTAACGACGGTGCTGCCGGGAGGCACAAACAGGCCGAGGATTTTCACAGTCTGATGAAGATCACCTCCGCCGTTGTTCCGTAAGTCGAGGATCAGCTTTTTCATTCCTTGATCCTCCAGATCATCCAAAGCGCTCTCGACTTCACTGGCACAATCCGGACCAAAGTTCGCAAGCCGCAGGTAGCCTATATCGGGATGCTTTTCCAGCAGAGTCGATTCAACAACCGAACGGTCGTCGACCCAACGATGGGTGAGAACCTTTTCTATTTCTCCAGGCCGTTCCGGATCGCGGAGAGTCAGCTCGATTTCGCCGCCCGGATCGCCATGGAAAAGCTCCAGACTTTCGTAAAATGAAAGTTCCTGCGGGTCGAGCCCGTTGACACCGAGAATGCGAGTTCCGGGGAGAATACCCGCAGTGTCGGCGGGACCCAATTCCTCTAGCGCGGAGACGAAGAGACCATCGCTGTCCTTGCCCAGGCTCAGGCCAAGGGATTTCACCTCATTGTCTGGGAGAAGCTCCTCATTGCCCGGCTGACTCATCTCGGGATGGATGAAGGAGGAATGCGGGTCGAGACTGCCGAGCATTCCGTCGAGAGCTTGGTTGATCAGCCTGTCATACGCAAGTTTGTCGAGGTTCGGGTGCCGCTCCCGCACCGTCTCTAGGACCTCGACAAAGCGCTCGAGAGCAGGATAAGCAGATTCCGGCGGATCACCCGGCGGGACAGCTTCCGCATGAAGGGCCGCAGTTGTGGCAAGCAAAAGCCGGATCAATCGCATGGGAACTAGCTAACACCAAAACAGCTTGACCGGGAGCGAAAACTGGCGTGCGCGCCGCCAAGAAAGGCAGAAAGAGTGGGAAACTACCCAAAAGACCAGCCCGCCGACAAAACAACCACTAGGATCGATCTTGTAACGGGTGGCTTTTGGATAGCGGGGCCGAAGCCCCATATTCTCCCCCCAGAGAATACCAATACACTTGCATGCACCGTGCCAACGCATCGCCCCGTTTGCAATCCGTTTACTGTCAACGGCTTGGGCTCGGGCAATACGCAGAGTTTTAAAAATTACCTCGAATTTCACGCAGTATTTGCATGATTCTAGCGGAAATTTTCGCAATTTAGCACGACTGGCATGCTTTATTTCAGGCCGTGGCGACCCATCAGGTTGTAGACGGACCGCTCGGAGATACCTAGTTGGCGGGCGGTTTTCGCCTTGTTCTTGCCGGTGCGGATATAGGTCTGAATAAACGCCTCCCGCTCGATTTCCTGAAGGG
>JBGTDO010000036.1:0-41757 GCA_041748235.1 Akkermansiaceae bacterium | reverse complement strand
AAGAGTCCGATGTTGAAATCGAAACCCGCGTCCGCTCTTACCTCGCAGTCAATTGCTCCTACTGCCACAACCCCACCTCCGGGACCGGCACTCTCTGGGACGCCCGCGTCGAGACGCCCCTCGACCAAGCGGGAATCCTCTACGGTAAGCTCGTCAGCCAGGCTTACCACGACCCTAACGACCACGTCGCAGTTCCCGGCCAGCTGCAGCGATCCGCCATCCTCAGCCGCATTAAGGCCCGCGATCTAATCGCCGACGGTCGTTTCAACGGCTATTCCCAGATGCCGCCACTTGCTTCTAATGTCGTCGACGAAGCCGGTGTCGCGCTCATCCAAGAATGGCTGTTGAATCATGCTAACGTCCCGCCTTCCTTCACAAAAACAACAACCAACCTCCAGAAACCCGATTCCGAACCTGTTGGGACTGTGCTCGGCACCCTCGCCTCACTAGATCCTGATATTCGGAATTCAGTCAGCGATCAGAGCCTCGTCCGCTACCAAATCACCTCTGGGAACGAGGACTCCCTCTTCTCGCTTGATCCCTCCACCGGCGTCCTCCGAGTAAATGGTCTCCTCAATTACGGCCGCCAGCCCACACACCAACTCTCCATTACCGCAACGGACCAGTTCGTCGCAAACCCCGGTGTGGCCACTCATATCCTCACCATTGACCTGAGCGATACTGGGGACAAAGACCTTGATGCCAACGGCCTCCCCGACTTCTGGGAGACCGGCTACGCACTCTCCGGCACCAGCGCGGGTGGTGATTCGAACAACGACGGTATCAGCAATTTCTTCGACTACCTCGCCGGTGGCAACCCGACCGTTCCTAACTCCACCAAGCCGACTCCCGAGATTGTCGGACCACCTGCGGAGGATCAAATGCGCCTGACCTGGCGATTCAGAAACGGCATGAATCTCGGCAACGACTACTTCTTTCAAGGATCCGTCGATATGATCACATGGCAGGATCTGCGGGAAGGCGTTGATTTTGAGCGGATTGACCTCCAGCCAGACGGCGAAGGATTCAGCAAAGTCACCGTCCGCACCCTTTCCACCGCGACCCGCTATTTCGTCCGTCTGTCGAACAAATCGGCGGCCGTATCCTTGTTCAACGGAACCAACCTTGCTGGTTGGGAGATTAAAGAAGGAGCTCTATCCCTCTACAAGGCTGTCCCTGCAAGCGGAACCGAGCCTGCTTACATCGAAGGCACCGCCGACGGTACCCTCGGCATGCTCGGCACAACCTCCCAATACGGCGACTTTGATCTTCAATACGAGTTCTGGGTGGAGGATCCTCTCAATTCAGGCATGCAGATCCGCAGCTTTATGAGCAACGGCATTGTGACAGGCTATCAGGTCGACATCGATCCCTCCACCCGTGCCTGGAGCGGCGGCATCTATGAGCAGAACGGTCGCAACTGGCTCAACGACCTCTCTACAAACCCCGCCGCACGCGGGGCCTTCGCTCCCGGAAAATGGAACCACATGCGCGTCCTCGCCGTCGGCCCCCGCGTCCGCACCTGGATCAACGGCGTCCCCGCCGCCGACTACACCGAGACCGTGAGCAATGTCCCCACCACCGGTTTCCTTGCCCTTCAAGTTCACCAAGGCGGAAGCTCAATAACCAATAAGCGCGTCCGCTTCCGCAACATCCGCATCATCGCGGACTGATCTTCTCCGACATCCCACCCCTAGCGCTCCGAATATCCGATCACCTCCCACCGCAGTTCATTCGGAAGTTGTGACCCGGAAAAGCTAACGGTGCCTTTTCTGGTGGAGCTCCGGGGAACGAAATCCAACGAGAACTCCGCCTGTCTCTCGGTGCCCCCACTGTGGGCAATGATCACCACCTGAACATTTGATGCGACACCACGGCCGGAGTTTTTCACCAACACCGGAACGATAACCCGGCCGTTTTCCGCCACAGGCTTTGAGAGAGTGATCTCCAGTTCCGCAGGGCCATCTTCCGTGTTGAGGCCGAGCCACACCAGCGCCCCCACCACGCCCGTGATCAGCAGGCAGCTGAGCCCAAAAATCGTCCATTCCAGCTTGTTCTTCGTGTTACTGTGCGGCGTTTGACTCATGAGGTTTGTTGGAAGAGGCGGAGTTCGAGTTCTGAAGCAATAGACGACCGGCGGATGCCCCAAGCACCGCCGGCACGCCCAGCACAACGATCATTGAGAGCATGTGGGGGAAAGGCTCCCCATCAAGCTTTCCGAAGAACCACAACATCGATCCCGCAGCGAACAAACTGATCGCATAGGTGGTAACGATACCGCGGAACTTGAGAAAGGCACCACCGCCTGAAACATATTGGCCAGACCCGCGGAAGCCGACAAAATAAAGGATCAAGCTACCCAACGAAATCGAAAAAGCCGCCAGCGCCAGTATCTCCCATGGTCCGTTCGCCACCGCGACCATCCACACCTCATCGGTCGGCGCGATATTGGCGCAGAAAAGCACGCCCCCGCACAAGGCCAGAGCCGCCTGCGGCAGATATTCGTTGGGTCCGGGCTCCTCCTGATTGCCAATTCCCCCTTTATTATCATTCGGCACCCCGAGCTGTGCCGTTCCGACCGAAACTCCAATCGAAACCGTCATTGCTTCAACGCTGATTTTCCCGATCGTTTCCATCGCATCCATCCCCTCACCGATTTGGCCCGTCAGCCACAGCACACCGGCGGCGACTGCGATGCCGATTCCCATTTCCTCCACCGAATCGATCGCGACCTCCACCCACGACGCATCCCGCCGCAAACCCGCGAAACGGTTGTAAAGTAGTAGCAGCAGGAAGGTGCCCGCGCCGAACAGCAGGATCCGCCAGGGATGAAGGAAAACTCCCGCCCACCACACCTCCATGGTGTACAGCAACGGCAGTGAAAACATCAGCCCTCCTGCGATTCCTTGCCCGTATTCCCTCAACGAGTTCGCCACCGTCCGCTCATGGCTGAATCGAATCATCCGCCGCTAGGCTGCGCGGACCATGGCCACCGGGTCGACAAAAAAAAGCTTCGCCCGAGGCAGAAACCAGGCAACTCGGATCTCGCCAAGCCGCTCTCCCTTTCGTAAGCTTGCGCCATGGAAAATACCCCCAACTCCTGGCCCGACCTCGCGATCAGTATGTTCGACCGCCTCGCCTCCCGTAACGCGGAGATCGTTTATGAACTGGAAAACTTGGAGATCCACATTCCAAACAAGCCCGGCAGCGAGACCAGCCATGCCAAATGGGTGATTAACGGAGCGATGAAGATCCGAGCCCGTAGCGATGCACGTTGAGCCCCGTCAGCCCAAGGGCCTCCAGATTCAAGGGGCCATGCACGTCTCCTGTGGTGACTTCGAGTTTCGCGTCGAACTGGCCCCGAGCCGGATCGTCGCCGATTTTCCGTCCTTCGGCATGCTGCTGAGGGCCCGCAAGGAAGGCGAGGAACTTAAATCTGCCATCGACCGCCTCCCCCCGCTCCCGGGTGCCACTCCATCCCCCAGGCCTCCTAACTCAGGTCTTCCCGCCGCCCTCGTCGGCACCGAGATCTTCGTCGCCGTCAACTCCCGACCTGTCGGGAAAATCGTCCAGGAATCCGGTTCTCTCCGCTTCCGCCCCACTCCCCTGCAGTTCCTCAAACGTCTCATCTGAGCCCCCGTCGTCGCTTCCCGATCCGCCGGGACCTTCACTATATATTCAGATCCGCCACCATCGCATGGAACACTGCGGAAACCTTATTTTCTTTTGGGCTTGTTAATGCGACTGGCCGCCCGGCGTCACCGCCACGACCCGTCGGGAGGTCGATTGGGATCTGTGCGAGAAGCGGGACGTTCATGTCCCGCGCCTCGCGGACGCCGCCTTCTTGTCCGAAAAGGTAGTAGCGCTTGCCGTCGTCACCCTCGAACCAGGCCATGTTTTCTATCAGCCCGAGGATCGGCACATTCACCTTTGCGAACATCGCCACCGCCTTGCGCGCATCAATCAGCGCCACCTCCTGCGGCGTCGTTACAATCACCGCACCATCCACCGCGACCGTCTGAACAATCGTCAGTTGGATGTCGCCCGTGCCAGGCGGCAGATCGAGCACCAGCACGTCGAGCTCACCCCACGCCACCTGACGCAAAAACTGTTGGGTGTAGCGGGTCGCCATCGGTCCGCGAACAATCACCGGTGACTTGTCCTCTAGCAGGAAACCCATGGACATCAGCTTGAGTCCGTGCGCCTGGATGGGAATGATCTCGTCGTGCTCGTTCGCGTTCGGTCGCTCGGTAGTGCCGAACATCTGCGCGATCGAGGGCCCATAAAGATCGCAATCGCAGAGTCCGACCTTCAGCCCGCGCGCTGCCAGTGCGACGGCAAGATTCGCGGCAACGGTTGATTTCCCGACGCCGCCTTTCCCCGATGCCACCGCGATAATCCGCTTCACGCCCGGGATCGATGATTTCCCGACGGCTCCGCCAGCTGCCTCAGGCGCATCCTTTACCTCGATATCCACTTTAACAGCCCCGACTCCCGGGAGTCCATCGAGCACGGCGTGACAGTCTTGGAAAATTTGTTGCGGCACTTTCGGATCCTTTGTCGCTACCTCGATCCGCACCACCAGATCCTCACCCTCAAACTCCACCCCTTTGACCAAACCAAAAGAGACGATGTCCCTCGAAAAGCCCGGATACTTGACCTGTTTCAACGCCTCCTTGATCTGCTCAATATTCGTCATAGCCGGCGAACTGTCTCTCATCCACCCCCCAACGCAACCGCAAACGACAAATCGCAATCTTCCATCGACAATCCCCCGTCGCCCAACAACCCTTCCCGCGCCTTGATCACGCCCGCCACCGTCATCCTCTCGGTCCTGCCAATTTACATCCTTCTGATCGGCGGAGCGGTGTTGCGGAAAACCGGCGTGCTGCGCAAGGAGCACGATGAGGGCGTTATGCATGTCATTTTCTCCGTCATGCTCCCCTGCTTCATCCTGGATCGCACCCTCGGTGCCGAGATCCTGCGGGACGGTGCCGTGCTCGCCACCGGCGCCGGCCTCGGCTTCGGGCTGATCATCATCAGCATCGTGATCGGCTACCTGGCCGGAAAACTCATCGGTTTGAAACCCGGCAGCGGCATCCGCACCTTCGCTCTGACGGCGGGTTGCCAAAACTTCGGATTTACCGCCATCCCGGTCGTAGAAATTCTGTGGGGGGCCTCGGCCGTGGCCGTCCTCTTCGTCCACAACATCGGTGTGGAGGTAGCGATTTGGTCGGTTGGCGTCATGCTGATGAGCGGCGAACGCGGCATCCGCTGGAAACGCCTAGTCAACGGGCCGATCATCGCCGTCGTCATTGGCCTGCTACTGGTGGCCCTGCACCTCGATGACAAAATCACCGGACCCTCGCGCACCGCCATCTCCATGATCGGAGCCGGAGCCTTCCCTCTCGCCATAGTCATGACCGGAGCCACGATCATCGACCTTGTCGGCAGCGAAAAACCTTCTTGGAAAATCATTTCCGCCTCCGTTCTGGTCCGACTCCTGGTCGCCCCGGCCATGATCATCCTCTGCGCGAAGTTCATTCCAATGGCCGTAGAACTGCGGCAGGTCCTGCTGGTGCAGGCCGCAATGCCCGCAGCCATGACGCCGATCCTGCTCGCGCGACTCTACGGCGGCAGACCGGCGGTCGCGGTGCAGATCGTCGTCGCGACCACCGTGGTTTCCATCTTCACGCTTCCGTACATCATCACCTACGGCATCCGTTACTTGGAACTAACACCCGTCACCCGATGAAAGCCTTTGGCGCCCTCAACTCATCTATCGACTCGATCCAAGAGTTTGATTGTCCGGATCCCATTGCAGCACCTGATGAGATCCTCGTCCGCGTTCACGCCGTATCGGTCAATCCGGTGGATACAAAGGTGCGGAAGCTCATCGGTCCCAATGATCTCCCTTCTCCGCGAATCCTCGGCTTCGATGCAGCAGGAACCGTGGAAGCCGTTGGTGGTGCGGTCGGGAATTTCAAAGCGGGCGACGAGGTCTTCTACTCCGGCGATGTAACGCGCGCCGGATCGAACGCGGAGCTGCAAACCGTTCAAGCCGCCCTTGCCGCCTACAAACCCGCAAGCTGCTCCTTTGCCGAGGCTGCCGCGCTTCCACTTGTTTCTCTAACAGCCTACGAACTTCTGATCGAGCGTATGTGCGTCGGCAATGGCAGCGTGGGCCTCGGGCATCCAATTTTGATCATCAACGGAGCGGGCGGGGTCGGCTCCGCCCTGATTCCCATCGCCAAGAGTGCTGGCCTCATCGTCATCGCCACCGCTTCCCGCCCAGAGACGGAAAACTGGTGCAGACAGCTCGGCGCGGACCACGTGATCAATCACCGCCAGCCATTGCGCCCACAGGCCGAGGCTCTTGGTTTCAAAGATTTCCCGCTGATCGCGAACCTCCACGACACCGAAGAATATTGGACGAGCACCGCTGACCTCCTCGCCCCGCTCGGCACCCTGGGACTCATCGTTGAAACGAAGAACCCAATCGATATCGGCAACCCATTCCGCCTCAAGTCACCCCGCATCGTCTGGGAATACATGCCCGCCCGCTCCCGCTTCCAAACCGCAGATATGTTCCGGCAGGCGGAGATCCTCAGCGAGATCGCCCGCCGCCGCGACGCCGGCACCTTCCCCAGGCTGAACACCCTCCACCTCGGCCCCCTCACCGCTGAAAACCTTCGCACCGCTCACCACCAACTTGAATCCGCCACCACCATCGGTAAAGTCACCCTCGGTTGAGTGCCTCAGATATGGAAAAAGCTGTGCATGGCCTCACCGGCACCCTTCCGGATTTCGTCCTTGTATCTGCATGAAAATGCTTGCCAAGTCTCGCCGCAGCCCGTATTTCCCCCGCCCCTCTCAGCCACTTTCGAAACAGCGAAGCCCCGGGGGAAATCCATAGTGGCAGGACTTCAAAATCGCCCGCTCTGATTAAAGACGGGAAAAACAGAACACATATCATGGTCAACGAACTTATCGCAGAAATGGTGGACGCAGGCGTTCACTACGGTCACCAAACCAAAAAGTGGAATCCACGCATGAAGCCCTTCCTCATGAAGGACAAAGGCGGAATCTACATCATTAATCTCGAAAAAACCGTCCAGCAGCTCGACAAGGCCGCTGACTTCCTTGCCGACCTCGTCAGCAAGAACAAAAAGATCCTCTTCGTTGGCTGCAAGCGCCAAGCCCAGGACGCCATCCGCGAGGCTGCTGAAGCCACCGGCCAACATTACGTCAACCACCGCTGGCTCGGCGGCATGCTCACCAACGCCACCACCGTCCGCAAATCTGTTGAGCGCCTCCGTTACCTCGAGAACATCGAGAAACAGCCTGAGTTCAAGGCGATGTCCAAAAAGGAGCTCTCCGCCCTCGGCCGTGAGCGTGAAAAACTTCTCCGCAACCTTCGCGGCGTCCGCGATCTCGACAAAAAACCTGACGCCATCGTCATCGTCGATTCCGCCCGCGAAACCATCGCAGTCGCCGAAGCACAACGCCTCGGCATCCCGATCGTCGCTATCGTCGATACCAACGCCGACCCTGCGAAAGTCGATTACCCGATCCCCGGCAACGACGACGCCATCCGCTCGATCCGCATCATCCTCCAGAACCTGGTCGACGCCATGCTGGCAGCAGGCAAGAAGTAAGAAAGTTCCCTTGCTGAAACCAAACATTTCCAACCAGCACTACTTTTCTCAAAAATGATCACAGCATCAATCGTCAAAGAACTCCGCGACAAGACCAACGCCGGCATGATGGACTGCAAAAAAGTCCTCACCGAAACCAACGGCGACCTCGACGCATCTATCAAGCTCCTCCGCGAGCGCGGCATCGCCAAGGCCGGTGCCAAGGCAGACCGCGCCGCCAACGAAGGCATTATCACCGCCCGCGTCGATGACGCTGGCAAATCCGGCATCCTCCTCGAGGTGAACTGCGAGACCGACTTCGTTTCCAAAAACCAAAACTTCCAATCCTTCGTTGCAGGCATTGCCGACAAGCTCGCCGCCTCAGACGCCAAGGACCACGAGGCCGCTCTCGCGCTCCCTAACGGTGAAAGCAACGTCGGCGACAGCGTGAAAGAGAAGGTCGTCGAGCTCGGCGAAAACCTCCAGTTCCGCAAATACGTCCGGTATGATGCCGCTCCCGGTGGAGTGGTCGCGTCTTACATCCACCTCGGTGGCAAAGTTGGTGTCCTTCTCGAAGTCAGCACCACCAAGGAAGAAACCGCTTCCAAGGAAGCCTTCCGCGATCTCATCAAGGACCTCACCCTGCACATCGCCGCTTCCGCTCCGAAAGGCCTCTCCCGCGACGACATCCCAGCCGACATCGTCGAAGCTGAGAGAGCCATCTTCCGCACCCGTCTCCTGGAGAGCGGCAAACCGGAAAACATCCTGGAAAACATCATCAAGGGCCAGCTTGGCAAGTTCTTTGCTGAATCCTGCTTCCTCGAGCAAGGCTTCGTGAAAGATCCAGACATCACCATTTCCCAGCTTCTCGAACAAAAGGGCAAGGAACTTGGCGATACCCTCACCGTCACCCGCTTCGTCCGCTTCGGCCTTGGAGAGTGATCCCTCGCGGTTTCCAGCTTGACACCTCATCGTATTCCAGCTAGACACCGCGTTCCAAACAACAATTTAAAAGCTACCAAACAAAAAGATTATCAGCATGCGTGGAGTTAACGTAAAAAAAGGAGAGCCAGTCGATCGCGCTCTCAAACGCCTCAAAACCAAACTCGATTCAGAAGGAATTCTCGAGGAAATGCGCCGTCGCCGCGCTTTCGAAACACCGACCGAGCGCAAGCAGCGTAAGCTTCGCACCGCCTCCAAGCGCAACAAGATCCGCTGGCGCTTCAGCACCGGCGCCGCTCCTGCGGAAACCGTCGATCTCACCAACGATTGATCCCGGTAGCGCGGACATCCTTCCGCCGCAACCTCTCAGAAAAGCGAGCGCCTCAACCGGCCTCGCTTTTTTTCTTGGCCCCGCAGCCGCCCTTTCTAAAAAAGCCAATCCCACGAACGACGTCCGCTTCTTCCGCGATGGACGACCGCGTCCCAATGTTCAACCCTCCCCGCATGTCCGCTGACACCAGCACCCAATTTTTCGAATCCGAAGGCCCCTTTTCCCTCCGTGACGGCAGCTCACTGCCTAAGATCACCCTCGCCTTCGAGACATGGGGCGAACTCAACGCGGATCGCTCGAACGCAATCCTCCTCTTCCACGCGCTCTCCGGCTCTCATCACGCCGCTGGCATCAATCCTGATATCCCCGGTCTTGGCGATCTGTGGCAGCCAGAACTCCACAAGGGCTGGTGGTCGAAAATGATCGGCCCGGGAAAAGCCATCGATACCGACCGCTTCTTCGTCATCTGCCCGAATTATCTTGGCGGCTGCTACGGCTCCACCGGCCCCGCCTGCACGAATCCGGCAACCGGAAAACCGTGGGGCTCCTCCTTCCCCTCCGTCTCCGCCGCTGATCAGGTCAATGCCTGTGCTTTACTGATCGACTCGCTCGGCATTGATGTCCTCCGCGCCGTGGTGGGGCCCTCAGTTGGCGGCCTCGTCGCCCTCACCTTCGCGACCCGCCTCCCCCACCGGGTCCGCAACGTCATCAACATCGCCGCCGGTTTCAAAACGACCGTCCTCAACCGTCTGATCCTTTTCGAGCAGATCCTCGCCATTGAGAACGATCCCAACTTCAACGGCGGCGACTTCTACGGCGGCAATCCACCGCTCTACGGCCTCGCCCTCGCACGGATGATCTCCCACAAAACCTTCGTGCACCTCGACTCGATCGAGCGCCGCGCCCGCCAGGATGTCATCCAGGCGGACGACGTGCTGGCATGGTACCGGGTACGCGACCAATTCCAAAGCTACATGCTACATCAGGGAAAAAAGTTTGTGCGCCGCTTCGACGCGAACACCTACCTTCGGATCATCGACCTGTGGTCCCGCTACGACGCTCTTTTCGAAGGAGACTCGCAGACCCCGGACGAGCTTTTCTCCCGCTGCCATAGTGCCGGACAAAAGTGGCTGGTGTTCTCGATTGACTCCGATTTCTGCTTCTATCCGGAGGAGCAGTCCGAACTCGTCGCCCACTTGGAGGCCTCCAAGGTCGATGTCATGCACATCACCGTCCACTCGGACAAAGGCCACGACTCCTTCCTGCTGGAGCCTAACCTTTACACGCCGCACATCTCCTGGGTGCTCCGCTAGACGATGATCCGCTACTACATCTTCTTTGCCGCAGCCGGCATCATCGGGCTAGGTTTTCTCGGAGCGGCGCGGTTGGAAAATGCTCCCGGAACAGGTTTTCTCCTCGGGGCGGCAACCCTCGGCGGAGCATTCCTCATCTGTGGCTTGTTCAGCCTGAAAATGAAGTGGCACGGCATCATTGGAGCTGGCGTCTTAGCGCTGCTAGGCTTCAGCCGGGGCATCTTGAACCTCCCGGACCTCGCGAGATTTCTCCAAGGCGTTCGCGAGCGAGGAAACGCTCCCCTCCTCGAATTCGCCATCACCTTCATCTGCGGCTTTCTGCTGCTAGGGATCTACCGGGCCTGGGCCGAGGACCGCGCCCGCCGCCTCCACCAGCCGTAGCTGCCGCGTCTCCCGGCAGGCCGTGCATGCGGCGTCTCGCCGCCGTCTTCACCTCACTCCCCAGACTTCGGCACAACCAGAACGGGCGCATCGGCACCCGGTGAAGTGGTCGGCTTTCGCGCTTGCTTTTCCGCCTCATTCCCGGCTGGTTTCGTCCCCTCCGTCGGCTTCGGCGTTAATTCCGGTTCCGGTTCAGGCTTCGGTTCCACCTTTTTTGGGAACAGGTCCGTCCACTGGTGGAGCTGGTAACCACTACCGAGACCCCCGATCTCTCCAAGAAGCTCCTGGCATTTCCGGCTCCATACCTCGTAATCCGGCGGCCCGTTTTTCTCCTCACGGCTGCCAGGGAAAACCACGTAGCTGACTTTCAAATCGGAAACCGGTCTGCTGTACGGAGATGCCTTCTCATTCAGCTCCTTCGCCATCCGCAGCGAAGCTTCGCCCACTTTGAAAGTCGGACCGCCGTCCCCAACGATGCAGGGGTAAATTTTCTCGCCGTGAATCACCACCGCGTAATCACCCACTTTAGGCGCAAACGGATCGTTCTTCGCCGTCAGCAGATTCACCGGGATCACGATAAAAGGATCGTATTCCGCGATCAGATAACTGCGCGCCTTCAAATCCTCAATTCCCCGCTTCAGCATCGCGATCCGATCCCGCAGCCAGCTTTTGCGCGCCGCCGGGGTCTTGGGATCCTCCAGCTCCTTTGTGCCGGCCACAATTCGCTTTTCCCATCCCGCCCCCATGGGGTTCGGCGTCTTGGTGCGCTTCGTCCATCCGTAACTGGTAAAAGGCTGGTAATGAGTGGAGTTTACAATCGCGCTCGGCATCGTCTCCAGCCGATCGCCATCGGAGCCGTCGGACACCACATCCATATCCGCCTGCATGAGAAAAACCCGCCGCCCGCTCTCCGTGCGGAGATTGAGGATCGTTTCGCAATCGTAGACATTGTGTTTGGTTAGTAGCTCGTTGAGCGCGTTCGCATCCCTGCGTATCCGAACGGCCTTGTTTTCATAAAGCTCGTTGAACCACGGTGAAACTTCCGCCTTTTCCAGTAGCGCCGGCAGCGCCGGCAGGATTTTCGAAAGATTCCCGTTGTTGCTCTCAAGTTCTTGAAGAGTTTTCGCTGGCTTCGGCAGGTGCAATTTCAGCTCGTACCTGGCGATGTAGCTGTCCGGATCCACCCGCTCCACCGAGGCAATGCCACCTTCCTCAAACGTCACTTCGGTCACAAAAGGAATCCCACTACGCAGCTTCCTCACATCCGTCACCGTCCCCAATGCCAAGGGCCGCACTACCGGAGGCGCCGGCTCACCCACGGACGCTTCCCCTACCGGAGCCTCCTGCCGACCCCTCAATGCCTCAAGTTGCTTCGCCAACTCCTCCTCCATCTCCGCCCGCAAGCGCTGCTCCACCTGCAGCTCCATCGTCGCGTTGTCGGTGCCAGCCTGGGGCTGACGCGCCGCAGCCAGCTCCTTCAGATTCCGCATCACCTTCCCCGGTAGATCCGTAAACAACGACCCAATCAGGGCCAGCACCAGAATCAAAAAGCCCATCCCAAACCAAGGAAAGCCCCTTCTATGACTTCCGCGTCGCACGTTCATATCCTCCATGCACCCAGTATATCCGTCGCCCCCGCCATCAATCAACCACCCAATCCAGCCAATCAACCTGACCCACCCGGCCGTCACCTATCAAAAGCCTCACTTCTGCTACTTTTGTCTTGCCAAGGGAGCGTCAGTTCGTAGGTTTCGCCCCCCATGCCACGAGTAGGAGGAAAAGCAAAAACACGGAAGGCCGTCGCCAAGCGCTTCAAAGTAACTGGCACAGGGAAGGTCCTACGCCGTCATCAAGGAAAACGCCACTTGCTTCAATGCAAGAGCCGCAAGCGCAAACGCGCTCTCGGTAGAGCCGGACTTGTTTCGGACGCAGACATCAAAAATGTCAAAGAGAACCTTCCTTTCCATTAAATAGAAAGAAGCGACGCACCCACGCCCCCGTCCGCGTTTCGGACGGCCTTTACGCAGCCTGATCCGGGAAAACCGGAGACACGAACAGGTGAGACTGCGGAAGGAATGATCAACAACGACCTGCTCACAACCACAGAACATAAATGCCAAGAGCCACTAATTCTCCTGCAAGTCGCAAGCGCCGCAAGCGCACGATTCTGCGGGCAAAGGGCTTCCGCGGTTTCCGCTCGAAGCTCTTCCGTTACGCAAAGGACGCCGTCCGCAAAGCGCAACAATACGAATATCGCGACCGCAAGAATCGCAAAGGCCAATTCCGTCGTCTCTGGACACAGCGTATCAACGCCGCCGTCCGCAACGAGGGAATGACCTACTCGCGCTTCATCGAAGGCCTCAAAGCCGCCGGTATCGAAGCTGACCGCAAGATCCTCGCAGACCTCGCAGTCACTGATGCCGCCGCTTTCTCGGCCATCGTCGCACAAGCCAAGCAGGCCCTCGAAAACAAAACGCAAACCGCGTAAGCCTGCCTGCTGAGAACATCCAAAGCCGCCCGACAGAAATGTCCGGCGGCTTTTTGCTGCGCTTTTTTCCCCCCGCTAGCCGCACCCACCAGGACTCCACGAACTCCGGCTGCAGTTTCATCTCGCAACCCCGTCCTTTTCCCGCCATCCCTAACATCATGAAGACCGTCCTCCTCTCCCTGTTTTTCTCCAGCGGCCTCTTTGCCACCACCATCTCCGTGGTCCCGGTCTATGAGCCACTCAGCCTCCACGGCACCGATGTGGACGCCGTCATCTCCGACACCGGCGAGGCCCTGCAGGCAACGGTTCTTCCCCGAGCAATGGCCCTTACCGGCGCTTTCCCCGAGGTTCTTATTGAGGCGATCCGCACCCCACACAAGCTGCCCACCAACAACCCGAACTACAAGGTCGAGGAAGCCAATGTCCTCGTCCTCTGCAACGTCAGCATCGGCGCCGAGCTGACCGACGAAGGCCTCGTCGTGAAGCTAGACGTCCGCGACCTCGACATTCCTGCCGAGGTCGATCTCACAAGCCGACAGCTCCTCAAGATCACCCTCGTTGCCCTCCAGCGCACCCTCGAAGAATACAACAGCGCCCAAACCGACCCACTGAATGTCTCCATTGTTATCGATGGAACAAACGAAAACAACGCCACTCTGAAAGATCTGGAAGCAACCATCGCCATTCCACCCAAGCCCTAACAGGCCATGAGGATGGGCTCCGTGTTTTTCCCGGAATTCAGGATTGGAAGATGGGCTTTCGCTGCGCATGATCACGCCAGACGATCCAGTTCCCTATGCCAGCCTCACCTAAAGATCCCCGCCCATTCAAACGTGCCATTCTAAAACTCAGCGGGGAGGCCCTCAGGGAGCCCGGCTCCACGGACAATATATCCCCGGAGATCGCCAACCGCATCGCCTCTGAAATCAAGGAAGCTGTTGATACCGGCCTCCAGCTCGGCATCGTCGTCGGTGGCGGAAACTTCTGGCGCGGCGCCTCCGCCTCCGCCCGTGGCATGGATCGCGCCACCGCCGATTACGTTGGCATGCTCGCAACGGTCATGAACGCCCTGGCTATCGAGGGAGCCCTCTCCCACATCGGCGTCGATTGCACCGTCCAATCAGCAATCGAAATGAAAAACGTCGCCGAGCCCTTCATCCGCCGCAAGGCCGAGCACCAGCTCGACAAAGGCCAGGTCGTCATCTTCGCCGCCGGCACCGGCAGCCCCTTTTTCTCCACTGACACCACCGCCGCCCTTCGCGCCAGCGAAATGAATGCCGATGTCATCCTCAAAGCCACCCAGGTCGACGGAGTTTACTGCTCTGATCCGAAGACGAATCCGGATGCAAAACGTTTCGAGACCGTTACCTTCCAGCACTGCCTCGAGAACCGCCTCAACGTAATGGACGCCACCGCCTTCAGCCTCTGCATGGACAACGACATTCCCATCGTTATCTTCGATCTCGGCCCAAATGGAAACCTCTCCCACGCCCTCCGCTCCCAACCGATCGGCACCCTCGTCCACGGCGAGTGAGCCTAGCTAATTTTCAACCCGACATTCTTCCTACCATGCCCCAAGATCCAGAAACCGCCCTCCTCGAAGTCGAAGAAACCATGTCCAACGGCATCGACCACCTGATCCAGGACTTCTCCGGCGTCCGCACCGGAAAAGCATCCCCTGCTCTCATCGATAATCTCGACGTGTACGTCCACGCCTACGGTGGCACCCAGAAGCTCAAAACTCTCGCCGTGATCAACTCACCCGAGCCACGCATGCTCAACGTGCAGCCCTTCGACCCATCCACCACCCGCGACATTGAGAAAGCCATCCGCGAATCCAAGCTCGGCCTCAACCCCGCCGCCGCCGAGCGCTCGATTCGGGTCCCCATCCCGGAGCTTTCCGAAGAGCGCCGCCGCGATATGGTTAAGCTCATCAAAACCCTCGCCGAAGAGGCCAAAGTC
Organism: Akkermansiaceae bacterium; assembly: GCA_041748235.1. Lineage (GTDB taxonomy): Bacteria > Verrucomicrobiota > Verrucomicrobiia > Verrucomicrobiales > Akkermansiaceae > Luteolibacter. The sequence goes on along the minus strand of JBGTDO010000036.1, from coordinate 26,703 downwards.
CGCCTCCGCGCCTCCCGTAAAGCCGGCCTCGACGAAGGCAAGAAGATGAAAGCAGACAACATCCTCACCGAGGACACCCTCAAAACCTACGAAAAGGAGATTCAGGAGTTCACCAACAAATACACCAAGAAGATCGACGAGCTCGCCGTCGCCAAAGAGGCCGACCTCATGAAGATCTAAGCGTGTCCCTTCCCTCACCGCCGCCGCAAGTAGCTGCCGCGTCTCGCGGCAGGCCGTGCCAGCTGCGTCCCGCAGCCTCCCCCTTTCCGAAGCTTCCGCGCCCATCACTTTTCCGCCTCATTTCGAAAAATCCTCTTGCTTCAACCACCCCCTCTCCCCTACACCTTCGCCCCACCCGAAAGGGGTTCCGGTCTCCGGAACCAGAAGAAGGGGCGTTAGCTCAGTTGGTAGAGCACTTGCATGGCATGCAAGGGGTCAGCGGTTCGAATCCGCTACGCTCCACTTCTTTGCGATACACCGTATCTGCGGGAAACACCTCCCCACAATGACCTCAGACGCGTCGACTCTCCTTAGTCGTGAAAGCCTCCGCAAAGGCCGCCTCACACATTCAGCTTGATGAAGGCGAAACCCGTCCTTTAATCGATCAGCAGCTCCGCGACCCTGGCTGGCTAGCCGATTCACAAAAGCTGCGCTACTCCAAAGGTGCCCGTCCCTGCTAAACACGAGTATCAGGCTGCCCTTCTTTCCATTATGCCGCTTGCGTGTTGTTTGGGCGTGAGTCCGGGCCAAGCGGAGAGCTGGCGTGCTACCAGCACTCAGCAGGTCCGGCAGCTCGGCCATGAGGACCTCGGCGGCAACCTCGCCGATGCCGACGATGGCTCTGCGAAGCTTGTTTCTGTCGGTGAGTTCCTACCTCGTGGCGATGATCCTCCGGAGGCTGTCCGGGCGGAGCACAGACGTTCGAAACTGTTGTTGCTTTCTTGGTGGCATGTTAAGGTGGATGCCTCCCGTAAGATGTTTCTCGCGGTGCTGCTGACTCTACGGCTGATCCAGAGCTTCCGCCATCGCTTCAAACGAGAATCCGACGGAGTGCTCGGCGTCCAGCCTCTGTCCAGCGGCGCGCAACTCAGGGACGGACTCCGACGCTGGGTCCAAGGTGACGATCACCACTCGGTTCTTCGTTTTGGGCACCCGGAATTCGTAGATGGCAGGGAACGCTGAGGCAATCGTCCGAATGTCCTGCTCGGTCTGCCGATGCTCGGAGAGATTGAAAGCGATGACCCCGCCCGGGTTTAATTTTTGGCGCAGTCCCCGGAGGAAATCCGTGGTTTTCAGATTTTGCGGGACTCCCCGCGGATCCGTTTTAGGCCCGGGCTCTAAGAAAGCGTCCATGTAGATCGCATCGTATCGGCCGGTATCGCGGCGCAGGTAATCGAAAGCGTCAGCCGTAAAAATCCGGGTGCGGCGGGAAGGACGGGTGCCGAAATAGTCAGCCGCAATCCTCACAATCTCTGGATCAATTTCCACCGCATCGACGTGGGTCTCGGGGAAGTGCTGGTTGAGAAAGCGAACCATTGAGCCGCCGCCCAAGCCAACGACAAGCACGCGTTGTTGGGGTTGTTTCACCAGCATGGAAGCGAACATGTATCGTGCATAAGGAAGAATCAGATGACCCGGCTTATCGAGGTCCACCAAACTCTGCCGAACGTTTACGCCCGTTTCCACGAAGGACAGGCTCCGCAACCGGCCGTAATCGTGAATCTGTATGTTCGAGTATGGTGATTTCACTGAATAGATCAGCCGCCCATTGCCTTGCCCGGTCGGCTTGCCGCTGTTCGCGCAACCGGCGGCGAATGCGATCGTGACACTCGCCGCCATCCACCGCAGCGTAGAGAGACCGAATTTCATTTGAAGGCCAGGGCGGGGTGGGCACATGTTTGGCCTCCCGTGGCGGATAGGCGGATTTCCCGGCTTCGTTTGAGCTTCTCGATCCAACATCGAATGAGAATCGCCAGCTTGTCAGGAATGGCAAGCCATTGAGCCCGCGTTTTCAGTTACTTCCTCGCCTCGGGCTTGCTATCTATTAGCATCAGAGGGGAAACATGAAGAGGAAGCTCCGCAGAAAACGACTAAGCCAGTATAAATCTCGCGCTGCCAAGACGGACGGCTCCACGTCACTGCTTGCTGGAGGGGCGGCATTCGCCGTTGTGGGTGGATTACTTGTCTGGAAGCCGATGGCCTATCACGGAACTGGCGGAATTGGCCGCTACGGGCAGCGTCCGGTGAACTTTGTTTATGAGCCGAGCACGATGGTGGGCTTCGGCGTGTTCTTTCTCCTGATCGCGGGATTTCTGATGTGGGCGGGCTTGCCCCACCGCCGCAAATGATGGTGAGTTGCGTTGGCTAGAAACCCAGCAGTTGGACTTCCGGCTCGTCAAGCTGCGGATGGGTGTGGTCGGAGCGGTTTTTGCACAAAGCTTAACAAGACTTAGTGGATAAGTCCGGGACATATTCATGCTCTCAAGATTTTTCGGAATCTTGAAGCGAAACCATGACTCATTGGACTACAACGAGGAGCGGGTGTCCTTGGCAGCACTACCCGAGCAGCGCCTACCTGCGATCGCGTAGATATATCATATTTATTGAGTTCAAAGAAAAAATCAGTTCTAAGTAGTGCGTGCTTCCGAGCGCCCGCCGACACCCCGGCTGCCAAGGTTCCACAATCAAATCTAAATACATACGCGCACCACCGTTCCCGAGAAAATTATATGCTCCCTACCGGTCTTCGGCGAGTCCCGAAGCCTTCGGATTTCCCCCCACCCGGAACTATGAATGGTCCCGGAGAGTTCGCCCCGGACTCATCCCCCCGGTATACCGAGACCATTCATAGCTTCTTACCGATTTCCTAACTTCCTCAAGAAACCTGCACGCTCCTTAGAGCAAATGCCGGGGTGATCCCTGATTGAGCACCCCATCCAGTTCATCTGCCTTCCTGAAACTGCCTTCAGACCTCAACAGCTCCCATACTGAGCTCCGCCAGCGCCTCCACAGAACTCACTGAGTCCACTTGGCAAAGCCTCTGTCGCAGATCCTTTGCCCCCGGAAAACCCTTGCAGTAGGCCATCAGGCGACCACGCATCGCCGTCAACGTCTGTCGCTCGCTGCCATATCGCCCGCTGTCCACCGCCATCTTGCAGTGACGCAGAATCAGCGTCCAGCGCTCTTCAAGAGGCACTGGAGCCATCACTTCCCCAGTCTTCAGAAAATGCTTCGCCTCGCGGAAAACCCATGGGTTCTGCATCGCCGCCCGGCCGATCATCGCGCCTGAGACAGCTGTCTCCCGCTTCCGCCGCGCCAGATCCTCGCCGGTGGGACTCTCCCCGTTTCCGATCACCGGCAACGTCACCGCGCGCGCCACCTCATCGATCACCGCCCAGTCCGCCTCTCCGCTGTAGCCTTGTGCGCGCGTCCGCCCGTGAACCGCAATGGCCTTCATCCCGCAGTCTTCCAAAGTGCGCGCAACCTCGACCGCGTTCACCGAATCCGCATCCCAACCGATCCGGATTTTCGCCGTCACCGGCACATCGTCCCCCACCGCCTTCGCCACCCCAAGGGCAACGCTGGCCAGCAGCGGGCAGTCCCGCAGCAATGAGGAGCCGCCGTTTCGTGAAACCACCTTGTTCACCGGGCAACCAAAATTGATATCTATGAAATCCGGCCGTCGGCCTGCCAGACCCTTGTCGATGATCTTCCGCGCCGCCTCCCCCATCCGCTCGCCGTCCGCGCCGAAAAGTTGAACTCCGACCGGCCGCTGTTCCTCGGAAAATTCTGTGTATTTCCGCGTCCGGTCATCCGCCTGCATGATCCCTTCAGCGGAGACAAACTCGGTGACCATCACATCCGCTCCCATTTCCTTGCAGATCTGCCGGAAAATGAGATCCGTCACCCCAGCCATCGGCGCGAGATACAGCGGAAATTTGTCATCGGAAAACCAGTGGAGCACGAAGGCACCCTAGCATCGGAGTCAACCCCGTGGCGACGGATTGCATCTAGCCACGCCGAGCGAGCAGGATACTAGCCCTGCACGATCCCCGGAACCCACAAAAGGCCAGGCGTGTGAAATCGAAGATCGGGTTTTTCCTAGTTGCACATTTCGGGTTTCATTCAGGGTTTTCGGTTTCTTCTGGAGGACAAGAGGAATAGGGCGGAGCGAGTCAGCACCCAATCAAACTTCACTCCGCTAACTCGGACAAAAGCGGACAAACCGTTGATTTCTGGGGATTCATCGGAAGCTACATAGGCGCTTATCCGCACTGACACCTCGATTTCAGCGGATGAAAATCGGATGTTTTAAGTCGACTCGCTCAGCACTTTGTTCGCTAATTGCATGTTGTTACTTCACCCACGACGAAGTCCTCGAAGCTATCTTCAGATCGCTGAATCCTTCTGAGCCGATCTTAGTGCGTGTTCAACTTTTACCCCCATTCCTCTCGCGCCATGCTTAGGCGGTCCACCTCGATCCAGATCCCGCCTTTCTTGAAGCCTTGTGGCAGCTGCTCCCGCCAAACCATGCCGGCCTTTTCCATGACTCTCCTGCTGGCGGCATTCCATGTGGCGCATTGGGCATCGATTTCGCTCGCTGCCAGTTCATCGAATCCGAAAGCCAAGACCCTCCGGACCGCTTCAGTCATGTAGCCTGTGCCCTGATGGTTGGGATGGGTCCAGAAGCCTACATTCCAAAGCCCCTCGGTTTCGGCCCTGCCGATGGAAATGCGCCCGATGAACTCTCCGGCGTGGGACTCGATGGTGAAGACGTAGTTGGTGCCTGCCCGCCACGCCTCGCAGTTCCGGCGGTACGGATCAAGCAGATCCGCTTCCTCCTGCGGCGGATCCCAGGTCATGCCGTCGTTGAAGCCCTGGAACCGCGTGGCCGCGAACACATGGGGAATATCCTCCTCCGAAACATGCCTGAGGATGCAGCGCTCGGTCTTGAGCCGGTGTTCGCGGTCGATGGACATGGTTCAGGGTTTGTTCGTGCTGGTGTTCCGGGAGATTGCCTCCCTGAGTTGGCCGACCACTTTCCGCATATTGATTTCCGGAAGGCCGCACTGATCGCCGCGCTCGACCAGCTCGCGCCAAGTGTAAAGGAGGTAGTCTGCGGCATCGAACCTCAACCCGTGGGTCCCACCGACCAGTTCGTTCAGGAAATCGTAGCGGCGCTCAGCGAGGATGCAACCCTCAAGCCACGGATACACTGGGACGATGTGAAGGTGGAGTTCGAATCCCGGCGCGCAGCCATAGCGCCCGACGAACACGTGCTTGGGCTGGAAGCACTCGCGGATCGCCTGCGTAGCCAGCGAAATCACATGACCTAACTCCGACAACGCGTCCGACGAAAGATCCGGGAAATCATACACCCCACCCTCGGTCGAGCCAAGCATGAGGTAGCCTTCCAAGCGGGCGTCTTTATTGTGGTGAAGTCGCCAGAATTTGGTTTCGTGGACCACACTTTCGGCAGGCGGAACAAACATCTTTCTGTGCTTTCAGTTTCAGGTGATCAGGCAATCGGATTGCTACCGTAAATTCGAATCCACCACATCCTCGGAAAACCCGACCCGGAATGTGCCGACCATTTCCATCATGCCTGCATGGGGATCCTGCTTCCAGCGGTCGGGTCTCATCCCCTCAAATCCCTTTTTCAAATCGTCGCCGGAAGCATAGTCGCAGATGATTTGATATTCGGGCATATTCCCGGAATCGGGCTTGCTGTCGAAGCGGAAAATCCGGTAGGCACACAAGTGGTTGCCGGCAATCTGGGTATCCAGAAACTCATTCATGCGGCTCTCGAATTCGGCGGCGCCGACGCCCGGTTTGGCGCATGCATAGACGTGGTAAGATTTCATCTGGAACTTTGGGCATCAAGGGGTCTTCGTCTGATCTCCTGTCATCGGTTTCGTCATCAGTATTTCATCATAATAGTGTCCTCTCTCTAAAAACACTTCGTAGTCCACGCCACATTTTTCAAAGCCCATCGATTCGTAGAGTTTGATCGCAGCAAACTGCACTGACACCACGGTTAAATTGATCCTACGTATCTCTTGGTCTTCTTTTGATTCTTCGATTCCTCTCGCGAGAAGCGCTCTCCCAATTCCCTGCCCTCGATGATCCGGATCGACGTAAAGACCTGCAATGTACGCTCGGTGCCCTTCGTCGGAGCCGGAATACCGCGAGTATCTGACGGGTCCAGTAAGCTTGTGGCCGTCGAATGAACCGAATAGTTTCCTATCTTTTGATCCTTTCAGAAAGCTCTCAGTTTCCTCGACCGGTTTTTCTTTCTCCTCGGCAGCTGGGGCTCCGAAAGCTGGCGGCCACTCGGTTAACGCCTGGACCCGTAGAGTCCGGTAAGGCACCGCGTCAGCAGATGTAAGTTCCCTAATTTTCATACTTTTTCTTCAACCTTAAAGCGATGGCTGCTCTTCTTCGATATTCCGGCTCATGATCTCCGCCACATCACGGTCAATCGGGCAGCCAGTCGCCGACAAGGAATCGACAACCTTGCGCTGGTCTTCCTCGCTCTTGTTCTGGTTCATCTTGAAAGATGCCTCAACACTGTCCATCGACACAGAAAATACGACGATCCCGGATAGGAGCTTCATGTAGCGTTCGTCGGTTCGATCTAGATTCCACGGGTTGTCGGGATTCTCATTGGCCGCCACCAACTGATCGAGAAACTGGAGAACCTCATCTTCCTCTTCGAGGATCTTGATCCGACCGGAAACGGAAACCGCCGTGTAGTTCCAAGTGGGAACGGCAAACTCGGAAACGTAATGTTGGGGAGAAATGTAAGCATGCGGTCCGGTGAAAATCACCTTCACCCTGCTTTCCACGGCCCAGTCCGTCCATTGCGGATTGGCTCTGGCGATATGGCCGACAAGCTCGCCGTCTTCTGAAACCACGAAAGGAGTATGCGTATCCTGGATCTGATCTTCGTTGATTGATAGAAGCAGCCCGAAGGGATGCTGCGCGATGAAAGAACGGATTATTTCGGTGTCGTCGACTTTGAAGTTTGGCGGGGTGTACATGTGAATTGAAAAATGGCAGATTGGCTAGATCAACGCTTCTACTTCTCAGAAAACCCGTCGCCCTCCCTGATGAACTCAATTCGATTCCCGAATGGATCACTGGAGTGGAACCTCCTCCGGGTAGGCAGGGCGTCATCCCACAGGACATCGCCGCCGCTTGCTTTCAGCTTTTGTTCCAGTGCATTGAGATCGGGCACGGCAAAGGCCGGGTGCGCCTTCTTCTGCGGGATGAACCCATCCTCCACGCCAAGGTGCAGGATCACGCGTCCCTTGCGGAACCAGCAAACCCCGCGCTCGCTCAGTGGGTAGGGCTTCTCTTCTTCCTTCATACCGAGGGGGTCGGAGAAAAAGGCGCGAGCTTTCTTTTCCCCGCCCTTCGGCATGGCAAGTTGGATGTGGTCGAGTTTCATGGATCTGAAAATGTTTTGGTGGTTTGTGTGGTTGGCAGCTCTCGGAGCAGCACCTCCAACTCGGCGTGATCGCGGATTCGATACACCTTCGCTTGTTTCATATCTTCAAGCCAACCCGGATAGTTGCTCCTGGCATGTTTACGTTGTCTCCAAGCATGTCGAATACCTGATAAGGCGATTCCCAGGGGCATCCTGCTGCCCGACCAAGAGGGCTTCCGGCTGATCCACCATCCGAGATTTCTGCGAATCACTTGGCGCATGATGACCTCGTCCGAAAAATCGATCCACACAATCAACGTTGCACGTTTCCAGACCTCACAGCGGTGACCTGTGAAAGTCCCGTCGATTACCCAACGATCCGAATCAAGCGGAAGGGAAGCAACCACTTCCTCATCCGTGGATAGCCTCCAACCCTTTCCCCAGTAGAGAGAATCGGCACCGTGATATGACACATCACAGGATTCCGCGATTTTTTTCGCAAAGGTGGACTTGCCCGAGCCGCTGCAGCCAATGATCAGGTAGCGCGACATCACCGGAGGGCGGATTCGGTTCTTGGAACTTGCGTTATGACTTCGTGCGCAAAAGGCCGCCATTCCATTTCGTGGCAATTGTCGAGTTGGATGGATTCCTTGAAACCAAGTCGCTCATACAAGAGCCGCGCACGATTCCCCTTCAAGACCCGCAGACGGATGGGTCTTCCTTCATTAGCGGCACGTGATTGCAGCTCTTTGATCAGACGGGCTCCGATTTCCTGATTCTGAAAATCGGAGTGAATCTGGATGTCACCCAGATAAAGGCAGTCCGGCCTGTCCTCCACTTTGTAATACCCAATCTCACGCCCGCCACAAGTGACGACCATTCCATTCCCCAGGCCGAACGCTTCGCGGAATTTGCCCTCCTCCCATGGATGGTTGAGTTCAACCACCGGGCGCATCAGACTCTCGTAGAATGAATCCAGCCATTCCAGATCCTCAGCCGTTGCCGGTCTCAACCCGATCTCAACATCCTTGATACTCTTGACCAAAGACGTTTCGGTTCCGGCTGACTCCAACTTACGGAAACCGTATCTCAGGTAAAAGCGCAGCGCTCGCTGGTTTCCATCGGTCACCTCGGCCCTCACGGTCTCGTAGGAATCTTCCGCCGCCCACTCGAACAGATGGTTCAGCAAAGCCTCCGCGATACCGCCGCCCCTCTCCGACGGCGCGATCCACATCTGCACCAATTCTCCCTGGCTGGGATTCTCAGGATCGCGATACAGCGCGACAAGGCCGACAGGCTCGGCAGCCTGAACGACAAAAATCGCACGATCACCGCCTTCAGCCGCAGCATCTGCTTGGTTGTCCCAGCTCTCCATGTCGCGACCGAGGGCAGCATCATAGCTCGAACAAAAGGCCTCCGGCGATTCACTCAGCGCTTCCAGCCGGATGGACCGGTAGAGCTTGCCCTCACCCTTACAGAGCCGGCGAACCGTGTATGCTTTTTCTTCGTTCATGGGTCGCTCTTTCCGAGGATCTGTTGTTCGCTCGTCAGCGTATCGAAGACAATTGCCTCGCCGTCATGCAGGGCGATGAACGGGGTCTTCTTCCCGATGAGGCACTCAACCACGTCCTCCATCATTTCGGATTCAGGATGGTCTGACCGGAAGTGCGGAACAATGACACTGGGGTAAAGCCCGAGTCCGCTCCAGATCGCCTCGCCCTCGTAGCCTGGGGGATCCGACTCGGGTTCATCGGCGAGATGGATTCCGTCAAGAGTCGGACACATGACGCACACCCCGGCACTGTATCCTCCGTAGATCAGTCCAGCGTCCTCCTTGGCAGATTCCTGAAGTATCACGTCAAATCCGCTCTGAGCATACGCCCGCCGGAGCACAAAAGTGTTTCCCCCCATCGCCCAACAGTATGCGAAATGGGACATCTCCTGCCGCAACTCTACCTGCCGCCCGAAAAAAATTCTCAGATCCAACTCCTCCGGTTCCAATCCGAGCCCGATTAGATCCTCGAACTCCCGATCAAGAACGAACTTCCTCCAATCCGTGTCCGTACAACAGTCCCGCGCATTCGGAATCACGGCCACCCGTTTGTTCCGGGTGTTCGGTTCAAGGAACTTTCCGGGCTGATCGCCCAGACGATAGGATGAAAGATAGAGTTTCATTTCGAAATCATGGTTCGCCGATCCGGTAGTGATAGCGGTAAAGCTCTTCGGTAAAGCCAAGGCTCCGATAAAGCGCGATGGCTGGCGCGCTGTCCGTGACAACTTGCAGGCAGGCCTGTTTGGCTCCGGCATACTGCGCCCGTCTCATCAGGGCGGAGATAGCGCTCCGCCCCAAGCCCTGATTGCGCAGATGCTTGTCTGTTACCACGGATTCCAGAACCAGAAAGCCATCGTGGATCACACCGTAGGCCACCGCTGCGATTTCCGATTCATGATGAACAGCGGCAAAGCAACGAGACGAGGTGATGAGATCCAGCATGCGGTCGTATATGTCCTGGTCCCCTTGCGATGTCTCGTTCATTCGGTGCCGCGCGGTCAACCAATTCGGAGCGGGGTTCGCGGTAAGCGTGACGGGACGCCTGCCTTCGGGCACCGCAATGCCGCTTGCCAGCAGCGTCAGTGTTTCGCTCTCGCGCCTGTAGCCCGCCTCCTCAAGCTCACCATCCAGTGCATCGGCTATTGAAGGGATGCGGAAGATGCAGGGCTGGCCATGCGCATGGAAAAAGCGTTCGGCCTCGGTAATGATGTGGCTTCCCTCGCTTGCATTTGGGGTCGGGTTGGCTGAATTCGTCCGCTTGGTGCCGCCACCCGAGCGCCGCAAGCGCCATCCATCAAGCAGGTGCGTCTCAGCGGTCGGCCAAGCGGAAAGGCAGGCCTCCTCGACCCGCCATGAAAATGTGTCTGTTGTCATTCTTGGAAAGTAGAGAGTCTATTTACAGCTTGGTGTTAACAAGTCGCCGATCGCATCCACCAACGCCTCCGGCTCGGAGACACAAGCCGAAGCCAACCTGTATTCTTCCTCATTTCCATACCCCCAACGAACCGCAACTGACGCGATGCCAACCTCCCTTGCCGCATTGAAATCATTTTCCCTGTCTCCGACCATGATCATGGGCTGGCGGAGGCTTTGATCATCGAGCATTTTCGCCAGCAGGCTCGCTTTACTGACATGCACGTCACAACCGTGGATCTGGCTGAAATAGCCGCTGAGATTCAGGAATTCGACGACCTTGCACGCGATGTCTTTCCTCTTTGATGTTGCGATACAAAGGTTGTGTCCCGCTTCCCTCAATCGTCCCAGAGCCTCTTCCACCCCCGGATAGATGACATTCTCCTTGTAGCCGATGGGAATGTATCGCTCCCGGTAAACCTCCACCGCCCGCGCCAGGAATTCCGCATCGGATCTCCCGGTTAGCTCGGCGAAAGTCAAATGCAGCGAAGGGCCGATGTAGCAATAGAGCGCCGTTTCGGGTTGTGTCTCATAGCCCAACTCCGCCAAGGCATGATTGATGGACCGCGTGATCCCGGCCGCCGGATCACTGATCGTCCCATCCAGATCGAAAATAATTGTGCTCATGAAATAAGAGCTGGTTGATCTTCTCTTTTCAAAGGGGTCAGCATGCAGATTGTGGGCTTGGATTTTGAGCGAAATGTTTTGTGCAACGTCACGAGTTCAGTCGCCACTCGAACCGCCACTTCCTGTGGCGATTTCGTTACCATTCGTCCCTGCTGGAAGCCAATCGAACCACCTCGCATGACCGTCGGTTCTTGCGAGAGGAAGACTTTCTTCCCTGCCATCCTTGTAGACGGTCAGATGAAGAGTTGGGTTGATATTGTTGAAAATATGGATGATGTCGCGTGACTGGCCGAGTTCGCGCACCTCAGCCAAGAGTATTTCCCTCACCTCGTAGCTGACCTGATTGGCGACATGCGTGTGAAAGACGCAGGCGACGGATTCTTCTGAGATTTCGCCAATGACATCCTTCAGCATCGAAAAGCCGTCGCCTTGCCGTAAGTCCAAATCAAAAGCAGATTGGTGCCGAAGCGCGGCATCAAGAAGTTCCCTTCTTTCCTTGCGTTCCGGCCAGATCAGGGCACGTAGCCACGCGGCTTCCTCGGGCTTTTTCGTGTCGATGATGTTCAGGTCTAACCCAACGCGTTGCGTTACCAACGGGATGGGATCATACAGACAATCAGGAATCGATCCCCGCATCTCCGACCGGATCAATACAGGCGATTCAGCGTCGCCCAGTCCGTCCAAGTCTCCATAGCGGTAAGCGTACTTGTCCCAGAGAAGATTCAACCCCGCACTTGTCCCGATCTCGATCAGGGCTAACGGACGGCCTTTGAACCACCGGGCTGCATACATCATCGAAGGAAAGAGATACGCACACCGCCGCACTTCGTTTGTCTGGACGAGGCGTGTCGCCAGTAAGTCGGTGACTGACTCACGATGAGACAAAACAAAGTCCCTGAATGCGGAAAATGCGGCGCCTGAGCTGCAGTTGCATGGTTCAGACAAGCTTGGGTAGTACATGGCCAGCGGCACCTCGCGATTTGAATCGAGAAGACGGTGAACCGCACCGAAGAGGAGATTCGGGACGGGCTGGCCTGTTCTGGCTGTTTCGGCCAGCTCAAGGAGTTCACGATCCTCGGCTATCGCAAGGGAGAGATGATGATAGAGCGCAGACGAATCGGCGCATTCCGTGGCAAACTGGAGAAACCGCTGACCGAGGGGGTGAATCATGATGTTGATGGGCTTGTCTGGGACCTACTCGAAGAGTTGTTCATGAATCGTTCCTTCCGGACAATTGCTCTGCTTTTGTGTTTCCCACGGCGCAGCGAATCTCGAACCTTTCAAGCGTGCAAAAAACTCGGTGCCGATTGTGATCCGGCGGAGGTTGGCGAGGATCAAAAGCTCCTTTCCTTTCCTTTCCTTTCCTTTCCTTTCCTTTCCTTTCCTGCTCCTGCTCCGATAGGAGGGACCGACCGCACTCCGCCTAGGTGCGGGATCATAGATGGTCCCGGTGTGGACGCGAATCAGTCATTTGCATTGAGGTCTGGTTCGCAACGCTTTTTCCTTTGCGCCTTCTTGATCAGGTGATTTGGATTCACGACGAATTCATACTTCAACCCATCAGGGTCGGTAAAGAATGTGGCATGATACCCTTCGCCGTATTCAGGCCACTCACATGGAGGATCCTCGATGATGCAATTCCCACCGTCTGAGAGCGGTAGAAGAACCTCGTGGTAAAAGCCATCTACGTCATCCCTGTCTTCCGCACAGAAAGCACTGTGATCATGGTGTCCGAGTGCTCCGCGCCGGTGAGGGACACCCTCATGTGGCTTACGAACCTGGCAAATACTGATCTCGTGTGGAGTATCGAGATCCCATCTCTTCCAATCCTTGTAGCTGTAATCATGCCGGTAGTCGCTACCACTGAGTTCGTAGCCCAAATAGCGGAACATCGCCGTGTAGAATGGTTATGACCTCTGAACGTTCGAAATGTTGATGATTATGTGGTGCAGGAGACTGCGGGCTGACATGAGCGTGAGTTATTTTCGTGACCTTTTGTGCGTGCCGTGGGAAGAAGGTCCTTCGTCTCCAGCAAATCGGAAGCCGCACGGCAGATCGTGCATCTCGATGATTTTCGACGAAAACAACTCATCAAGAACATGATCCATCAGTAGGGAAACAATTGCGCTTTCGAGAAAAGCGCCTAAACGCTATAAATGACTGTGAGAACTCGTTCATTGTCTTGAATCCACGTAGTGAGCGATGATTCTTTCAGCCAGCCCAAATGGCGTTTTAGGCAGGGTCCTATTCAGGACCAGGGATATGGAGACGCTCTCTCCTTCAAGATTCGGAAAGTGAGTCGCATAGGTGGTGTACCCCGGGCCTCCTCCTCCATGGCCAAAGGCATCGCCAAGTGGAGATTTCCTGAAGTGCATGAGGCCGAGTCCATACGAAGGAATTGATTCTTCGGGAGGATTTGGAAGCACGTCCACGGTCTTGGTCATTTCAGCGAGGGACTCTCTGGAGACGAGCTTCCCGCCAAACAAGGCATCATAAAATTTGGCGACATCGCTCACCGATGAGATGAAGCACCCGGTCGCGATCCAGCCGGGCTGGTATTGGGGGCGAAAGTCACCTTCAAAAGATGGATCTTCACCTTCCAGCAATTCCAGATGCTCGTCTGCTTTCAGAAAAGGCCTTGTTGCGGCCAGTCCGGCCCTATCGACAATGCCCCTCATGACGTAATCGTAGTACTCCATCCCCGACTTCTCTTGGATCAATTCTTTCAGCAGGCCGTATCCCGGATTCGAGTAGGACCATCCATTTCCTAGCGCAAACAAGGGAGTCTTTTGAAGTCCGTATTCCATCAGCTTCTCATAGGTCCATGGTCGGGTCGGATGCTCTTTGAGCGCCGCCTGGTATTCAGGAGACGAAAAGTAATCCGAAAGGCCACTCGTATGGTTCAAAAGCTGGCGAACCGTGACGGTATCGGGTATTTTCGTTTCCGGGAAAAAGCTGGAGTATCGTTCGTCGAGGAATCCGCCTTGTTCATCGCACAGCTGCATGATTGCCACGGCAGTGAAACTCTTTGAGATACTATAGATGTAATACGGGCGATCATGATCGGCAGCCGAGATGGAACCGGCAGAGAACGTCTCGATCACGCCATTTTCCGTTACAGCCAGGAGAATGCCCTTGCACTTCAACTCATCGAGAGACGTTTGGAGAATCTCAGTCGGATTGAAGGTTTTGTTCATGACGGATCAATCCTTTGAAAGGGTTACTTTGTCGGAATTCGCGACTCCCAGTTTCACTGCGAGATTCTCGTTCCGGGTCATAAGAACCAAGAAGCCGTTGGGAGAGATAAACGCGGCGCCCTCCCCTGCCTCCACGCCACTGTAGTGATGGGTGAGTGTGACAACTTGTTTGGCCTCCCCGACACGCACCACGAACTTGTCTTCCATCCTGATACCGAGGTTCTCAAGATCTTTTGAAACAAAGGTGGTGGTCATATTTCCCCATGCCTCGCTGACATGGGTGATGTCTCCGGTCATGGAAATCCTCGCCGTGGAGGGCGGGTTGGGTATCGGCAGGGTGGCATCCTTTTCGCGGGCGACTTCCTTTCCGTCCAGCCAATCATCCAATCCGCGAATCGCAGCGAGTTCCTCGCTGTCACCCGTATTGCAATGACCCGGGCGTTCGATCTTCCAAAGTGCAGTGAACTCTTTCCCCGCCTTCTCGAAGTAGGTCTCTGACATCGGCCGGTTTGCTTCCTGATTGATGAGGAGGATGAGCGGAACCTTTGGTGAATAATTCAACGAAGGGTTGTAATCCTCCTTGGGGAAATCCTGCAGAGCCGTGCCGATTCCAATCGCACCATCGACGGCGAGCTTTCCTTCCGCTGCAAGAACCGCGATCTGACCTCCCATCGAGTTTCCCAAAATGTAAGTGTGGCTCGCCTTGCCATGAAGCTTGGCGACTTGCTCCTGGAGCGCCTTCAGATCTGCGAATGCATCGTCAATGATCCAGCCGTTTCTGCGGTAGGATGTCGAGGCGATGACCCAGCCCTCGTTCGAAAGCGTGGCCTCCATCGCGCCGTCGGTGTCGAATTGAGCGCTGAGCGGAGCGTCGTCCGGCCGGTAGCCATGGGCAAGCAGGAGCAGTTTTCCGTTTGGCTTTTCGGGAGAAAGGATCAGGTATCGCGCTCCCTCGATCTCGCCTTCATGAACGAGGGGTGCAGAGGAAGAGATTGACGTAATTGCCAGAAGAATGAAGAGGGATTTCATAGAGTTTCGTGTGGATTTTGTATTGAAAAAATAATCTGTTCTTCTCCAAAGCGGGTGATTCGTTGCTCTTCTATCATCCCTATTCTTCCAAGAAGTGATCTGGACTTTTTGTTCTTCGTTTGTGTCTCCGCAAGAAGCTTTGGTAGATTCATCTCAATGAATGCAATATGTAATGCTAGTGCTAATCCTTCAGTAGCGAATCCTTGCCCATAGAATTTAGGAAGAAGAGCGTAGGAAATTTCGTTAAACTTTTTCTGGTGGTGAAGGTGGATTATGACGTAACCCAAAAGTGAATGATTAATACTGTGACGAATTGCCCAAATGGGTTCATTTGAGGACTTTTCTATCCAATCTAACGATCTGATTTTTGCTAGTTCAGAAGAGATCGGACCGCCGAGAAACTGCCGAGTCACAGGGCAAGTAAACAACATCAGTGTGGGTAAATCATCAGCAACTAGGGATGTTAGGTTGCAGCTAGGTAATGGTCTCATTTTCAGTTTAACGTCATAGCACACCAACCGCCTGACGGCAGCCGCTCGTTGACTGTGGGTTGAGGTGTTTTAATCACGGTAGAAATTCGACTCAGAGCGAAGACGAGGCGATTGAGGGCGGCAGCTTGTTAACTTGGTCATTTAGACAGAATAAACCTAGCTAGTTCCCTACACTCTAAAGTCTTTACATTCAGCTCTAGAAAACTAACCGACGAAATAAAAAATGGATCCGTAGGGTAGACAATCTTTGAAACGGCTTCCAATTCATTAGGTTCCCATGAACTGCCTATTATGCAGTGAGTGTTATATGGAAACTTGATATCTGAAAACGGTATCTGTGAATCTGATAATCTCTTATGCAAGAAATCAAAAATCGCTCGGGAACTAAGATCAAGATAAGCTATCGTCGTATTTGGAAACACTTTCCATCCAGAAAAAGACACCTCAAAACTAATCAAATTACGGAGAATATCTGAAACAATATCCTTAACAAATGATATGTCTGTCCCTATCGGTATCGGACCAACGCCAGAAGATCCTGCAAGGGTTATTTCGGCAGGAATTTTATCTTTTCGCCTGCAACATGATCTCCGCAAATCCATAACTTGGAAAAATGTTTGCTCGGGTAAATCCGCAACTATGTATGAGGGATGAGATGTCTTCATAATTTAGTGAACGTCAAAGTGTATCACGGAGTGAAGCGCGGAGCGCGTAACGGATTTGATACCACTGCCTTGTTAACCTCTGATTGGTTTCTTGTAGTAGCCCGCAGTTTCATCGTAGGCTAGAGCATGATAAAATGATCCTGCACGACGCGTAGCTAATGTATTCAAGGTGCAATTGTTCTGTCTTGCCCAGCTCTCTATACCATCCATTAATAGCCTACCAAATCCTTCTTTACGTCGGTCTGATTCTACGAACAGCTCCGCTGTCCATGAGACATTGGATGATGCATAAAAACATGGGTAATAAGACCCCAGCACATATCCGATAATTATTCCGGCATCCTCTGCAACTAGAAGACACATGTGCGGTAGTTGCATGATCTGCTGAAAAGATGAATTGAAATCATCCTCCGTGACCACGCTCGATGTTGCCAACTTAGCGGCCATATCGAATATTACCGAACGATCTTCGTTTGTTGCAGAGCGTATCATTTCTTGGATAACGTCATAGCAATGGCGGCACCGGCTTGCACGTCCAAGTTTGATCATACGGCTTCCTCGGCGTCGACATTTGCGGCTTTTTAGTCACAATCATTATCCCGGTTGACCAGCATAATTTGGTGCGAATAAATCCTTCTTTGTTCTCGAGCGCCTGAATCACACGGCTGATGTCCCCGCTATGATCCCAGTCAAGATCATCCCAATGAGGTTGATGTGACATATCGTCCACTATGTAAATTCCTCCGTCAGCAAGGAGGTTCAACGCTAAGTCGAGATCCCTTACTTTGCCTGGCCAAGTGTCAGCAAATATTAGATCATAATTTTCATCATCTAATCCTCGTAAAAACTCTGCACCGTCTTGAACGTGAAATTGGATTCGATTGTCATGTCCAAGTATTTTTTTTGGGATTTGAACCGCGGCACCATCATTATCTACTGAAATCAATTTGGATGATTCATCCATTCCATCGAGCATCCAAGCTGCGGATAGACCAGTTCCTGTTCCTAACTCCAGAATTTTTGCTGAAGGCTTGGTAGAAACCAGAGTGCGAAGCAAGCATCCCGTCTGGTGATCTGAAGACATTTTGAATCCCAGCTTTGCTGTTTCATCTTCGATTCTTCCAATTCACTCTGGCGGATTAAGATTATCTTTGTCGTTCATTTTTCATTCTTTCTTAGTATCAGTGTGGATCCAATATCGACGCGCAGGAACTCCAGAGTCATGACATTCGACTATACTCTCGAACATACCTCCACATGCTTCAATTACCTTTCGAGATGCCATGTTTTGCTCATCACACGTGACTAGCGCTTTTGATATACCAAGGGTCGCGCAAATTGGAATAACCTGTCGGAGCATTTCGGTCGCGTAACCATTCCTGCGCTTTGACGGGATAACGCCATAACCTATGTGACCGCCTACCTTCGCCAAGAAATTATTCAATGAATGCCTTAGAGAGAGACGCCCAACGACAACGCCATCCACCACTCCAACAAAAAACGTGTTTGGAACCCAGTCCGCAGGAATGCCTATACCACGCGAATGACCTAATAGCTGATCTACGTAATCGGAAAAAGAGACAGAGTCATCGAATCCAAAAGCGAACTGCCAGGGCTGTGCCTCGCACTTGAACTCTTCGAGAGCTGCCCTGAAGGACAATTCATCCTCAACACGAAGCATTCTTAACTGTAACGGTGCTGTATTCATTTTTTTGCCTAACGCCCGAAGCTCAGAAGTGCGGGGCCGACCTCATCGCCGAAGAATGAGTAATCAGCAGCCCAGTAACAGTCTAACCGTTCAATTATCGGTGGATCGAGCATACGGTTTTTAATTCTTGGAGAACGTTTATTGGATTGATGAGAAAAAAATTCAAATGGTTCACCGTGTGAACTTTTCTGATATTTGACGTGGAGAAACGGCCGCCCTTCCAAACAACTCTATTTGCAGACTAGTCGGAATTAAGGATGAATAGAGTAGCTTGTTTGAGGGCGTGTGTTGGATTTTCCGGCAAGTTGCCACCCTTGGTCGATTTGCCAATTTCTGGCAAAAACCACGTGGTTTGTGTAAATGATCGGGAAAGTATTTCATGAAGATCTGCGGCCTGATTCTGAACTGGTATTCAGAGTTCTTTAGCGGCATTTTCACTCAAAATGTCTGGAAGTCGGCTGAATCGGACAATTTTCATGCGAGCCGGGGAAAATTTCGAGTCTTTTCATCCGTCTTCGTAATTCGATTCGATTGTCTGTTGGCTTCGATGCCATCGCAAGGCTGCCACCTCGGCATCAATGATCCATTCCGCCTTGCAGTCCGAGTAGGAGTGAGAGTTGTCAGGAAAAAGGGCGGCGCAACGTCTTTTCTCCCTCTTGTAGCCCGAGGCAGTACCGGGATGCGCTCTGAGGTAATCTCGAAAAGCCAGGTGTCGTTCGACATGAGGCGATCCCTGAAGGAAGCAGTGAAGTTGAACCATTCTCTTGCCTGTATCCGTGTCTTTGGTGAAGTAGCGCCGTCCCGTGATCCCGAGCTCTCCCCAACTACGAAAGCAAACAAGTGGGGTCAGAGAATCAGCTCGCCGATTCGAATAATCGTGCCTCGCGGTCTTGTTGGAATTGGCGTGTGTAGAGGGCGTGGTAGTGACCTTTGGATGCTAGTAGTTCATCGTGGGGTCCGCTTTCGAGGATTCGTCCTTTCTCGATAACCAGGATTCGATCAGCGGTTCGTATGGTGGATAGGCGGTGGGCGATGACGAAGCTGATCCGACCGTGGAAGATCGCTTTCAATCCTTGTTGGATCAATTGCTCGGTCTCGGTGTCAATGGACGAAGTGGCTTCGTCCATGATGAAGATTCGCGGATTCGCCAGCAGGGCGCGGGCGAAGGAAATGAGCTGCTTCTGGCCGGTGGAAAGGCGGTTGCCGCCCTCGCCGACATCGGTTTCGTAGCCGTCTTCAAGGGCGAGTATGAAGTCGTTCGCATTCACGCTGCGGGCGGCGGCTTCGATTTCCGCATCGGTTGCATCGAGCCGACCGTAGCGGATATTTTCCCTTACAGAACCACTGAAAAGGTGCGGCCCTTGGAGGACGATGCCGAGGTTGGATTGATACCATGCGAGCCCACGGTCGCGGAGGTCGTGTCCGTTGACAAGGATCTGTCCGCCGGTTGGCTCGTAGAAGCGCGCGGCGAGATTCGCGATCGTGCTTTTGCCGCCGCCGCTGGCTCCGACGAGGGCGATGGTCTGGCCGGATTTGACGGTGAGGTTGAAATCTTTAAGCACGTGTGTGCCATCCGAATAGGCGAAATCGACGTGGCGGAATTCGAGCTGTTCGACGCCATCAGGGAAACCATCCGGTGCCATGCCGGGTGGGTGGTTTTGGGTTTCGAGGCGTTTCGTGACTTCGTCGCTATCGCTGATCCCAGGCACGGTGGCGAGCAGGCTCAGCACGCGCTCGCCGGCGGCCTGGGCGCCTTGCATTTGCACTAGCACCTCGGCGATGCGGTTGATGGGATTGAAGAACTGACCTGCGTAGAAGATGAAGGCGACAAGCGTTCCAAGGCTTAGCGTTTCATCGATCACATCCGCGCCACCGCGCCAGAGGGCGATGCCAGCGGCGAGGCTGCCGAGGGTAAGGACGATGGGGATATAGACGGCGGATTGCAGGGCGTTCTGCATCGAGACGCCATACATCTGCGTGGAAAGTCCCTGGAACTCCCCAAGGCTTTCCTTTTCCCTAACCAGTGCCTTGCTGGTGCGCAGTCCTTGCAGCGCCTCTGCGAAGGAGGCGGTGATCATCGAGTTAAACTTGCGGGTGTCGCGTGAGCTGAGTAGCAGTTTTTTCTGGAAGATCGCGCTGATGTAGATCAACGGCGGCACGACGGAAAGAATCAGCAGGCCGAGCACGGGATGCAAGACGACCAAGATGACTGCGATCATGAAAACCAGACACAAGGCCCAGACCAGATCGAGGCTGCCCCACGAAATAATACGCGCGAGCTTGTCGCAATCCGAGGTCAGCCGCGAGATCAGCCAGCCGGTCGGGCGGTGGTCGAAGTAGGCGAATTCTAGCTCCTGCAAGCGCTTGAAACTTTCCGCGCGTATGTCGTGGCTCATGTGGCTGGAGAGGCCGCCTGCTGCGTTGATGAAGACAAGGACGCCACCTGAAAGCATCAAGGTCAGAAGTCCGTAAACCGCGATGTGCGGCCACAGGTTCAACACGTTTCCGGCTGCCACGACATCGTCCACAGCCCAGCGGGTGACCAGCGCGAAGCTCGCGTCCACCACCGCGATTCCCACGGCGGAAATCGCAAGCGGAATGAGCAGTCGCTTGTAGGGCAGGGCGTGGCGGAACACGCGCATCCATAAGCTCAGATCGAGTTTGTCGCTGAATACATCTTCCTGCGGTTCTTCTTTCATTGGGTGGTGGATTCCATCATTTCATTCTCAAGCGAGTTCTGGATCGTCCAGAGGCGGCGGTAGAGGCCGTCCTGTGCAGCGAGTTCGGCGTGGGTGCCGTGTTGGATGACACGGCCGCCTTCCAGCACGATGACCTTGTCGGCATGTGCCAGCGTCGAGAGCCGGTGGGCGATGACGATTGTCGTGCGCCTGCCGTGGCGGCTGCGAAGGGCTTCGAGGATGGTTGACTCGGTTTCCGCATCCACGGCGCTGAGGGCGTCGTCCAAAAGCAGGACAGGCGTATCTTGCAACAACGCACGCGCCAAGGCGACGCGCTGGCGCTGACCGCCAGACAAGGTGATGCCACGCTCGCCGACCAGAGTCGAGTAGCCGGATGGGAAGCCGTTGATCGTGTCGTGGATGTCCGCCACGCGGGCGGCTTCGTTGATTTCCTCGCTGACCGCGCCGTTGCGACCGAGGCGGATGTTTTCGCCTATGGTTTTCGAGAACAGAAACGGCTCTTGCATCACGACGCTGAACTGCGAGCGCACCCACTGCCGGTCAAGGTCGTGCAGCTCATGGCCGTCGAACCTGATCGATCCCGAGTGGTAATCGTAGAGACGTAGTAGCAAGTGCATGATGGTCGATTTCCCCGAGCCCGATGGGCCGAGAATCGCCAGCGTCTCGCCTGGCTCGACAGTGAACGAGATTCCGTTGATCGCCGCGCTGGCTTCGCCGTGGCCGAAAACCAGGTCCGTGACTTCGATCTTTCCAGCTGGAGTTTCTGGGGTGACTGGGGATTCAGGAACGCTTTCCTCGGGCACCGCGAGTATTTCGCCCAAGCGGGTCAGCGCGACCACCGATTTTCCGAGATCGGTCAATGTCCGGCCCATCTGCCGCACCGGCCACAGCAGCATATTCAGGAACATGATGAAGGCGAACAAGGTGCCGACGGTCAGCGTGCCTTGGGAAATGAAATACGCTCCGGTGAAAAGCACGATTCCTTGCTGGGTAAGTACGATCAGATCCGAGGTGGACCAATACCAGCTCATGACGCGCAACAAGCGCAGGTTGCGGTCGCGGTATTGTTGGTTGGGAATCGCGAATTTCGCGATTTCAAAATCCTGCCGGGCAAAGGCTCGGACGACACGCAGTCCTGTCAGGTTTTCCTGCACGACTCGCGTGACCTGTCCTTCCGCCTCCGCCACCTCGGTGAAGAGGTGTTTCACTTTGCCCATGTAGATGTAGCCGAAGAGGATGATCGGACCGACCAGCACGAAGGAAGCGAGCGTCATCCGCCCGTCCAACATCACCATGATGGGAAGAGCTGTTAGAAGCAGGAGCACGGCGTTGCTCACGTCCACTACCTGGGTGGAAATGGCGAGGCGCAGCGTTTCGACATCGGAGGTGCAGCGTTGGATGAGATCTCCGGTTTCCGCACGGTCGTGATAACTAGCAGGTAGGTGCTGAAGGTGATCGTAAAGCCTGTCCTTCAAGCGGCGGGCGATACCATCCGAGGCTTCCGCCGCGAAACGTCCTTTCAAATAGCTGAATCCACCGGCGATAAGGGTGAGTAACAACATCAGCAATGCAGGAAACCACAGGCGCTCCCGGACGAAGTCCGCACCACCCATCAGGCCGATGATGCCCGAAGTCAGACGACCTTCCCGCGGCTCTTGCGAAAGCGCGAAATCGATGGTCGCGCTGGCGACTAGGGGCGTCACGTAATTGATGGCCGTGAATGCGAACAAGGCAGCAATGGCCCACGCGTATTTACCGCGGAAGCCGAGCATGAGCTGCCAGAGCAAAGCTGCTGGCGAAGGTTGTTTGGAATGGAACATGGAGACTGGAATAAGAAAGCCCGCTGTCGAGGCGGGCGGCTTCCAAACTCATTGATCAAGCAGCCCGCGTATCGATTTCCGGGGCTGGCTGGATTTGGTTTCAAACCATCAGACAACGCCCTTCTCCTGGATTCCAGGAGGCTCGAATTAGGAGGTAGGGCATTATGTTCATGTGGCTAAAAAAGGTGGGCGAGCAAATGATCGCGGAGAGACGGATAGCTATCTGTTTTTTGGAAGGCAAGAAAAATATATGGTTCCGTGTGTATACGTTCAGGTCTATCGATTACAGCAGGTGATGACTAATCAAGCTGCCGCCCTCGGTCGATTTGCCAATTCCTGGCAAAAAATCACTTGGTCTGTGTAAACATTCGGAAAATGTTTCATGAGAATCTGCTAGCTGATCCTGAACGGGTATTCAGAGTTCTTCGGGTGCATTTCCGCTCAAAATGTCTGGAAGTCGGCTGGATCGGACATTTTTCATGCGAGCAGGTGGAATTTCGAGTCTTTTCATTCATCCGTGCGATTCGATTTGATCGTCCGCTGGCCTCGATACCATCGCAATGCCGTAGCCTCGGCACCAATGATCCATTCCGCCTTGCAGTCCGAGTAGGAATGAGAGTTTTCAAAAAAAGAGCGGCGCAACGTTGTTTCTCCGTCTCGTAGCCCGAGGCAATGTCGGGGTGTGCTCTCAGATAATCTCGAAACGCTAGGTGTCGTTCGACATGAGGCGATCCCTGAGGGAAGCTGTGAAGTTGAACTATTCGCTTGCCCGCATCCGTGTCTTTGGTGAAGTAGCGCCGTCCCGTGATTCCCAGCTGTCCCCAGCCGCGAAAGCCCAGACGATCAAGTTCAGGCAAGGCATCATCGAGGAAATCAAGGTCGGGAGCGACCGCCATGAGATCAATGACCGGTTTGGCCGCGAGTCCGCGTATCGACGTGGAACCGATATGGTGAATTCCACCAACACGCCCACCAAAGGCACTGGACAGCAGTTCCATCTCCTGGTGGGCAAGCTCCGGCCAAGTTGCGGAATATGGCTCGATTTCGACTCGGATGGGCGGCGGCATGGAAACTTCGGGTGTTGGTCTAAGGTTGCTATTGGGTCGGGTGCGTTTGCTCAATGGCACGAATCGCACATTCTTCTCGCTTCGTAATGCCGTGAACCAGAATCCTTCGACAATCGAGAAATCTCCTGATTGTGAGATCCCAGAGGTGGGGTTCCAGATACCCGTGGAATTCCTCATCGGAAAAGAAATGCTTAATCACCCTGAATTTCTCTCCACTTGCCAGCACTCTTTCTTGGATGTGATTGCCCTCGTCATCCGTCTCACCGGTAAATGAGCCGGAGCCAGGTGTCTGGTCGATCAGGACCAAGGGGCTGCCATCCGGAATCCGGCGGATCACTCCGGAGAGAAAATCTGCAATCCGTGACTTCGGAACATGCGCGAACCAATCCACCGCCATGACCATATTGAAATCACCGGTGATAGAACCTAAATCGTAGGCGTCTGCCTGCAGCAGCAAAACACGATCCCACGGCAAGTTCTTCTTCCGAGCTTCTGCCAGTGTGGACTCATTGAAGTCGGTGGCAGTGATACTCTCCGCGAAATGAGAGATCTGTTCCGTCCAGAAGCAGGGCCCACAGGCCAACTCCAACACGTTTCTACCCGTTGCGATTTGCCGCAGCTCTGAAATGACCGACTGGTGGCGGGCGAGCACCTCATGATCGTCGTAACCCATCGAGGCATCGTATTCCCCGGCTCTCAGGCCGTAGTAGTTCTGCATTTCCTGGATGATCATCTTATCGCTGGATGGTGATGAATATGTAGCCGTGATCATATTCCTGAAAGGAGCGAATCGCTCCAAATCGTGCGTCCCAGGCACCGGATTCCAGATCGGCCTGAAGAGCAGCAAGCCCTTGCTGGCACAACGCATCATCGAGCTGGCGAAACGCCGAGGTGCCATCGCGAAATCCCTTGTCCAGATACCTTTCCGGATAGCGCCAGGCAGCACCTGCGAAACCGTCGGCCAGATCGTGCGGAAGCGGATAAGGGCTGGCGCTGATGGAGTCGCCGCTCTGGAGGCAATCCGCAATCGCCTGCACCAAGGGAAACGACTGCCGGATCTGTTCCCGAAAAGCGGGGAAGTAACCGAACAACCACGGTTTCTCAACTGCATCCGGATCATAGGTGAAAATCACGATGGCCCCGCTTGGAACGACCCTCCGAATCTCGGAGAACGCAGCAGCCATGTCCGTGAAGTGATGGATACAGAGGATGAGGATGGCTCCCTCGAACGCCCCATCGCTAAACGGCAGGGATTCGGCGACACCCTCGACCCATTCGCAAGGGAAATCCGTATTCACCTGTGCGCGCATCACGGAGGACGGCTCAAGGGCGGTCATCTTGTAACCACGTTCAGCCAATTCCCTTGCATAGGATCCGGTTCCCGCTCCCACGTCCAGAATCCGGCTCCCTTGTGGAAGTCCCAAAAGAGCGTCGATGCGATCCACGATGCGAGGATCTGCGCGCCGTGTGGCGTTGTAGGTGGTGCCGATGCTGTCGTATCTAGCTGTCATCTCGGTGTTGACTCTGAAACCGTCGAATGCAGCCTGCAAGGCAATCTGTTAGGAGCCTGTGGAACGGCAATCGCCCTTGACACCCTCAGCTCTAATAGCTTTGTAGTTCTGCAGGTAGGTGGTCCCGTTGTAAGTCCAAGGCTCCGGCTCCACCTCAATCCATTCCGGGAACTTGTTTCTAAGAATTTCTGGATCCGACCAGATCTGCGCTTCAATGTAGCGATACCAGCCGTTCTTTTTTCTCTGCGTCTCAAGGTGTTGATCGATCTTCAGCTCTTGCAAGCCTTCTTGCAGTTCCTGATAGGTCATTAGCTTTCCAAAAAAGGGAAATTCAGACTCGCAGTAATCTTCGGGCACCTGAAAGCCGAACGCCTTCTTTCCTCCGCTCCTTTTCATAAAACTGACGAGATGAAAATGGTCAGGGCACATGAAAGTGAGTTCGTGGGAGGCGAACTCTTCAACCGGCATCCTGATCTTGTAAGGATCGCGATACAATCCGCCCACTACATCAGCCTCTCCAAGAACCCCGTAAAAGGGTCTCCGAGCCGGGCACCTGGCAAACTTGCTCTCATAGAGTTCCAGAAGCAGGTCGTCCGCAAGAAGCCGGAAGTCGAAAAACTCTTTACCGAATGAGAAGCGGTTGAATCCCGTTTTCGCATCTTTTTCACGGCGGATGATCCGACTTCTCTGCCCCGGATCGAGGTCGCAGATGTTCAACAAAGGCCCCGCTTCCTTTTCGAAATAATGGGAAATCTGAGTGGGGAAATTCATGTGGCAGCATCCGAGGATAGGCAGCCTCACCGTGAAACACGACTCCGGATCCTCATAAAAGGAGGTCTGTCCTTGAATCTTTCGGATTAAGGCACTTGAGGCATCCCTACTTTGTCGGCTTCTTTTTCCGGTAGAGAATGTGATCTGAGCGGACTGCCTAGGGGTAGCGTGCTGTCTTTAGCGAGAATAGAGAAATTGAAATATTTCGGCTCCTGAAGAAACTGACGGCTTCACGATGGGAGCCTGCCTCTAGAAACGACACGACGGATTTCCGCCCCAACTGGGGAGGTTTAATGCCAAGGGATGTTTATCGGATGTAAAAGGCGAAGGCCCTAAGTCTTTGAAACTTAGGGCCTTCATTGGTTGCGGGAGCAGGATTTGAACCTACGATCTTCAGGTTATGAGCCTGACGAGATACCTGACTTCTCCATCCCGCGATTTTGACCATCACCTTTCGGCGTGGGCGGGGAATCTATGCCGGAGACCTCGGGTTTAGCAAGAGATATTTTGCCAAGATCGCGAACTTTTGCTTTCTTATGACACCATGATTTCCGCGCCAGCCTCACTCGCGATTCTCCCCTGTCCAGCGACAATTAAAAATTGCGTTGGCGACAATTAGAACTGACCACCGACGACAATTAAAACTGCCCACTGACGACAATTGGAAACCGGGCTCTTCGAGTGCTCCCCCCCGCTCCCCTGGGGGACGGGAGGGGGGAAG